>CAZKTW010000046.1:0-18102 GCA_964555775.1 uncultured Bifidobacteriaceae bacterium | reverse complement strand
AAACCTTTTGCACCGGAAATTTTTTGGCGAGTTCAGCACAGGTGGCGGACAAATCTTTTTCATTGCGGGCACAGAGGACGATATTGGCGCCTTCGGCCAGAAATTGCCCGGCGATGGCCTTGCCGAGTCCCTGGCTGCCACCGGTGATGAGCGCGTTGATGCCTTTGAGTTTCATGCTAGGGCTGGAGCGCCGGTCTCCGACCCGGCGCGACGATTGACTTGCGCAACGAGCCGGACCGGAGGCCGGCGTTCCTGAAGGGATGGTTTCATTTACGTCCGACGGAAAGATGTTCGACTCCGGGCAGGTTTTTCAATTCCTTTTCGAGAAACCGGTTGGCGTCCACAAAAACCGGCTGGCCCATCTGCGGAACAATCGTGGCCCAATTCGCCTGCCGGAACTGCGGCCATTCGGTGCAAATAACGGCCGCTTCCGCACCCGCCAAGGCCGCCGGAATGTCGGCCGCGAGCGAGACGGCGCTCAATTCCGGCGGGAGTTTTTTTATCGCCGGATCAAAGGCGCTGACTTTTACCCCGGCGTCCAATAGCTGCCGGCATAATTCCACGGCGGCGCTGCGGCGAAGCGTGTCGGTGTTGGTCGTGTACGTCAGGCCGAGCACGGCAATTTTCCGGCCGCGCAGATCCCCCAGCCGCGATTGCAGCCGGCGAAATGCCCAGCCGCGATGCAGGTCGTTGCTTTGCTTGATGGCCGGAATGACGGAAATGTTTTCACCCTTGGCTTCGGCCAGTTTCGTGAGCGTGACGACATCGCGCGCGAGCGTGCCGCCGGCAAACGGACCACCCGGGCCGAGATACGCCTTGGGGCCGATGCGCGGGTCGCTTTTTAAGCCAGCGGAAACCTCTTTGGCATCCGCGCCGACGTGCTCGCCCAATCGCGCCACCTCGTTGATAAAGGTGATCGACAGTGCCAGGAAGGAATTGAGGGCATGCTTCACCATCTCCGCCGATTCGGTGCGCATGAACAAAATTTGCGGAGTGAACGGAGTGAACAGTTCTGCCAGCAAGGGCTTTTTTGTGTCGTTGCGAATTCCGACGACGACGCGCTCGGCTTTTTCAAAGGCATCAATTGCCTTGCCGAGTCGAAGATTTTCCGGGGAGCAAGCGAGGTGAAATTGCGGAAATTCCTTTTCGAGCCGGGCGCAGGTGCCGACGGGAAGTTGCGCGGAAATCAACACCAAGGCGCCTTTTGGCAGATACGGCAGGGCGCGGCGGAGATGGGCGAGAACGGACTCCACGTCCGATTCATCGTTGTCGTTGACCGGCGTGTCATAAGCGAGCCAAAGAACGTCGGCATTCGCGCAGGCGGATTGGGGATCGGTCGTGAACGAAAGTTTTTTTGCCGCGAGCCCGGCGGCGATGAGTTCGTTCAAGCCGGGTTCGAGCAACGGGGCCTGCCCCTGGTTCAGTTTCGCGACATTGCCCGGATCAAAATCCAAGCCGACCACTTGAAAATGTTTCGCGCTGCAGGCGGCCGTGACGCTGCCGAGATGCCAGAGACCGAGGACGGTGACGTTCATGGGCGCGATTCGTAAACCCATTTGTTTTGCTGCAGCCATTCCAGCGTGCGCTTGATGCCCTGCTCAATCGTCAACGACGTTTTCCAACCGGTGCTGCAAATTTTTTTGGTGTCGAGAAAGATGAACGGGTTGTCACCCACCCAGCCGCGGTTGCCGCCGGTATATTCCAATTTTGGTTTCAGACCCAGCGCGCTGCAGATGAAACCGATGGACTGGTTCACCTGAACATATTCATCCGTGCCGAGGTTGTAGATCTCCACGCTGTGTCTCGCCTTTTTGGCCGTGCCGAGATTCATGACATGCAACATGGCGCTGACACAGTCCTGGATATAGAGATAACTTTTTCGCTGCGAGCCGTCACCGAGAACCTTCAGTCGGTCGGGATGATCGAGGAGCTGCTGATAAAAATCGAAAACGTGCCCGTGCGTGTAGCGTTCGCCGAGAATCGAGACGAAACGGAAGATGTAGCCCTCGAATTTGAAGCCTTCGCAATAGGAGGAAATCATGCCCTCGCCGGAAACCTTGGACGCGGCATAAAGCGAGGTCTGGACGGGAAACGGCGCATCCTCGGGCGTGGGAATTTTATCGGCCTCGCCATAAACGCTGCCGGTGGAGCTGAACGCGATGCACCGGATGCCGTTGGCGCGCATGGCTTCGAGGACGTTGAAGGTGGCGACGGTGTTTTGCTGCAGATCCTTAGACGGGTGTTCAAGGCCAAAGCGAACATCGGCGTTGGCCGCGAGGTGAAAAACCGTGTCACAACCGGCCATCGCCTTCGTCAAGGCGGTCAGATCGAGGTTGTCGCCTTCGATCAGCTTGAACCGGGGGTTCGCCAGCGCCAACTGGAGGAACTGGCGCTGGCCGGTGGAAAAATTATCCCAACCGACAACGGTTTTGCCGTCGCGCAAAAGCCGGTCTACCAGGTTGCTGCCGATGAAACCCGCCGCGCCGGTGACAAAAAAGACATCCATGATCGGGGATGGAGCTTAATGTGGAAGCGCGGGGCTCGCCAGCATTATTGCGGATGCCGCCGGGCAGCCCGGGAACTATTCTGGTGCCGAGGCAACGCCGTTGTTCTTCACCCGCCGATCGAACCAGGGTTGGTTGATGGGCTGATAGAACGTGCATTCCAGACAGGTATGCGGACGTTTGCCCTCGTAAAAGCCCTTGATGATGGCCCACGCCTCATCGCTTTTGGAAATTTCCACCAGCGATTTTTCCTTGATGTTGCCGACGACCAGATCGTCGTTGTCGTTGGTCGTAAGGCGGCAGCCGCAGAGACGAACCTTGCCGTCGTGACGCACGGCGAAATTGAAAAGATTTTTGCACGGCACGTTCAGCAGCGGCGGCAGTTTCCGCATCCGCATGGAGCCGCTCATGTCCTCCGGCTTGATTGTCCCGCCCCAGTTGTCGAAGTCCACGGTGAAATTGACGCGAACACGCTCGGACAAAAACGGCTGGATGTTTTTTTTGAAATCCGGCGAGCGGATGATCTGGCCCGGTTTCTCATGATTGCGGAAGCGGACGACAATGCGGGCCGGCTCGCCCTTTGAGCGGTTGTAGGCCATCAGATTCCGGATGCCGGACATCGCCTCGTCATAATGTTTCACCCCGTAAATTTTCTCGTAAACTTCCTTGCTCGCGCCCTGGGTGCTGATGAAAACGGCGGCGATGCCAAGGTCAATCAATTTCTTGTAAGTGTCGTTTTTGTTGATGAGAATCGCATTGGTCGTCAGATAAACGTCCTTGAGTCCGGCGCGATTCACCGCGTAATCCACTTTTTCCAGGATGCCCGGGTCCACGAGCGGGTCGCCGACCACGGGCGTGAGGTCGAGGCTCTGGCCGCCAAGCACGGCCCATTCGTCCACCGCCTTTTTGAAAACCTCGAACGACATGACGCCGGTCTGAAGGGTTTTGTTGGCGACAACCTTCGGATAAGCGCAGAAGGTGCACTTGGCATTGCAAATATTCGTGACCCCTGCCACCAGACTGCCGGACGACTCGAGATGGCGGTGCGCAAAAAGTTCTTCCGGCGTGATATGGTGTTGGGAAAACTTTTTGTACTGCCGGCCGCGGAAAAAGTTCTGCACGTAATACGCGCCCCAATAAACGAAATCCGCCACCACCCCATTCGTGTGAACGAAGTGGTAAATGCGCCAGCCGACTTTGCGGACCATTCGGTTCATGGGATTCAGCTACGACTGATGACGTTACCGCGCTTCGCGTTCGCCGTCAAACGATCCTTCGGGCAAAGCATCGGGATTCTAGCTGTTGCAGACCGACATCGGCTGTGTTTCAATCAGCCGCCACAGTTCGTTAACAGTCCAGGATTTCACGTCCATGTCCAAGCAACGAATTTCATTAAACGAATGTATTTGGGTTTATGGCGAAAACATTTACCAGGGAACGCGCAATGCCCGGCCGGAACTTGATGCCCTGAAGCCACGAGGGGCGGCGGTTTTCACCCTCAAAAGCCATGCGGACACGGACGGCCTTGAACAGATCCGCCGCCGCGTGTGGCGGAGTGATGCGCATGTCATTCTGACTCGTTTGCACCCACGTGAATTGATGGCCATAAAACCCATCCTGGCCCGGCGCAGGAACTTTTCGGTCTTTTACGATGACTGGTGGATCATGCCTCACTGGTTTACGCGTGAAGCCGAATTTGTGGTCTTCCGAAAGTACAACGGCATCGCCATTCGCCTGGGAAAAACCCGCTGGGCCAGTGAAGCGCCGCCGCTGCTGCTCAATCCACTTGAAAGCCCCACAAAGTATTCCTGGATGGCGGCCGGATTGCGTTTGCCCGCATTGGCGGTTTCCCCGATAGTAAACGCGTCCAATCACTTTCGCCAGCGAATGGAAAATACCGATCCGAGCCGGTACTTGTATTTCCCGTATTCCCTGATTCCTGAAGACCTGCCGCTTAAGGCCAAAGTTCAACCCAAATATGATTTTGCCAACACTGGCACCCTCTGCGGCATCTGGCTCATGCGCGACCCCTTTGCACCATTTGAACACACGTTTACGAATCTTTACTGTGACCGTCTGCGACTGACTCAAATGATTCAAACTTTTCAAGGCAACCCGTTTACGTTCTACCATAACCAAGGAAAATCCGTTCCGTGGGACGCGTATGTGGACAAAACCTGCCAGAGCCGCTTTGTCGTATCCACCGGAGGGTTGCAGGATACCCTCGGCCCGAAATTCCTCGAATATGCCTGCCTGGGAACGCCCATGATCGGGCGGGGCGTGCCGTTTGAAGCTCCCTGGCTTGACGACTGTTTGTTTCCCGTGGACATCAAGCGCCTGACCCCTGATAAGTTAAAGCCCCTTCTCCACCAAGCCCTGGAGCGTCATGCGATTTTGCGTGAAAACTGCTTGAGCTGGCGCGATCGTCTGTTCAAGCTGCATGACCCGCACACGCTGCTGGACATGTTGCAGGCGCAAATGGACGGCCAACAGATTCCGCCCGGGTATCTCAAGGTGGATTTGAAAAGTTCACCCGTTCCCCAAAATCAATAAGCAGGCTTGTGCAAAACCTCTGGGGCCACTGCCTGGTCAACATGTCTCGATTGGCTTGTGCCGGTAGAGTTTAATCTGTTTTTGCGTGCAATGTCGGCGGCAAACATTTTTAATGCGCGGGATGATTTACGAACTCAGCAGCCTGCGGCGAACCATTCGCGACGAGGGCTTGGTGGCACTCCCCCGGAACGTGCTGCTTTACTTCCGTCACATTGGATGGGCGGTGCGATTCTTCCGGCAGCGAACACCACAAGGCACGTCTCCCGAATCAGCCCTGGCATTTACCTTTGGCCCTGCAGGGAAATTGATTGTCCCAGGACAATTTCGTTCTGAAATTGAGCAACTGGCCACGCTCGTTCACCAACGAAAACCGCAGACGATCGTTGAAATTGGCACCAAATGGGGCGGAACATTGGCCATTTGGTGCGCGATAGCCGATCCCAAAGCAACCATTG
Organism: uncultured Bifidobacteriaceae bacterium; assembly: GCA_964555775.1. Classification (GTDB taxonomy): domain Bacteria; phylum Verrucomicrobiota; class Verrucomicrobiia; order Limisphaerales; family UBA11358; genus UBA11358. The sequence continues at coordinate 12,590 of CAZKTW010000046.1, read as the reverse complement.
TCAGTATTGATTTGCCCGGTGGCATTCACGGCGGCGGTTATCCCGGTTGGCGGGCGCTGGTCTATCGGCGGTTTTCCCAGCCGAAACAGATATTACGTTTGCTTCGCAAAGACTCGCACCAGCCTGCCACCCGTGATCTCTTGACCACTTTCTTCCCGGCGGGCGGCATTGACTTTCTATTCATTGACGGAGACCACACCTACGAAGGCGTCAAAAAGGATTTTGAAATGTATTCCCCGATGGTAAGGCCCGGCGGACTGGTGGCGTTCCATGACATTTGCACCAAGACCGATGCCACCTGTAAGGTGAATACATTCTGGGAAGAAATTCGGAAAAAACACAAAAGCTGGGAATACATCCTACATCCCGATCAAGATGTTTATGGAATTGGAGTTTTAGAACTTTAAGCATTCTGCACCGGCATTATTTTCGCAGCGATCAATTTTCTACGTGGGCTGGGCAACTACGCCTTTCAAGCCATTATCAGGCAGCGACTTGGTGACAGCGGCGAATTCGGCTTGGCCAACAGCGCCTTGAGTTTGACCGCCTTGCTGGGGCTGCCAGTGACGATTCCCATCTTCACGATCACCCATTACATCGCCCGCTTCAATTTCGCTGGCGAGGAAGAACGCCTGCACAGTCTGCTCGCTGGTTGCCGGAATTTTCTTTTCCGCCTGGCCATCGCCGGCTCGATGCTGGCGGTGCTGCTCGTAAAACCGTTGAGCGAATTCTTCCATTTCCCACGCGTCAGCCTGATGCTGGCTGCCTTGCACTTTACCTTAACTAGCCGGACTGTGGGCGGTCTTTGCCACCGCCCTTTGTCAAGGACTAGTTTGGTTCAAGCGGCTTGCATTCATAGGCGTGCTGATAATGATACTGCGATTGACCTTCGGCGGTCTGGTTGCTATTAAAACTCCGCCAGCAGAAATAGTAGTCTTCGCCTCGGTCGCCGGTCTGCTTGCCAATCTGGTTTTGTTTTATTGGAAGAAAGACCTGTCCCGCCCCAGTCAGCGTCCCGAATCGCCATGGAATCGCAAGTTCATTCACTTCTTGGGTGTGGCTGCCGTCTGCGTGATTGGCGGCTACTGCTTCACGCAAGGTGACCTATTGCCGGCCGAACGGTGTTTCCCCGGCAGTGTTCGCGACGCCTATTCCGCCGCCGGTCTGTTGGCGCGCGCGCTGCCCGTAACGGTCGCGTCGCTGCTCACGATTCTGTGCACGCACCGCTCCGGAGAAACCCGTCACGAATGACTCACATGAAACATTCACCAAGATTTTGCGTGCAATGTTGGCTGCAAGCATTTTTAATTTGCCCATGAGTTTTAACATTAATCGGGTTGGCAGGATCGGTGACTTGGCCTTAAGCCTGACTGAAACCATTCCGAACGGTCCTGCGGGATCGCTTCAGACTGAGCGGCACACGGAAGTGAGACACTTAGGCAACCCGTGCCTTCTTTGCGAACAGAGCCGGGCCGGAAGCTCAGATTTTGAAGCGTTCTTGAAATAAGCTTGAATCCGAGACAAACTCAAAAAACACAAACAAAACATGAGCAATCATTTGAAACTCAATTTGGGTTGTGGAAAAGATCTTCGTCAAGGTTACGTCAACGTAGATATTATCGGCGGTGATGTTCAGGTGGATTTGTGGAAATTCCCGTGGCCGTGGCCAGACAATGGCGCAGATGAAATCTTGATGAATCAAGTTCTGGAACACCTGCCAGACACTTATGGAACAATGGCTGAAGTGAAACGAATACTGAAACCTGGGGGCACATTCAAGGGTGCTGTTCCTTACTGCTTCAGCCATACAAGTTTTATTCATCCGCAACACTATCGCCATTTTCATCCACAATCGTTTGGTATGCTCGCGGAGCATTTCGACATGGAGTTAATCCTGGCCGAATGCTACGACTCAAATGCGACTCGCAAGCACAAAATTCGATCCCTCATACCGAAACCAGTCAGGGAGCTTCTGGCTGGGTTGTTGTTGAATATGTTTGACGAAGTGAGATTTGAGTTAAGGAAAAAGAATGCAAAAAGCAGCCTCTAGTTAATCAGGCCAGATCAGTTAATATCTTCCACCGAAGACATATGTGCTCGTGGATAGAACTTTGGCCGCTTCATCAATTCGCAAACCTGTGTGAAAACTCAATTTTGAACCATTAAATCCGCCTCGGCACTTCATCAAAATGCGTCATAAGCCAAATGGGAGCGTTGTTTTTCCGAGTCCGGGAGTCTTAATACGGCCTCTCGCAGCACACAACCTGATCAGCAGCCCATTCTCGCATCGAACATCGGATTGGCTGTTTGTAAAGCCAGTTGGTGTTCGTAACCTGACTTCGAGACCGGGAGCCACCGCCGAACTTTTAGTAACTCGTGTTTAACATTACTTTGATTTTGAGGCTGCGAGTGTTGTTTTTATGAAAGTCAATTCCCGCACGGGCGGCCTGCTGCAAAGCGGCATCATTTTTTCCGCGGTAAGCTTCGTGACCAGCCTCGGGCATCTGGCGTTTCAAGGCATCCTGGGCCGGCACCTGACCGGGGCCGGTGAATACGGCAACGCCAACAGTGCGCTGGGCGGCTTGATGACGTTGCTGGGCCTGTTGCCGGCGGTGGCCACATTTGCCGTCACGCATTACATCGCCCATTACGACGCCAGTGGCGACAAGGCGCGGTTGCAAGGGCTGCTTCTGGGCTGCAGGAAATTTCTTTTCCGGTTTACCATTGCCGGTTCGGTGCTGGCGATGGTGGTCATCAAACCGTTGAGCGATTTTTTCCATTACAACGAAAATCTGATGCTGGTAACGCTGGGCTGCGCGCTTTTGGGGTTGTGGGCTTCGCTAGCCACGGCGCTGTGCCAGGGACTCTCCTGGTTCAAACGGCTCGCACTGGTCGGGTTTCTGGCAATGCTGCTGCGGGTTTCATTCGGCTGGTTCATCACCTTCAAATGGCCATCGGCGGAAACCGCCATCCTCGCCTCGGCCTTTGCCTTGCTGGCCAATCTCGTCCTGCTTTACTGGCGAAAGGATTTGTCCCTGCATGGCGAGCCGGTCGCCCCGTGGAATCGTGAACTCGCCCATTACTTCGTCATCAGCACGGCATTTGTGGTCGGCAACTTCTGTTTTTTTCAAGGCGATTATCTGGTGGCAAACAAATTTTTCTCCAAAGAGGAACTCGACGCCTATTCGGCCGCGGGGATTTTGGCGCGCGCGTTACCCATGACCGTGGGACCGCTGTTGATAGTCTTGTTCACCTCGCGTTCCGGTCGGCGGGCGGGCGATATTGTGGGGGAGCAATTCAAATTAATCGGGCTTTCCGGTGTGGCCCTGGTTTTTGGTGCGATCTGTCTTTTTATCCTGCGAACGTTCTGCCTGAAAATTCTCGGGCGAAATACACCACAGGCCGCTGACATGATCAGCCAGTTCGCAGTAACCATGGTCTTTGTCGGTCTGTTGCAATCGCTCGCGTATTGGGCGCTCGCCAGCCGCTGGCAAAAGGCGGTTTTGCTCTATGGCGGACTTGGGCTGGCCTACTGGTTCGCGCTGCTGACCCTCGGTAAATCCCCGGCGGCTTTGCTGCAAACCATGCCGATCGCCACCGGGGCCGCGTTTGGCGTTTTGATTTTCATCTGGCTTGTCACCCTGCGCCGCTACAAACCGGCGCAAACCTGATTTGAATTTGCCGACGGTTTCAGCCACACTTGCCGCATGCCGCCAAGTCCGGACAATCTGCCGCGCGTCAGTTTTATCATGCCCACGCTCAACGTGGAGGCGTTGCTGGACAACGTCCTGTCATCCATCACTCGCCAGACGTACCCGCGCGCCCGGTATGAAATCCTGCTGGCCGACGCGCATTCCACCGACCGCACCCGCGAGATCGCCAAAAAATACAACGCCATCGTCCTCGATGATGATGGAAAGAACATGGAGGAAGGCAAACGTCTGGCGCTGCAACAGGCAACCGGCGAATACATTGTTTTTGTGGATGCAGACAACGAAATCACGCATCCGGATTACATTGAACTGGCGGTGAAGGCGCTCGCAGCCAATCCGCAGGCACTGGGCGTGGAAAGTTATTATCTGCCGTCGGCCAAAATGAGTTCGTTCTGTGCCTACCTCACGCACCGGCTGCATATCAGCGATCCCATCGCCTGGTTGATGAGCGCAAATCCGAGGCTTGTGACGCGCGACGGCGAGGTGGAACGTTGGACCCTGCCCACGGGCTCGTTTTCCTATCCGCTGGGAGCGAACGGATTTGTTTTTCGCCGGGCTGATTTGGAATCGGTGAAGGCCGACGCCCATTTCCAGGACACGCACGCGGCCCTGCACCTGATGCGCGCAGGCAAACGGGAATGGCTGCGGATACGCGGACGGGGCGTGCATCATTACTACGTTCAAACGCTCCGGGGCTTTGTCCAAAAACGCCGCCGCGCCACCGTTCACTTTCTACGCGTGCAGGAAGAAGTGAAAACCAACTGGATGAAGGAAAAACCGCCGGTGCCATTGTGGCTGGCGGGGATATATTGCGTCACCTTTCTCGGCCCGATTTTTCATACGCTGCGCGGAATTTTCCGGGACCAGGATGCGCGCTGGCTCTGGCATCTGCCGGCCTGCATCGGCAGCGTTTTGGGAAATGCGTGGGGCGTATGGACTTACAAGCGACGGCGAAACGACAAAGACATTGGAGGCCAAAGTCTGATCGCCGAATTGCAAGTGAAACAGACATTGAAGCGGAAATAATAATTCAACCGGTCGCGCGCAAGGCCGACAATCGAGCCTTCATGCGGACAGTGATGATTTGATCGAAGATTGTTTCCGGCTGCGCTCGAATCACCGGGCCAGGGTCAACCGTGTCATGAATTCCGGAGCCCCGCGCGGGGAGGCGCGGCAAAGGAACCGGTTTTACCTCTTCCGCAATACAATTCCAATCTTGAGTTCCAGCAGTTTGTCGCGCCAGCCGAAATTCTGGTTCCACCAACTGGAAAATTCAAAACCGCAACGCTCGCACAAATCGCGCAACGCTCGCGGGGTGAATCCGCGAATATGGCCGCTGGTTTTGAAACCTTTGAATCTTCGTTTCAAAATCCAAGTTAGACCATCATTGCCGGCCTCAGTGCCCGTTTCGATCCCCAGCGGTAATTCCCCGCACAATAGGAACGTAAACCGGCTCCACCAGTTCGCCATGTTCGGAACGCTCACAATGCAACAACCACCGGGTGCCGTCACTCGTCGCAATTCGCGAAGCGCGAATTCGGTTTCAAAGATATGTTCCAAAACATGATTGCAAACCACCACATCGAAGACACCATCTCCATACGGCAGGGGAGCGGAACCCAGATCGATTTTTTGGAATTCCACCGGCACGCCAAGCTCTGACACAAAAGGTTGAAGATTGTTTTCCAGATCAGCGGCGCAAATTCGTTTCGGCTTTGCGTTGGTCCTGGTCACGAAATCGAACAAAAAACGCCCTGTTCCCGCACCAACTTCGAGATAGCTGAAATCCTTTTGCAAATCCATTCTCGGCAGTAGTGATTCCACGTCATAGGCATCGCCACCATATTCCTTGGTTGCAAATTTTTTTTGGTAAAAGGCTTCATTCATTCAGCATCAATTAATTACCCGCAATGCGGCAAAAGCGCAATTTTTTATCACCGTTAGGAATTTTACGGCACCAGGACGCGCGCCGGCTCTGGCATCTGCCGTCCGGCTTCGGCAGTGGACTCGGCAGCGCCGGGGCGTTTGGAGCTGCAAAACGCGCAAGCGCGACAAACAGCTCGCTGCCGATTTTCAGCCGAAACAAACCTTGAAGTGATGGTGATGTTTTGATTCGATGAAGAAAACGAAGCCGCTTTGATCGGACATTTTCCCATGAACCAATTTAAATATGACGTGGCGGTGGCTTACCGTATTTACCCCGGAATTACGAAAGGCAAGCATCCGCCGCCGGTTTTCCCCAAGGATAAATTTAAGCTGGCGGAATTTTGCGTGAAGTCCTTTAAAAAGTCCCTGGGAAAGTTGCGGGTAAAGATGTGGGTTCTTCTCGATAACTGTCCGCCCGCTTACGAAGCCATGTTCACGCAGTTGTGGCCCAAGGAAGAATTGGCGCTCATGCGCTACCCTGGAGTCGGCGATGGAGCCACGCTTCGCGAACAAACCCGCATCCTTGTGGAACAGACGGATGCGGAAATTGTCTGTTTTGCCGAAGACGATTATTTCTATCTGCCGGATCAATTTCCTCTGGCGGTCGAATTTCTGAAACAAAATTCTGATGCCGATTTTGTGGCGCCTTATGAGGATTGGAATTTTTACACCGGCGACTTGAATAATCTTCCTCGAAAAACAAAAGCATTCGGCGGGAAAAAATGGAACACCTGTGTCAGCACAACTCATACTTTTTTATGCAAACGGGAAATATTAATTGAGAGCCAGAATATTTTTTCGGCTTCCTATGGCAGCATAAGTCCCGACTTGTCCAAGTGGATGGCGCTGACAAAAAAACGGGTTTTTAATCCGGTTATATTTATATGGTGGTCGCTCTCCCATCGTTGGTTCTGGGCCGGCAGTATTGTCATAGCCTGGTATTTTTGCTGGCGGCAAATTATATTTGGCCGGCGATATATCCTTTGGGTTCCTCACACGTCCATAGCTACTCACATGGCCGCCGGTGTGGAATCAACTGGAATCGATTGGCCGAATGAATTTCAAAGACAAGGAGCGGTTCCTCCCGCTTGAATCGCTTTCCGCGCTGAAAAACAATTCATTACCTGACCACCCACGGCTTGAATTTGTTTCGCAGACGCCGCCAGAATTGCTCTCCCGGGGTCAGTGGTCGCCCATCCACCGGCAGAGGCGGAAGCGCGGCGCGCAACTTGAAAGGCGGCAATGTTTTTACTCCAGGAATGCAGGTTGCGTTGTGATAAATCATCACGCCATCGAGATGTTCCACGGTCGGCCAGCCGGGCCGTTTTTTTGAATAAGTGCCTTTCAAATAGGCGCGATAATTATACTGGCAGGGCAGGATCCTCAACCGGTCAAAATATTTTGTCTGAATGACCTCGTTGAGGCAGAACTGATCATCCGCCAGCGTGCGGAAATGCGACCGGCCGCGAGCAACAATTTCCGCACGCATGTCCCGGCTGCGGGGCACGTTCCAAAGAAACACGCCTCCGTTGAGAAAACTCGATGTGTATCCCTGCCCGAGCATATAGCGCCCGCCCTGATGTTCGACACAGGCGGCCACGTCCGCATGGCCCAGCAATTGTTCCAGCGGCGGCAAGGGATGGAGGCACAGCACGTCAAAGCTGTCCACCGTCAGGGCATACTCCACTCCCAGGTCATCGAGCACCTCCATTCGGCGGTAATAAACCTCGCGCAACGGGTGCGAAAAATCCGGGGATGGAGCAAGCAGATGGTACTGGATACCGGGAACCCGTCGCTGTGGCAACTGTTCGCCGACAACGAACGCATGCAACTCCACGTTTGAGCACCGGGTAAAGCTGGAAAACGTATGGTCCAGATTTTCCCGGGCCTGACCGTAAGCCAGAGTTACAATAACCTCGCGTTCAGGGTTCACGACGTAACCGGTTTCTTGAATTTTAAAATCGGGTGGAAAGACCACCACCACATGCCACAAGAATTTAAGCCCTTGGTGATCCATTCCCTCTCCAACCGGTATAATACAGGTGGACCATAGCTACTGCCGATCCCTTTGACGAATTCAAAACCTGCGGCGCGGACCAATTTTTTAATTCCAAAAACAGTGTAAATGTTGTCCACGGGCTGCAGGTTGATCCAAGTGGGCCGATTCAACCATTCCGAAAGCAAACGTACCGCAAACCAAGGCAGGTGCAGGTAATTGGGAAAGGAAATATAGAACCAGCCTCCAGGCTTTAGAATTTCGTAAATGCGCCGCAATACCGTCTCGGGATGCTCCAAATGCTCGATGGTTTCCAACAGCAAACAAAAATCAAACATTCCAGCAGGGTAATCCATCGCATGCAAATCCTGCACTTGAAAATGCCCGCCGGGTATCTCCTGTCGGCAGTACGCAACAGCTTCGGAACTCTGATCCAGACCATAAATTTGCCGCGCGGGCAGATGACCTTTTTCCGCCAGATAGCACAGCCCGTGCGCCTGACCACAACCAAGTTCAACGAGTTTATGATCTGGCCGGCACTCGGCGATCAAATCAGGCATCAGAAACCGATGCCATGGGGCAGGCAGGCTACGACCACCACTATAATATTTGTCATACCAAGCGGCCTGCTCGGCTGAACTGGATGCATGCTTCATCGTTTGCTTACGGGTGCGAAAATTGGATATTTGACGGGCGAATACTCCCTACCATACCGGACCCCATTTTGAGCCCTCTGATCAGCCACGCCAGTTCGGGCAAAACGTCCCCCAGATGAGACCAGCACGCATGACTAAATTTGCCGGAACAGACCCCGATACACCATCGCTCGGCCTGCTTGTCAGCAACAATCAAGGGCAAAACACTTTGAACATCTCGACTCACGCGTTGTGGCAGCATAATGGATTCATGACCATGTGACAATCCAGTTGATACAATTTGAACTTTTATTTGCAGCCGTTGTCTTGACACCTATGCAAAGTACAACCAGAATTTTGTTTTGGTTCGCCCAGTCCATCACTTTGGATCTGACCGGCAAAGCTGTAGAGACACTTTGGTCCGGTCGCTAGCCGTCATATGAAAGCCAATAAAACCAATTCCGCAACCGGATTTTCAGGGGTGTGGGCGATTGTACTTCTGGTCATCCTTTTATCCTGCCTTTTTTGGCGGAGTTTTTTACCCGGTTACGTCCATTTTTCCAATGATGGGCCGCTTGGTGCAGCCAGCGCCAAGTATCTCCAGCTTCCCGATTCTCTCACAGGCTGTTGGGTTGATTTGAATTTGATTGGCGAAAGCGGTGGTTCCAGCGCGTTGGGCCTGACGACGCTGCTGCGCTGGGTGCTGGGCCCGGTCGGTTATGCCAAATTTCTAGCGCCCGTTGCGCTTTTCATACTGGGTTTTGGCGCGTGGATTTTCTTCCGAAAACTGCGGCTTTCACCTCTGGCCGCCGTTTTGGGCGCATTAGCGGCCACGTTGAGCTCTACTTTTTTTGCGAATGCCTGCTGGGGCGTGGCTTCGCAATCAGTTGCGATGGGCATGAATTTTTTCGCGCTGGCCTTGGTGATGTCCAACTCACCGACAACGCCTGCGTTCATCCGTTGGACACGTCTTGCCCTGGCTGGTCTGGCCGTCGGCATGAATGTGATTGAGGCGGCAGATATCGGCGCGATCCTCAGCATGTTCGTGGCAGCATATGTATTCTATACAGCCATCGTCGATGAAGGTGGCTCCGTCGCGGCAAAGGCCGGTCGTGGCATCGGACAGGTTGCGTTAATCGCGGTATTTGCCGGTTTCATCGCCATGCAAACCGTCATCTCGCTCGTCGGCTCCCAAATCACTGGCATAACGGGTACGGCGCAAGATGCGGAAACCAAGGCTCAGCATTGGAATTGGGCCACTCAATGGAGCGAGCCCAAAGTGGAAACCTTCAGTCTGATTGTACCGGGTTTGTTCGGTTACCGCATGGATACGCCTGCGGGCATGATGGAAAGTCTTCAGAACAGTTATCGAGGCGGCAACTATTGGGGTGGAGTCGGGCGCGATCCGTTGCTGGATGCTTATTTGGATGGTGACGGAACCGGCCCCATGCCACAGGGTTTTATGCGTTTCACCGGCGGGGGTAATTATGTCGGGATCTTGGTGGCGTTGGTGGCGATTTGGACTGTCGCCCAGTCACTGCGGCGACGGGAGAGCATTTTTCCAGAATCCCAACGGCGACTGATCTGGTTCTGGGCGATGATGTTGATGGTTTCACTCCTGCTGGCATGGGGCAGATTCGCCCCATTCTATGCTCTCCTTTACAAGCTGCCGTACTTTTCCACCATTCGAAATCCGACCAAATTTCTTTATATATTCTCGTGGACGATCGTAACTCTTTTCGCCTACGGCGTGCATGGCTTGAGCCGGCGCTACTTGGAAAATTCGGCGGCCAAGGCTGTTTCTCCCACGGCTCAACGTAAGAATTGGTGGCCCAAAGTCAGTACTTTTGACCGGGGCTTGGCCTGGTTCACCGCTCTGAGCTTCATCGGCAGCGTGCTGGCGTGGCTGGTTTACGCATCACAAAAGCCAGGCCTTGTTCACTACCTGCAAAAGGTCGGGTTTGGCGATGAAGATATGGCGAAACAAATCGCCACCTTCAGCATCGGACAGGTCGGCTGGTTCATTGTCCTTTTCGCATTGTCAGCCGGCCTGGGCTTGTTGGTCGTTGCCGGCGTCTTCTCCGGAAAGAGAGCGCGGTTGGGCGGTTTTTTGCTCGGTCTCCTGCTGGTGGTCGATTTGGGACGGGCCGATTTGCCGTATATCATCCATTGGAATTACATGCAGAAATACGACATTGATCCGGCGAATTCAACGAAATCAACAAATCCAATCATCAATTTTCTGCGCGACAAGTCTTATGAACATCGTGTTACCGGACTGCCATTCAACATGCCGCAACAATTTTCGCCATTTCAGGAGCTTTACCGCATCGAATGGATGCAACATCAATTCCCTTATTACAACGTCCAGGCATTGGATAGCATTCAGATGCCGCGCATGCCGGCAGATTCGGAAGCGTTTGAACGAGCATTGGCTTTTCGCAACACGCCCGACAGCGTGCCATTGATTGCACGGCGCTGGCAACTTACCAACACGCGCTATCTGCTCGGCCCGGCGGGTTTTCTCAACGTAATGAATGAGCAACTCGATCCCGGGTATCACCGTTTTCGCATCGCGACCACCTTTGACGTTGTCCCTAAGAGTGACGTGCCTATGCCTCCTGATCTGACACGCGAACAACTAGACCAAGTATTACACATGCTCCCGCCAGACAAGTTGACAGCCAAGCCGGCGGTAAACGGCAGTTATGCCCTCTTTGAATTCACAGGTGCATTGCCACGCGCAAAATTGTATTCCCACTGGCAGGTCAATACAAACGACACGGACACGCTGCAAACGCTCGCCAGCACGAATTTTGACCCCTGGCAGACCGTGCTGGTTTCCACACCGTTGCCCACCGCCTCGGCCGCTACGAATGATGAGTCCGGAACCGTCGAATTCAAAAGCTACGCGCCCACGGACATCCGGTTCGATACGCAAGCCGGTACCCCCTCAGTGTTGTTGCTCAATGACAAATTCAACCCGCACTGGCAGGTGGTTGTGGATGGCAAACCGGCAGAGTTGTTGCGCTGCAATTTCATCATGCGCGGTGTGCTGGTGCCCGCCGGCTCCCACATGGTGGAATTCAAGTTTTCGCTTCCACACGGCCCACTCTATGTCAGCATTATGGCCTTTGGCGTCACCCTTCTGCTGTGCGGCGCCCTGTTTTTTCTTACCCGCCGCAAGCCAGGTCCGGCGGTTTAGCCATAAATATTTTTCGGATGCCGGGTCCGGCGCCGCAGCGTGAAGAGGTAAAAATCGCGCAGTTCGATCAGAACCTGGCCGGCCAGCCACAGCGGCCACCCGGTGATGCCCCGGGCTGCTTGGGCGATTTCCCGGGAATAAACGGCGTTCCCATTCTGCCGGACACGCTTGGCCTTGATGCCAGAACGTACCGCCAACAAGCCTCTCAGTTTCAGTTTTCGATGCTGACTCCAGCCTTTGCCGCGAAGGGCCTCATTCGTTTCCATGGCCCGCCATTCGTCGAGGATAAGCCACTGGATGCTCGGGGCCTGGAACACCGTGGCATTGGAACCGTGCCAGCGATATTTGGCTAAAGCCCTGTGTAGGTGGACAATTTCATCGCAATGTGTACCGAACTCCGCCCAGAAAATCATGTCGCCGAGAATCGGACAATCCAGCGGGAACCGGCACGGCGCCGGCTGAAATCCGGTTCTTAACAACGTGGCGCAAAAAGCTTGATTGCGAATTTCGGCTTTGCGTTGCAGGAAATCATCCCGCGACAAGACTTCGATCTTGCCGTCGGCCTTTCCAGAATCGCTCAAGTGCCGGTTGTTTTCATCCACCCGTTCATCGAGCGCCCACGCCAGCCCGCGACCGGGGCAATTCGACAAAAGGCCGGTCATCACTTCGTAAAAATCCGGCTCGATGGTGTCGTCGGCGTGCAGGATCTGGAGGTACTCGGTCTGGTCGGCGAAATCCAGACAACGATTAAGATTCCCAAACAACCCGAGGTTCGTCGGATTGCGGACGAATTCACAGGAGAGGCCTTTGAAATTCTGGACGATCTCCGGGGTGCGGTCCGTGGAGCAATTGTCCAAAACTATCACGCGGTCCGGCCGGAGCGTTTGCCGGGCGATGGATTCCAATGTCTGCCCGATGAATTCCTCGCCGTTGAAAACCGGAACAGTGGTGATGATTTTGGATTGCATCGACGGGCAGGTTAGATGAAAACAGCGGGCGCGGACAAGTTCAGGCTTTCATTGCGGCAACAATTTCGCCAGCATGGCCGCATGAACACAGCGGATATTCCCGTCTTCATCCTGTGTGGCGGCTTGGGCACCCGCCTCAAGGAAGAA
>CAZKTW010000045.1:0-18716 GCA_964555775.1 uncultured Bifidobacteriaceae bacterium | reverse complement strand
CGCGCCGCCGGCGGCGTGTGCATCGCGGACGAAGTGCAGACCGGCTTTGGCCGCACGGGCACGCATTTCTGGGGTTTTGAAACGCAGGAGGTGATTCCCGACATCGTCACCATGGCGAAAGGCATCGGCAACGGCTGTCCGCTCGCCGCCGTCGTGACGACGCATAAAATTGCACAATCGCTCGTCGGCAAAATCCATTTCAATACCTTCGGCGGAAATCCGGTCGTCAGCGCAATGGGCAAGGCCGTGCTCGAAGTCATCGAGAAGGACAATTTACAGGCAAACGCGCTCAAACTTGGCGCCCACATTCGCGCCGGCCTTGATAAACTGAAGGAGAAACACAAGATCATCGGCGACGTCCGCGGCAAGGGCTTGATGCTCGGCATCGAGATGGTGCGCGACCGCACGACCAAGGAACCGGCCAAGACCGAATGTGCCCAGGCCGTGGAAAACGCGCGGGAACTCGGGCTGCTGCTTGGCAAAGGCGGTTTATGGGGACAGACCATCCGTTTCGCGCCCCCGATGTGCCTCACCAAGGCGGATGCAGATTTCCTGCTGGAAGTCTTGGATGAATCATTCGGGACGCTTTAAATTTCCAGCCATGAGACTGATCCAGCACAATTACGGCAAGGCGAAGGTTCGCGTGCTGAAGGTTTTTCGCGCCGCCGCACGGCATTCCATCAAGGAACTGGATGTGCAGGTCATGTTGCAAGGCAACTTCGACGCCTCCTACACCAAGGCCGACAACCGGCTGATCGTGGCGACCGATTCGGTGAAAAACACCATCCATGTTCTCGCCAAACAAAAACTGGGAGCCGACACGGAGACGTTTGGCCTTGTTCTGGGCGAACATTTTCTCAAGACCTACCAACATGTCACCCGCGTGGAAGTGGCCCTGACGGAACATGGCTGGGGCCGAATCCACGTGAAAGGGAGGCCGCATCCGCATGCTTTCAGCGAAAAGGGCGCCGCCCGGCCGTTCGCGAAAATCGTCTGCACGCGCAAGGGCAGCGTGGTCGAATCCGGCATCGAGGAATTATTCATCCTGAAATCAACGGCGTCCGGTTTTGAAAATTTTCTGCGTGATGAATTCACCACCCTGCCGGAAACCGGCGACCGGATTTGCGCCACCAAGCTGAAAGCCGTCTGGACCTTCACCCGGAAGCCGAAAAACTACACGCAGACAAACGGTAAAATCCTCGACGCGATGCTGGCGGTGTTTGCCAGGAACTTCAGCCCATCCGTGCAAGTGACGCTGTTCCAGATGGGTGAAGCGGCCTTGAAAACCGCGCCGGAGATTTCCAAGGTTCACATCGCGATGCCGAACAAGCATTGCCTGCTCATCAATCTCAAGCCGTTTGGCCTGGAAAACAAAAACGAACTGTTCGTCCCGACCGACGAGCCGCACGGACAGATTGAAGGCACGGTCGCGCGCTGATTTATTTCTTCAAAATTTCCCGCAACGCCGCCAGCACCGCCTCCACGTTTTCCTTCCGGGACGTTTCACCCATCAACCCGATGCGCCAGATTTTGCCCTTGAGCGGGCCGAGGCCGGCGCCGATTTCGATGTTGTACCCGGCCAGCAATTGCTTGCGCACGGCCGCCTCATCCACGCCTTCCGGAACACCGACGGCGTTGAGTTGCCAGAGTTGGTGGCCGGCTTGCGACACGATTTTCATGTCCATGGCCTCCAGGCCGCTTCGCAGCGCCAGGTGATTCTGCTCGTGCCGGCGCCAGCGATTTTCCAGACCTTCCGTCAGCACCAGCCGCAGGGCTTCGTGCAACCCGTAATTCATGCTGATCGGCGCGGTGTGATGATAGACCCGTTCCTGCCCCCAATATGACGACAGTAAATTCACATCCAGATACCAGCTTTGGACCTTGGTCTTGCGCCGGGTGGCAACCGCCAACGCACGCGGACTCAACGAAACCGGCGACAACCCGGGCGGACAGCTCAGGCATTTCTGGGTGCCGCTGTAAACGGCATCCACGCCCCACGCGTCTATCCGCACCGGGCAGCCGCCAAGCGACGTGACCGTGTCGAGCAGAAATAACGCGCCCGCCTGGTGCGCAAGCCGGGAAATCTCCTCCACCGGGGTCAACGCGCCGGTGGACGTTTCGGCGTGAACGACAGCGACGAATTTGGGCCGGGGAACCTTTTCCAGCACGGCCGCGATTTGGGTCGCCTCGATGATGTTGCCCCACGGGGCTTCGACCCGGGTGACCCTGGCGCCACAGCGTTCCGCAACATCGCACATCCGCGTGCCGAACACGCCGTTGACGCCGATGATGACTTCGTCCCCGGGTTCTATCAGGTTGACGAAGCAAAATTCCATGCCGGCGCTGCCGGTCCCGCTGATGGGAAAGGTCATTTCGTTTTGGGTGAGGAAAACCTGCCGCAGCATGGCCTTGACCTCCTCCATCAACTTCACAAACGCCGGGTCGAGATGGCCGACCAGCGGCCGCGACATGGCCTGCAAAACAGAAGGCGCGACATCGCTCGGCCCCGGGCCCATCAACCGCCGTGGCGGTGGCTCATATGTCTTTGGAATTTCCATGGCCGGAAAGAATGCCGGAATTCATTGGCAAAACAACGATTTTAACCCTTTTCACGCCGATTCTCCTTCCACACAGGGAAAAATCGTTGTGTTCAATGGATGAGGATGGCGGCATCGCGGTCGGGATGGGCGGCGTTCCCTTGGAATCCCGTCAGGCGCAGGCCAGTCACACCCTCTGCTTCAAGCGCAAAGGTGAAATAATCCGGGCGGTTCCGACCCCAATGTACGGCACAGCCTTTCAGAATGATGTTGTCCGTGTCACGAAGGCTGAAACCTGGGTTGCCGTGCCTCTCAAGCGGCTCGTAAAGCTTGGTCGGCCGGTTGTCAAACAGGCCGCCCGGATATTTCGTCCAGCGATCAAACGTCACCGAGACATTCTCGAAACGCACATCATGGATGCGGCTTTCTTTCGTCCCGTTGACGCGGATACTATTCTCGGCCCGGCCGGTTACATTTTGCACGACCACGTTGCTCAGGCAACCCGGCATGGTCGTGTTCGTGCGGGGAATGGCAGTAAACGAGATGGCCTCGCCCCGCCCCCACCACGGATCGGAGTAATACCGGGAGGTGAATTGGATGTCGCGGAACGTGACCCGGGAAACATTCCCCTCATCGCGGAGCTGGATCGTCAGGCCGCGGCTGCCGGTGATGATTTTGCAGCGTTCAAACAGGATGTCGTTGATGTCACTGGTGGTTTCCGTGCCGATCTTCAAACCGGAATCCTGCGTCCGGAGCACGCAATCATGGACATGGATGTTGGCACACGGACCGAAGTCATTGGTCTGACGCGTGGTTTTCACCACAATCGCATCGTCGCCACAGGTGATGTCACAGTTACGGATTTCCACATCCTGGCAATGGTCGGGATCAACGCCGTCACAGTTTGGCACGTCGAGCCGGTTGCGGATGGTCACATGTTCCACGAGAACATTTTTGCAGCCGAGCATGTGCAATCCCCAAAACGGCGCATCGCCAAACGTGATGTCGCGGACCTGGAGATTGGTGCAACCGGTGAGGACGAACAGCTTGGGCCGCCACTCCTTGAACAACCACCATTCGTTGGTCTCTTCGTAACCAGTCATGAATGACAGTGAACGGCCGGCGATCGAGCCGTGGCCGGTGATGTGAAGGTTTGGCGCATTCAAAGCGGTGATGACACCATCGCCCCGGTAATCGGCCTGATTGGTGCTGATGACCAATTCGCCATCGAGATGAAAGTCCAGGTTGCCGCGCAATTCAAGTGTTCCGATCAAAAAACGATGGCCTCGCGGGACCAGCACCTGCGCGCCGCCGTCCGCCGCGGCCCCGGCATCAATGGCCCGTTGGATGGCCGATGTGTCCACAGTAATCCCGTCACCGACAGCACCGAACTGGAGTACATTGTAAACATTCTGTCCGGCCCGCACGCCTTGGGCGGACAGGTTCAAGGCGAACGCAGTGGAGGTCAGGAGGGCGAACAAGCATCTCGACACCATGATAGTGACAACATAAGAAAATGGGTGGGCAAGAGCAATCGCAGATTGTCCCCAGAGGACGCAAATGGACGCGGATTCGTGGGACACTGGCAGCAGCCCCCTTGTGATTGGGGATATTGTTGGAGTCTGCCCCAGGACAACCCACTCCTCGCAAACAACCAACGTGGATATTTCACCGCCAACCATTTCATACAACATTCTGTTGCATATGCAATAAAAGATTGCATTGCATTTTCTCGCATATCCAGCCATGCTTCTGCCATGCAACCCAAGACCGAAGAATTCCTGAACCTCCTGCTTTGGTCCGCCGACTTGCTTGCACGTCCAACGTTTCGCAATCTCACTGACTCCTACGAAGGCTGGGCCTATCGCAACGGCCTCATGCGCCAGGTTGCCACCTTGCAGCAGCAACGACTTCTGGAGCGCGACGCCCGTTCCCCGGATGACCGGCTCTACCGGCTGTCCGCACAGGGACGGTTGCATGTCCTAGGTGGGCGCGACCCGGAGGAACGCTGGGCACGCCATTGGGACGGTCAGTGGCGGCTGGTGCTTTTCGACGTTCCGACCGGACAAAATGCCCAGCGCGAACGGCTGCGACGCTACCTGCGCGACAAAGGCTTCGGCTATGTGCAAAACAGCGTGTGGTTAACGCCTGATCCACTGACGGAGGAACGGAAGATTCTTGGCGGCGGGAAGATCAATGTCGAATCGCTGCTCCTGCTGGAGGCGAGGCCGTGCGCGGGAGAATCGGATGCGGAAATCGTCGCGGGCGCGTGGGACTTCGAGCGCATCAACCGTCGCTATGCCCAGCACTTGAGGATTCTCAATGAGCGGCCAGGCGGCGCGCTGCGGAACGACGCGGCGGCAAAAGCCCTGCTGCGCTGGGCGGCGACAGAGCGGCAGATCTGGCTGGAGGCGGTGACGAGCGATCCGCTGCTACCGGGCCGGATTCTGCCGTCCGATTACCTGGGGCAACAGGCGTGGCGGCGGCGGGTGGAAGTGCTCCGCGACGCCAGCCGGCAACTGGGCACGTTCAAACCCAAATAACCATTAACAAACATTTGTTGCATATGCAACAAATGCTTGTTAAACGCAATTCTGGGCTTCATGGTTGACTTCGGATTTACCTAACCGCCACGTCCCAGACCTTGGCCATGCGTGATTTGCCTTCCGGCCCTTCGACCCAGAGCACAACGACGTAATGTCCGGCTTCCTTGTAGGCATGAACCGGGTTTGGTTCAGCTGAGGTTTCACCGTCACCGAAATCCCATGTCCACGAGGTGATTTTCCCGACGGAAAGGTCCTTGAAGGAGACGAGCCGCCGGTCCATATCCACAACCTGGAACGACCATTGGGCGGCGATGGGTTTGTGGAAGCGGGGCTCCTGCGGCATGAGTTTGAAGGCAACCAACTGGTCGGCATTGCCGTACATTGTGTGCTGGCGCGAGAGGTTCCAAAAACCGTTGTTAGTTTCGCCGGAATGCACGTCGTCGTAATCAATCACCGCCCAGGAAAGGCCGATGATTTTGTTTTCCTTGAGCACGGATTCCACAGCGCGTTGCGGGCCTTCGGCGCCGGCATAATCGAAAGGCGTGATCCAGAATTCCAGAACCAGACGGCCGGGCTGGCCCGGTTTGAAGTCATGGGCGCAAGCGGCATTGGCGTAAGGCAACTCCTTCGACCACTGCGCCGGGCCCCAGACCATGCACCAATCCTTGCCTTCCGCCGGGGTGAAGATGTGATAATTCTGGGCGTGGGTGCCTTGCAATGTGAAATACGTTTCCCAGGTGCCGAGGAGGTTTTTCGCCGGGGAAAACCGCTCAATCAGCGGTCCTCCCGAAAGATCGCCATCCACCACCACCTCGAACGTGTCGTTGTGCAGCCCCGGCTCAGAAAAATCCCAGTAATCGTCAAAGGCTTCGTAGAGAAAATAAAGCCGGTTGAGACCCTTGACCCAGCCGACCTTGACACGCACGTCCAGGGTTTTCGGGTCCGGCGCGGAATGTTTGCCCGTGTCGTCCACAAGCTGGTCCGTACCGATGACGTAATCTTCGGGGACGACATCCCAATCGTTTGTCTTGCCATCGATGGTCGGAATCCGGTCGGGCGGGAACTGGAAGATTTTGAAGACGACGTTCGTCCGCTCCAATGCGGCGGCAGGAGTGGAAAACAAAAACAGCACCGCGAGCGTGAAAACGGGCAGGACAAACCAGTTCGACGGGGTGCTCCCGGGGCAATGAAAGCCCTGGAAGCGGGATGCCGATGGTCGATTCATGCGAAAATGACTCCATGATTGAGCCAGCGTGTCAATACTCATCTAGGCAACCGGGGTTTTCGACGGGTCGGCGAGATTTGCATCTTCCTCGGCAATCACAATTTTGTTCGATGGATTGCGCACGGCATTCTTGATGTTGGGTGGACAACGTCGAGAGTTGATTCGACGTCCCATGTGCGTCAAGGCGGCGGTTTCAATGAAGGCAATTGTTGAGTCAGGGCCGGATCAAAATCAGAAGGGTCTTGAAAAAAACAACATGCCTTGTTTCCTGCACCAATGGTTGTGGCGCTGTTCCACGTGTAAAGGTAACGCATGTCTTCCAATTTATACCAACGGGCGGAGCCGTCGCAAAACACCTCGTTGCCTCCTGCCGGATGACCATTGGACTTTTTATGCGGGGGCATATTCTGATAAAGGGCTGGATAGGCTGCGTCCACAGTGCCCCACACGCCAAAAACAAGCACTACCGCGTCCGCCGCCAGCATCCAGTGGGGCTTTGATCTGCTCAACAGGACCGGACTGCGAGATGGCTTCCCCGTTGTGAATACGGAGTTTTTCCAGGTAGCAATGCCTCCGTAATACTGATAACCGATGTTCCATTGGGGGACGCCGCTATCAAAAAACGGCAACCCGGGACGATTGGGACAGGTCCAGATTGAATTGCCGTTCGTGCGAACAACCAGATTCACAGACGCCGCCGCCGAAACGTTCGTAACATCGAGATTGACCGGGACATTTCCACCTTTCGCCGGAAGCACCTTGTCATCATTGTCGCCAGCATAGACATTCATGCCGAGGCCAATCTGCTTGAGGTTGGCAAGGCACTGGATGCGCTTGGCCTTTTCTTTGGCGGCCGCCAAGGCGGGCAATAGCAACGCCGCCAAAATCGCGATGATGGCGATCACGACCAGCAATTCAATCAAGGTGAAACCATTTTGCTTTTCTTTATTCATAAATCAACATCTCAATAACGGCTGATTTTTCATTATCATGATTATGGTGCTTTAGAGGGTGCAGATTTCAGTTCAGGGTATGTAAAATTCAATAAAACCGTGGCGCTTGTGCAACCAAGCATTTCCAGCCGGGCTTCAATCACCAATTTAATAAGGGGTTTGATGTTTTGCACTGTCGCTTTTTCGGTTTCTGTTTCCAACCTGCCACGACCGGTTTTCAGCTTTCAGCTCAGGCCGTTAAGAGCGGGGTTAATCTGAATTTACCATAAGCTTAACAACTAACCATCACCAGTTCTGGTGACCCCACGGGGTCAGGAAATTCCCGCCGGTTCGCGCCGGGCTCGGGACTGGCCCAGGTGTTTGGCCACCGCCTCGGTTCGTGAACGGACGTGAAGTTTTTCGTATATGTGGCGGATATGGGTATGGACGGTGGCATAAGTCACCTGCATGTTCTCGGCAATTTCCTTGTAGAGATAACCTTTCGTCAACAGGTTGAGCACTTCCGCCTCGCGGGGGGAGAGGCTTTGTTCCCCAGCCGAGGCGGCTGAAGACTGCTGGAAGGATTGCACGATTTTGCGCGCGATATGGCTGCTCATGGGCGAACCGCCCGCCTGCACGTTCTGGATGGCCGTGAGCAGTTCGGCCGGCGGCGTTTGTTTGAGCATGTAACCCGTGGCCCCGGCGGCCAGCGCGTTGAAAATATTTTCCGTGTTCTGATAGACCGTCAACATGATGACCTGGGTCGCCGGCAACAGCGGCTTCAACCGCCGGACACATTCGACCCCGCTCATGCCGGGCAGGTTGATGTCCATGAGCGTCACCTGAGGATTGATTTTTGGAATTTCCCGCAAGGCACTTTCCCCGCTGGCATGCTGGCTCACACACCGGTAACCGGGCGAGCTGTTGATCAACCTCGCCAGGCTGCTCCGCACCTCCGAATCGTCCTCAACGATGGAAACGGAAATGCTCACGCCTGAAAATCCCTTCCCCGCCTGCGGCCCACCGTGGCCGGCCCCATCGGCGGGATTTCAGACATGGAAGCACCCCGATTGCCCGCGTTCAATAAACATGTCATGGCTCTACCCTAACCTTTCGGGAGGTTTCTCACCAATCACCATAACTGGCGATGCCACGGGGTGAATGGCCACGGTCATTTCCACGCGTGTACCCTGGCCGGCAGCGCTGTGAATCTCGCAACGGCCGCCCACAGTGGCGAGGCGTTTCTGCAGATTGACCAGCCCGGAGCCGGAGGCAATTCGCTCCGCGCCGGCCGCAACATTGTTGCCAACGGACGGCAACCCTTGACCGTTGTCAGCAACGGTCAAGGTGAAGGTGCCGGGTTCAATGCGCAGCCGCAATTGGACCTCGGTGGCTTTGGCGTGCTTGACGATATTGTTGAGTGTCTCCTTCAACGCGAGGAACAAATTGTAACGCAGCTCGGCATCCACGCGCGTCGCCGGCAGATCCAGGGGCACGTCCATGCGGCAACGGATGCGCGCCGTGCGGAGAAAATCCTCGGCAAAGGCTGAGATGTAATCCATCAATCCGCTGAACGTGTCGTGCTGCGGATCCACTGCCCAGACGATTTCGTCCATCGCCCGCGTCAGTTGCCGCGCGGAACCGGAAATGCGTTCGAGATGGGTGTTGACCTGTTCCGGTTCGCGCCAGGCCAGTTCCGTCAGCAGGGTGATTTGCGTCAGACCGGCACCGATGTCGTCGTGAATGTCCTTGGCAATGCGTGCGCGGTCACGTTCAATGGCGTGCTGTTGCTGCAGGAGCGCAAGCTTGCGGCGGTATTTCCGCGTGGCGGCGCGGCGCATGGCAAGGGAAACGCCGCCGACAATCATCACCCCGGCAAACGTTTTGAACCACCACGTCTGGTAAAAAAACGGCTGCACCTCGATCTGGACGGCAGCCCCGGTTTCGTTCCAAATCCCCCCGCTGTTGCAGGCAATGACGCGGAAACAATAATTGCGCGGCTCCAGGTTTCGATATTGCGCCGTGCGCCGGGATTCGGCGTCCACCCAGTCCCCATCCAAACCATCCAGGCGGTAACGGAACCGCGCCTTGTCGCCGGCATCAAAGCTTAAGGCGGTGAATCGAAAATCGAGCTGCTTGCGCCCCGGCGGCACGATGATTTTTCCGCCGGGCCACGCCACCGGCTCGCCGTCCATGCGCAATTCCTCGATGAGGACCGGTGGCGGCAGCGAATTGGCTGTCAATTCGGCAGGGTCAACCCACACCACGCCGCGAACGGTGGTGAACCAGAGCCGGCCGTCGGCCCCCCGCCAGCACGCCGGCTGGTAACCATCGGAACATTCCAGCGCCGGCAGGCCGTCATGCCGTCCGTAGATCACGTAATTCAGGGTGTTGGTCCGTCCGCCCGCAACGGCATTCAATTCCGATTTGGCCACGCAGTAAATGCCTTGATGGGTCCCCAGCCAGAGCCGGCCATGGCGGTCATCCATAATCTGGCTGATCACATCCACCGGCAATCCCTGAGTGGCGGTGAACCGCGTGAACCTGCCCCGGCTGAAACGAAGCAAACCGCCGCGGAACGTGCCGGCCCAGATGGTGCCGCTTTCATCCACCGTCAATGAATAGATCGGCTGGTCCGCCAACGCATCCTTCGGACGAAAGGCCTCCAGATGATTCGTTTCACAACGGTAAAGCGTGCCATCATCGGCACCGGCCCACACGATTCCATCCGGTGCTTGGGCCAGTGCCCGGACCGCCGGCAACGCAACGTTGTCGTTGGCGGTCAGAAACCGTCGATCATTTCCCGCCCACAGGTCCATGCCGGCCTTGGTGCCCATCCACACCCGCCCCGCGCGGTCGGCCAAAATGGATTTGACTCCATGCACCTCCCAGGACGCGCGTTGCACCTGGTCATCGTGAAATTGATACAACACCTCACCCTCCGCCGCACTCAACCACATCCCGCCATCAGCCCGCGGGAAAATGGAAAACACAAAATCAGCCGAGGCGCTGGTACCGACCGGGAAGCGGGTGATCTCCCCGTCTTTCCACCGGCACAATCCACCCCCGGCGGTGCCGATCCAGACGACGCCGTTGCTGTCCTCACAAACGGACAGCGCCGTCCGCGCCGCCAGGCCTTCGGCGATGCCGATCACGTGAAACTGACGATCGCGCAGCCGCGCCAATCCACCATGATCCATCCCCACCCATAAACCCCCATCATTTCCTTGGAACCAGGCCCCCACCCGGTCACCGGGCAGCCCGCTCTGGGTCGTCAGTCGCTGACAGGTCCCGTCCGGTGAGATGTGAAAAAGTCCATTGCCATAATGGTTAAACCACATGCCGCCTTCACGGTCCTCATGCACGCCCATCGCCCGCCCCGAAGCCCGGCCAAGCAAGCCATGCCATTCCGCTGCTTCCGCCACCCATCGGCGGCCGGCCATTTTGCGAAAACGATCGCCATCCAAAACCCACATGTCCCCGCCCCTTGTTGGAAAAAGCAGTTGCGCTGAAAGTGCTGCCGTCCCGTTCGTGGGCGTCATGTCTTCAAACTCATTGCCATTCCAGCAGCCGATTTCGTTTTCGGCGCCGGCCCAGACCCGGTCACTGGCATCGACTACAAGCGTGTTGAGGTGTTTGCCGGCCAGACCGCCGTCCTGCGGCAAGTCCCGGAAGCCGCCGTCAGCAAACCAAAGAATGTGCGCGTCTCGCGTCAGAAACCACAACCGGCCTTCATGGTCCGCGCATTGAAAAATCGGCCGCAAACCGGCCGGCGCCGGCACCACGGTCCAGGGCGCGTTGGTGTTTCCCGGGTCGCGGTACAGCACTTCGCCAAATTGCGTCACAAACGTGACCCGGTTCGACGATGAAGACACCAGCGTGGTGTGCAAATCAAACGTGCTTTGGTCCGGCCATTCGTTGCGGAACATGCCGTCGTGATACGAGGTGAGCCCGCCCCGGAACGTGTTGATCCAAAGTGTGCCATTGACATCGATAAAAAGCCCCTGAATGCGGGGATGACTTAATTCGGGTGTATTGACCGGGTCGAAGGTGACGAAACGCACCCCGTCGAAACGGGCCAGCCCGTTGTAAGTGCCAATCCAAAGATAGCCATCGGGGGTCTGGGTGATGGCCGTAACGGTGCTGCCGGGAAGGTTGTTCTCCGTGTCCCAAACGTCCACCAAATAATTCGCCGTGGCCGCCCGCGCGGCCCCAACCGCGCACAGCAGCAGCCAGACCGCCATTCCGGCAAAAACCGCGCGGCGCATCAGCAATGAAAAAATTCGGGGGCGCACCAATGAGTTAATAGGTTAATTTTGAAAAAAACGCCATCCCAAACAACCGCCGTTTCGGTGGGGCGAGGGTCCGCGAGCCATCGTCGCTGCTCCATGACGCGCCCAAGCTGGCTCGTCAGTAGCCTCGCCGCACCAAAACTTACTACTACAGCGGTTTCGCGTCATCGAGCCCGCGGCCGGGGTGGCACAAAATCCACTGCCTGCGTTCCACGCTTGACCCCGATGGAAAAATCAACGCCTAATGAACCCATGACGCATCCCGGCAAATCTGACTTGACGATGGCGCTTTCCCTTCTGCTGCTCGTTGGGACCGCCTCCGTGGCTCCGGCAAAGGATGACGCTCTGGCCTGGCCGGCGCTCACCGCGCAAACCCGGCCCTGGGTGTGGTGGTGGTGGCACGGCAGTGCCGTGGACAAAACAAATCTCACGCACGAGCTGCAGCGCTTTCACGACGCGGGCCTGGGCGGCGTCCAGTTCACTCCCATCTTCGGCGTGATCGGCGGCGAAGCGCGGGACATCCCCTATCTCAGCCCCGCCTGGATGGAGATGATGAATCACACGGTGACCGAGGCCCATCGGATCGGCCTGGGCGCGGACATGACGCTCGGCACCGGTTGGTGCTTTGGCGGCCCGACCGTCAACGATCTGGACGCCAACGCCAGCGTCGTTGTGAAAACCTTTGACGTGGCCGGCGGCGGAAAATTGGAGGAAAAATTCGACCGCGTCGCGACCCAGGCATTGATCGCTTTTTCGGCGGATGGAAAAACCGCCGGACTGACCGACAGGATTGCCGCGGACGGTTCGGTGAACTGGACGGCACCGGCCGGTTCCTGGCGCGTGTATGCCAATTCGCAAAAACCTTCCGGCCAGAAGGTCAAACGCCCCGCCCCGGGTGGCGAAGGCTGGATGCTGAACCCGGTTTATTCCCAAGCCATGCGCGACTGGTTGTCGTGGTTTGACAAAGCCTTCGCCGGCTACACCGGCGCCAGGCCCGGCGCGGTGTTTCAGGATTCCTATGAATACCGGACGGACTGGTCGCCGGATTTCTTCGCGCAATTTGAAAGACGGCGCGGCTACAAGTTGCAGAACGAACTGCCCGCGCTGTTCGGCGACACCCAGGATGACCACACCGCACGTGTCAAAGCCGATTATCGCGAAACCGTCTCCGACATTATGGTCACGGAATCAGAACCCGTCTGGATTGATTGGGCGCACAAGAACGGTTTTACTGCGACCTACCAGGCGCATGGAACCCCCGGCAACTGGCTTGATCTTTACAGTGAAGCCGATGTTCCCGAAACCGAGATGTTCCACAACGACCGCAGCGTTTTGATCTCCAAATTCGCGTCGTCCGCCGCGCATACTCGGGGCCGCAACCTGACCGGTGCCGAGACCGGCACCTGGATCGAGGAACATTTCACCGAGACGCTTGGCGAATTGAAAACCCTCGCCGACGACATGTTCCTTTCCGGTGTAAACCACATCTTCTACCACGGCGCGTGCTATTCGCCCGATGACGTGCCCTGGCCAGGATGGGTTTTTTATGCCTCGACAGAAATGAACCCGCGCAACTCGATCTGGCACGACGTGCCCGCGCTCAACGAATACGTGGCCCGCTGCCAGGCGGTGTTGCAATCGGGCAAACCTGACAATGACATTCTGCTGTATTGGCCGGTCGCTGATTATTGGAACAATCCATCAGGACGTCTGTTGCCGATGACCGTCAGCCAGACCAACTGGTTCGAAGATCAACCCATCAGCAAAACGGCGCATGAATTGTGGAACCATGGCTATGCCTTTGATTATGTCTCCGACCGGCAACTGCAAACGGCCAAGGTCACGGACGGGAAAATTCAAATGCCCGGTGGCAGTTACAAAGTCGTTGTCGTGCCGGAATGTAAACTGATGCCGCTGGAAACCCTCAAGCAACTGCTCACGCTGGCGAAAAAAGGTGCGACGGTGATTTTCGAAAACCATTTGCCGGCAGATGTGCCGGGTCTGAACGATTTTGAAAAACGGCGTGGACAATTGAAAAAACTGACATCGCAAATTTCACTGCAATTCCAGGAAATGCGCGCCGGGAAAGTAGAAGAAGCCAAGCTGGGAAAAGGGAAAGTCTTTGATGGTGATTTGTGGGCTGTCTTGTCATTTGCGGAAATCTGGCGAGAACCAATGATCGATGCTGGACTTTCATTTGTTCGCCGTTCGTTCGATGGCGGCTGGAATTATTTCATCGCCAATCGCAACGCGACAAATTTCGACGGCTGGGTGGTTCTCGGTCAAGATGCAAAATCTGCTGTAGTCCTTGATCCCATGACGGGAAATTCTGGCCTTGCCATGTTCAAAATAACAAGAGAATGGCCAACCGTTCAGCTGCAACTTGCGGCCGGTGAATCAGTAATTCTTCGCGCATTCACCAACAGGGAAATCAAAGGTCCGGTCTGGAATTACTGGCAGACCAAAGGCCAGCCGGTTGAAATCAACGGGACGTGGGACGTGAAATTCATAACGGGCGGCCCGTCGCTGCCGACGGGTTTACAAACCGCCAAACTTAACTCATGGACCACTTTCCCCGACACAAATGCCCAGGCTTTTGCCGGGACGGCAAGCTACTCCATCACGTTTGATGCTCCCCCAGGCAGCAGTGAAAACTACCGTCTCGATCTCGGCGACGTGCGCCAAAGCGCGCGCGTGAAATTGAACGGCAAAGATTACGGCACGCTCATCACGCCGCCTTTCCAAGTTCTGGTGGACAATCTGAAATCAACCGGCAACCAGCTTGAAGTTGAAGTTACCAGCGTCTCCGCCAATCGCATCCGCGATCTCGACCGGCGCGGGGGGCCGTGGAAAATTTTCAAGGACATCAACGTCGTAAACGTCAATTACCGTCCGTTCAACGCCGCGAACTGGCCGCTGACCGACTGCGGCCTCCTCGGCCCGGTGACCCTGACTCCCGCAATCTTGCTTACCGCCGATCATTGAACAGAGCCAAGGATTTTCCTCGGACGCCCATCTGATGGACTTCTCGGAAGAGAGGGAGAAGAGCAGGTCGCGGATCGAGTCTTGAGACGGTCTCAAAAAGCTTTCGACCGCGCGTGGCAGGCGAATGGCGTCACCGAAAATCTACTTCATGCGTTGCCCGACTATTTGTGCTTCTCGAACCACGCCTTGACTTCCGCGTCAAGCGGCTTCAAATCCGGGCGCGTGTTTGCGGCCGCCATGGCATCGGTCCATTCCTGGTTCAAATCACCCAGGTCAAGCTTCGCGCCAACCCGGACAAAAACCGGCATTTGATGCAGCTCGGCATGGACGGAAATGGTCTGACCACCGGGGTAAATTTTTTCCGGATGCCACGCGTCGCGCCACTGGCTGCCGGACGGCAGATACACCTCCTGGGTCCGCTGATTCTTTTGCCAGATCGGCGAAACCAGGATGTCCGGACCGTACAGATAGGTCCACCAATTCGACCACGCCGCGGGCGTCTGGGGATCGACCAGAAACAGCGGGCGAACAATTGGCATTCCCGTGGTGTGGGCAACCTTGGCCTGCGCAAAACTATAATCGGCCAGCCGGGTGTGCAGGCGCGCGTAAAGCCGCCAGATGGCGATCAATTCCGCGTCATAAGCGGGCGGATTATGATAATTCCAGAAGGCGAGATTCTTCGTCGGCCCCACCTCCATGATCGGGGTGAAACAGCTGAAACCCAGCCATCGTCCCACCAGGTCCGTATCCATTGATTGCTGGTTGTATCCTCCCGTGTCCGAACCCCAATTGGGATAGCCCATGACCGCAGCCCGTTGCACGGCCACAACCTCGGCCCGCAAACCGAATTCCGTTCCGGCGATGTCTCCCCCCCAAAACACCCCTCGCGCCGAACTGCCGGTGTACGCCGCCCGCGGCATGCACACAAAATCCTCGGGGGGACGATATTTCCGGGCAACGTCATACGCCGCCTGCAGGTACAGCACCGGGTACGCATTGCGATTTTCACGGACATTGTGGCCGTCAAAAACCTGGTAAGGCCCGCTTTCGGGTATGTTCTCCTCGCCACGGTCCATTTTGAAGCCGGCCACGCCGAGTTTCAGCAGTTTGGCCACGCCCTCCTGCCAGTATTTTTTGGCATCCGGATTGGTAAAATCCGCAAGGGGATAATTGTTTTTGTTGGGTTTCTGGCCGGCGCTGGCGAGGGTCCAGCCTTTGGCCAGCGCGTTGGTGGCCATTTTTCCCTGAAAGAACGGACCAATCCACAAAAACATCTGCGCATTTTGCCCGTTCAACCATTGCACCGATGCGGCAAAGTTTGGCAGCCGGTTCGTATCAATCTCAAAATCATCGTAGCCTTCCAAGCCCGGCCCCCAGGGACGATCAACCCAGTAAACCCCGAGGGGGATGCCGTAAGCCTTCATCAACAACACATCTTCCATGAACTCGGAATTGAAAGGCCCGGTCACCGGCGTGCCATCGTAATAATTGGCGCGCTGCGTGTTCTCGTCGCGCCAGCGCCAGGTGCCATACATCCACTTCGGCGGCAGGAACGGCGGCCCGGCATCGAGCGCATGCGCGCGCACCAGCGCGGCAGGATCAGCGGCAGTGTAGATTTCCGCCTCGAACGACGGCCCTTCAAATTCAATCCTCACCTGGTTGGAAACCCCGGCACAAAAATCAAACCGGCCGGGCCAGTTGCCCTTGATGAAGACCGCATAACCGCTCGAGGAAAGATAATACGGGGCATAGACCGACATCGTCGGCTTCAGCAACAGGTCCACAGTCTGGCCGCGCAGGTTCAAGGCGGTCGTGAGGTTCGTTGACGATGACTCCTGCTGCGGCCCGTCCACGACCCGTTCCATCAAGCCGGTGAAATATTCATCCGGTGCGGCCTTCACGGCCAATCCCCACCGGACAATATCCGCGCCCGGCGTTGCGGAAAACCGGAGTGAAAAATTATTTCCGCCGGGTTTTACGGAAACAGTCACCTTGCGACCGTCAGGCATTTGGGTTTCGCTTCGACCGCGTTGTTGCGCCTCCGGCATCAGATTCACAGGCAGCCATGTCCGGCTGTTGGTGGTCTCGTAAAATAATCCTTCCAATCCAGGTGAATGGCTCATTGCACCCGGGTTCCCGGTCGAGGCTGGGGAACAGCCAGACAACCAAATGGCAACCAACAAGACCGGCAGCAAGGCAAGGCCGGCTTTTATGTTCGTGGACATCTTAATCATGATGAAACGTGACACAGTATCCCACCAGATGAACTCCGTGCGGATGAGTCTCGCCTCTATCTTGCCACATTTGAAACACTTAGTCCCTCAACAGTTCTGGCGATAGGAGTCAGGGCATCAAACCACCCTTGATTTCCACCGGATGGGATTCGATTGGGGCCGTAGCGGGTTCCAACCCTTTGCGCGAGGCTGTCAAAGTGATGGCCCCCGGCTTCAGGGTGGAGCGGATGGCAACTCGATTGATGCCGCATTCGGTGTTCAGGTAAAGGTTATTGACTGAGTTGGTGATGCCGCTGTTGTAACCGCCGCGCCAGAGGGCCGGACCATCCAGCTTGAAATCCACACGCGCTTCATCCGTCGGGCAGCGCCGCCCTTTTGCGTCCACCACTTCCACGTCAAAAAACGCCACATCCGAGCCGTCGGCCTGAAAACCGTTCGGCGCGGTGTGAGCGGTCAACTTGAGGCTTTTGGGTTCACCGGTGGTCTGGATTTCATCCTGGGCGACTATCTTGCCGCCGGCTTTACCGGTCGCCGTGATGTGATCAGGTTCAAATTTCACGCCGGGAAAGGCAAAAATGGAGCCGGTGTTGCCCAGGTTTTTGTTTTCGACGGTGTCCGTGAAATCGCACGCCCGATTTGTCACCCCCAGCGATTTTCCGTTCACGAACAGTTCCACCGAGTCGCAATGATTCGCCGCGACATATATGGTCTTCACCGTATTGGTAGGATAATTCCAGTGGCCGATGATGTGAAGGTCGGGAGCGGGATTCTGCATCACCCGATAGACGTAATACGCCTGTTTCGGCAGCCGGACGGAATCCACCTTGCCGCTGACCCGGCAAACCTCGCTGCTGTCCTGCCGGCCGTCAGCGTTCGAGTCCGACCAGTAAATCGAGGCATAAGCGGCCCATTTTGAGTGCGCCGGATCGGTGTTGGAAATGCGGTTGATAAAATAATCATGATACCGCTCGGCGGCGGCGAGGCAGAACGTCTCGGAGTTCCAATGATAGGTGTCGGTCGGACCGGGCTTGAACCCGAAATGCGGCGGCGAGTAATCGTCCCAAAAACGCCGGGCGGCCTCGTCCCGGAAATCCTCGGTTTCGATGAACGGCGCGCGATCGCGGCGTTCAACACTGTAGGCGCGGAACAATTCGGCGCGGTTCGTCAACGCATCGGTGCGCTGGTCCTGGCCAATCATCACGCCAAAGTATTCGGCGATGGGTGTGGCCGCGTCATCATTCAAAGTGCGGCAGCCCATCACGCGTCCACCGTTCGGATCCCATTGTTTCCGCAAATCCACCATTTGCCGCAAATGTTCCGGCGAAACACCGTTGTTGCCGGCTTCCCAGAACAGGATGCTCGGGTGGTTCCGGAAATAAATCATCGCGTCGCGCATGACCTCCAGGCGTTGTTCCCATTGCCGGCCCACGACATCCTTTTCCTTGTCGCCGGCCGGGCAGACCTCGACGATGCCAGCCCGGTCGCAGGCGCGGACATCCACGGGCTGCGGCGAGACGTGCATCCAGCGGATGTAATTGGCGTGCGTGCTCCGGACCAGTTCCGCATTGTAATCGTGCATCCAGTCGGGATACGCTTGGCCGAGGCCGGCCCAATCGTCCGCCGAACGCTGCGCATAACCGGTGAGCCAGACAAATTTGCCGTTGAGATAAACGCCACCGATGCCAGCGCCGCCTTTGAATTCCGCCTGGCGGAAACCAGTTCTGATTTTCTGCAAGTCCACCACCTTGCCGTCCACGATGAGCAGGCAATAAACGTCGTAAAGATTCGGGTTTTCATCGCTCCAAAACCTTGCATCCGTCAGCCGGCCGGCGGCCTTGAAAGTTTCCGCTTCACCGCTGACGAGATCGGAAGGCTCGCTCTCGAATTTCGCGCGTACGGTGCCATTGGCATCCACCACCACCACGGACAAGACGATGGATTGCTGGTCGCCACTCTCATTACGCA
>CAZKTW010000044.1:0-18836 GCA_964555775.1 uncultured Bifidobacteriaceae bacterium | reverse complement strand
CACAATCCCGTTGGGATTGCCGAAATCCGGTTCGACTTGTGGGTAATGCAAAGAGCCCTCTGGCGCTTTCCGGGAGTCGAAACAACAAAAAATCACGCCGGTTTTCACCGGCGTGTCTGCAGACGGATAAAATTTCGCGGTTTCCAGGTTTACAAACCCTTGGCGACTTCGTTCCAATTGATCACGTTCCAGATCGCCTTCAGGTAATCCGCGCGCTTGTTCTGGAATTTCAGGTAGTAGGCATGCTCCCAGACATCCACGCCGAGCAATGGTTTGCCTTCGACGCCGGAGACGGATTTGCCCATGAGCGGATTATCCTGGTTGGCGGTGGAGACGATTTCGAGTTTGCCGCCGTGGGAAACGAGCCAGACCCAGCCGCTGCCGAACCGGCCGATGCCCGCGGCTTCAAACTTGACCTGAAAATCGGCGAAGGAACCGAACGCGGCATTGATGGCGTCGCCGAGTTTGCCGGTGGGGGTGCCGCCGGCCTTGGGCGCGAGCAGCTTCCAGAAGAACGAGTGGTTCCAATGGCCGCCGCCGTTGTTGCGCACCGGGCCGCGGATGTTGTCCGGCACGGTTGCGAGATCGCCGATGAGCGCTTCGAGGGATTTGCCTTCGAGTGCGGTATTGCCGGCGATGGCCTTGTTGAGATTGTCCACGTAGGCCTTGTGATGGCGGTCGTGATGGATTTCCATTGTCAGCGCGTCGAGGTGCGGTTCCAGAGCGTCCTTGGGATAGGGCAGGGGAGGTAGTTCGTGTGCCATAATTTTTAATCCTTTCGTTTCGTTAAACTTCTTGAACCGCAAAATGCGCCAGGGCCGGGGAAAAAGCAAGCGCGTACAATGGGCGACGGTCTAAAAACCTGAGCTTTAAAAACAGGCCCGGACCACGCCGCCGTCCACGCGCAGGGCGGCGCCGTTGGTGGCCGATGACAGCGGGCTGCAAACATAAACCACCAGGTTGGCCACTTCCTCGGTGGTGGCAAACCGCTTGAGGAGCGAGCTGGGCCGGACGCTCAGGAAAAATTCCTTCTCGAACTCGGCGAAGGGTTTGCCGCCACTGAGTTGCCTGACGAATTCGTCCACGCCGTCGGAATGCGTCGGGCCGGGCAGGACGGCATTCACCGTCACACCCGTGCCGGCACAGGTTTCGGCGAGGCCGCGGGACACGGCCAGTTGTGCGGTCTTGGTCATGCCGTAATGAATCATTTCAGCTGGAATCTGGATGCCGCTTTCGCTGCTGATGAACACGATGCGGCCCCAGTTTTTCTGTTTCATCGTCGGCAGGTAGGCGCGGCTCAAGCGGACGCCGCTCAGCACGTTCATTTCAAAAAAATACCGCCAGTCATCATCGGGGATTTGCTCGAACGGTTTTGGTTCGAACACGCCGAGGTTGTTCACCAGAACGTCCACGGCGGGAAAGCGCTTCACCAGGGTGTCGGTAATGGCCGCGACGGACAAATCGCCGGCGAAACCCTCCAGGCTGGCGTGCGGGACGGTTTGACGGATTTTGGCCAGCGCCTCATCCACGGTTTTTTCCGACCGGCCGTTGACGATGACCCGGGCACCTTCGCGCGCAAGGCCGGTGGCGATGGCCAGGCCGATGCCTTTGGTGGAACCGGAAACGAGGGCCAGTTTGGCTGTCAATTTAAGATCCATAATGCCGGCAAGTTCGCATGGGCCGGCCCGGTGTCAACCCAGTTTGAGGATTTGCCTTCCATGGCATCCGTGCACTGGGGAATATTTTGACCACGGATGTACACAGCGCGGTTGACGCCGCAGCCAAATCGTTCTCGTCCTCGTCCTCGTTCTCGTAATCGAAACGGGTAAGTCGAGGACGAGAACGAGAACGAGCGGGAAATATTCCCGCGGGAAAACAAAACCATCACAAATAGTAGTACGGATTAACCCGGATAAAAATCAGGCAAAAGCTGTGTTCTTCGAATCAGGAAAGGCAGCTTGGATGGGCGGATCCGCTGGCATGGTGAAGTCCTTTTCTATTCCGTGTTAATCCGTGGACGTCCGGGGTTCAATGCTGCAGCGGGGAACTCCGAACGAACGGCGGGATTATTTTGCAATGTAGCGGGTGCCCCAGCGCAGATCCTTGCGCACGGTGCCTTTCGCCTTTACCTCGCGCATGATGTCCGACACCTGGGTCCAGTCCAATTCCATGACTGCATCCGGCCAGTCTTTGTCATCGTTCGCAAAGGCCAGGGTAAGTTCCAGCCGGCCATTCTTCTCTTCCGGGGATGCCAGGCTGAACAATTGTGCGGCGTGCGCGAAATCTTTGCCCGCGGACTTCGACCACTGCCAGAGAATTTCATCCGTGATATCCAGTGGCAGGCCGGGGGTTCTGGCTGCAAACAGTCGTGGCTTGAGCCCCTTGGGGTCGTCTGAGTCCGGATGGACGTAAGCCTGATCGCCCACAAATATCACCAGATCTCCTTTGACCACCTCGTTCACTCCATATAACGACGGCCAGACCACGATGGGTGTGCCGTCGGCCTTCCGATACTCGAGTGAAATCCGGGTTGACTCAGGTTGGTCGATGGAAGCGCGCGTGGGGTGGGCCACCTGTTCGTAACCGCTGCCCAATGGCGAGGCAATGCGTTGAGATGCACAGCCAATCCAACCAAGGCAGAGCAGGGCCAGTGAGCATGGGAATACCAAATGATTAAGCGGTTTCATAGCAGGTTGGTCAATCTGTTCAGGGCTGCGCCAGTTCCACAAAATTCCTCAGGAGTTGCAAGCCAACCTTCTGGCTCTTCTCCGGGTGAAATTGGGTGGCGTAAACATTGTCGCGCCAGACGGCCGATGCAAACTTTCCGCCATATTCCGTGCGGGTGGCAACGATGTCCGCATCAGCGGGCTGCGGATAAAAGCTGTGGACGAAATAGACATAGCTGCCGCCGGCCACGCCGCGGAACAGCGGGCAATCCGGTTTGGCTATTTCAAGCTGGTTCCAGCCGATCTGCGGGATTTTCAGTCCGGATTTTTCCGAAAAGCGGACAACGCTGCCTTTGAAAATTCCGAGGCCGGCGGCACAGCTGTTGAACTCCTCGCTCTTTTCAAACAATGCCTGATAGCCGACACAGATGCCGAGAAACGGTTTGCCGGACCGGATGAACCCGCGCGACGCCTCGAGCAGTTCCTGTTTGCGCAGGGCATTGATGCAATCGTCGAACGCGCCGACCCCGGGCAGCACCATCGCCCGCGCATCGCCGATTTCATCCGGTCGCCGGGCGATGCGCACATCGGCGCCGACCTTGAGCAGGGCCTTGTGGACGCTGCGCAAGTTACCGGAGCCGTAATCGAGCAAGGCAATCACGTGCTCAATTTAGCCGCAGCGGGGAGAAGTTGAAACACGGAATTTGCCCTCACCCCGGCCCTCTCCCATCGGGTGGGAGAGGGGGAATTGTCCGCTGAGGGTCAGCGCAGGTATGAATGACAATGTCCAAGAACATCAATGCATTCTGAATTATGGGTTTTCGATGATGCGATAGAATCTTTGCGGGCAGTTTGTCGCAGGGCTGTCCTGCAACCATAACATCCCGTTGGTGAGGCTCAGGGAATTGGACAGCGTCACCCAGTCGGTCAGATTCGTACTCGCCTGGGCCTCGAAGCTCGCGAGGTCCGATGGCGAAAGCAGTCCGCCGTCCGCATCGCCCGAGGTCAATTGCAGGGTGCCATCCGGCAGCAGCACCGGGTTGCCAAGCTTTTGCGGCACCAACACCTTCAACAACGCGTTGCTGCTGGTGACCACGCCCGTGTTGTTGGATACAACCACGGAATAAGCCCCGTTGTACATGCGTTTCACAGTATCGAGGGTGAATGTGGCATTGTTGCCGGCAACGAAAGCGCTGCCCCACCAACAATTGGTTGAATCTTTCTGCAGCCGGTAGTTGAAAGGACCGAGGCCATTGACCGAGACTCGGAATTGCACGTTCGAGCCCATGTTCACCGTCTGACTCACGGGTTGCAACGTGAACACCGGCGGATCGGGCAGGAAGACAAATTGATCCACCCAGCCGGCGTCCTGGCCGTCGCCGTAGGAGGCATCCTTCGAGTAACGCCACTGGAGGGTGTTGGTGCCGGCTGGAATGGCGATGGAACACGGCTGCCAATCGACTTCACCCGAGATGCTGGTCTGCAGCACGCCGTTCAGGCGGAATTCCAAAACATCAAAATAGTCTTCCGAGGAGACTTTCCACCAGAAGGTGCAATGTCCGGACCAGTTTGTAACCACGGTGGTTTGGAGGACGGTTTCCTGGCTGTTGCCGATGTCACCGCTGCGGGCGGCGTCCACGTTGTCATGGGTGATGTTCGTCTGGCCATACCACAGGGCGCTGCCACTGGTGGTCCAAGCCCGGTTGGTTGTGTCGAGTGCTTCGCCCAGTGGGATGATGACCGCCAGTTTGGCGGGCTTGCTGAAGACGACGCCGTAGGCGTTGCTGGCGACCAGCCGGTAGGCGCCGGCTTGAGCGAATTGCAGGTTGGTCAGCTTGAGCGTGTCATTTGTCGCGCCCGCGAGATTTACTCCGTTTAACTGCCATTGATAAGCCACCGGCTGCACGCCGGCGGCTTTGGCGGCGAGGAGCACATTGGTGGTGCCCGTTGGAACAGTACGGTTAAACGGCTGGATGGTGAAGGCCGGCGCCCGGGTGCCGAACAATCCGACGTCATGATCGCCACCGCTGGCGATTTGGACGACATTGGCCAGGTCCGGAGGCGCTGTTGCATTGCCGATGTAGTAACCGCCCCAGGTCACAATCGTGCCGTCCGAACGTAGCGCCGTGCTGTGGATATAACCGGCGGAAATAGCCACGACATTGCTTAATCCGGCCGGAATGGCAAGTGGGCCGGTGCTGTTGAAGCCCCAACCAATGACAGTCCCATCCGCGCGCAAGGCGAGGCTGTGCATGTCGCCGACTGCGATGGCAATGACATTGGTTGCGCTGGCCGGAATGGTGGTCTGGCCGTAGCCATTATAACCCCAACCGACCACCGTGCCGTCGGCGCGCAAGGCGAGACTGTGATAGTAACCGGCGGCCACAGCGATGACATTCGTCGCTGCCGGGTAATTGGTCGCCTGGCCATAAGAGTTCATGCCCCATGCCGCCAGCGTCCCGTCCGATTTCGCCGCCAAATCATGTTGATACCCACAGGCGATGGCCGCCACCCCACTCAAACCTGATGGAACATTTGTCTGGCCATTATATCCATAACCCCAGGCATACACCGTGCCGTCCGAACGTAGCGCGAGGCTGTCCTCATAACCTGCCGCAATGGCCGTCACCATTGAATTGCTCAGGGCAGCGGTATTGGTTTCGCCATAAAAACTGACTCCCCAGGCGGAAATTTTCCCGTCCGACCGCAAAGCGAGATAGTGACCGGAGCCGGAGCCCGATCCGGCATTACCCACGGCAATGGCCACCGCGTTGGTCAGATTAAAGGGTGGGTCGGTGGACAGATATCCCCAGGATTTGGCAAACAGCGCCCGCAGAGTCACAGTTGAACTGTTGATGGATCTATTAAACTGGTTGCTGACGGCAACGTAGTAATTGCCGGAATGGATGGCCAATGCCGGATCCCAGATCAAATCCGCATTGGTGGCTCCGGAAACCGGGGTTGGCGGATATTGAATGTTCGTTTGATAATACCACTGGTAGCGCAGCGGGCCATTACCGAGAACGCTCACGCTCAACAGCATCTTGCTTCCCTGATAATTCGTCTGTGCCACCGGCTGGCTCCAGAGCGACAGCGTTGTGTTGTTTAAAATGGTCAGCGGCACCGGAATGCTCGCGGTCGTCCCCTGTGCGTTGCTCGCGATGAGCTGGTAAGATCCCGCATTGGTCAGGCTGATGCCGGACAGAGCTAAAGTGGTGTTGGTGGCCCCGGGAATGTCCTCACCATTGAGCTGCCACTGGCAAGCCAGCGGTGCTGTTCCCGCCACCGTTGCGTGAAAAGTGAAGTCGCGTCCGACCCAAGTGGTCCCGCCCACCGGCTGTCGCGTGATCTGCGGGCGTCCGTCGCCCAGCAAGGCGAGCACATGTGAGCCACCGGCGGCGATGGCCACGGCGTTGCTGACACCCGTCGGCACATTGGTCTGGCCATAAACATTGTTGCCCCATGCCAAAACCGCTCCGCCGGAGCGCAGTGCGGCGTAGAAATTATCGCCGGCTCCAATGGCCGTTGCGTTTGTCAAACCCGCGGGCACATTCATCGGGTAGTTGTTGGTTCCCCAAGTCAACGCGCTTCCGTCGGCGCGCAAGGCGAGGCTGGTTTGGAGGCCGCCCGCCACGGCAATCACGTTGGTGGCGTTGAGCGGCACGTTGGTCTGACCCCAATAGCCGTAGCCCCAGGCGAATACAAGACCATCGTAGCGCACGGCGAGGCCATGACCCGTCCCGGCACCTATCGCCACCGCCTTGCTCAAGGCGGCGGGGACAC
Source organism: uncultured Bifidobacteriaceae bacterium (assembly GCA_964555775.1). Taxonomy (GTDB): domain Bacteria; phylum Verrucomicrobiota; class Verrucomicrobiia; order Limisphaerales; family UBA11358; genus UBA11358. Next base: position 12,387 of record CAZKTW010000044.1, on the reverse strand, counting down.
TGGTCTGGCCGTAGTTGTTGAAACCCCACGCCACCACCTTTCCGTCCGAACGCAACGCGAGGCTATATACACCGTCGGCAGCGATGGCCACAACGTTGCTTAAATTGGAGGGAACATTGGCCTGGAGACTCGCGTTATTTCCCCAGGCGATGACCGTCCCATCGCTGCGAAGCGCCAGGCTGTGCATACCGCCGGCGGCCACGGCCACCACGTTCGTTGCGCTGGCCGGCACATTGGTTTGACCGTTCCGGTTGTCACCCCACGCCACCACCGTCCCGTTTGCCAGCAACGCCAGACTGTGGCTATAGGAAGCTCCTCCTCCGCCGGCCGAAATCATTACGACATTCGTCAGGTTCGGAGGGACGACGGTTTCTCCATTGTCGTTTCGACCCCAGGCTGCAATCTGGCCCCACGTCAACAACGCGTCGGCACTGGTCGCCACGCCGACGGCGTTGCTGACCACGAGGTGGTAAGTGCCAAAATCATTGGCGTTCGCGGCGCTGATGGAATAAGTCGTGCCCGTTGCGCCGGGAATGTTCGTGCCATTCAACTGCCATTGGTAACTCAAGGGTATGTCACCGGCCGCCGCGGCGCTGAAACTTGCCGGCAGACCCAGCGGCACGGAGCGGCTGATCGGTTGGGTCGTGATGGAGGGTGGCACCATCACGGTCAGCACCGCGGCCGTACTGGTCGTGGAGCCTGGAAGATTGGTAACGACCAAGGTGTAGGTACCCGTATCGCTGGTCTGTGCGTTGACAATATTGAGCGACGTAGTGGTGGTTCCGCTGACCCGTCCGCCATCAGTCATCGGCGAATCGTTGAACTGCCACTGACAAGTTAACGGCAGGCTGCCGCCAATCACCGCTGTGAGAGTGACATTGCTGCCGACGGCGACGGTCTGACTTGCTGGCTGAACCATGACCACCGGCGGTGTGGCGTAGTTCAGGTGGAAAACCAGGTTGCCCACATGCGCGCTGTAACCTCCGGCCAGGATGTAGCAGGTCGAGCCACCGGTCACGGGAACGGTGATTTGAGAAGTCATGCCATCGGCATCGTCGTTGCAGGCCACTTCGTTCAACGCGCCACAGGTGCCCGTATAGATGGTCAGTCCGGTGTCGAAATCACTGCCCAAGGTGTCCACCGTCATGAGGCCGCTGGTCGGGGGAGTAAACTGATACCAGACGCCGTTTCCAAAGTCAGTGACGCAGTCAGGAACCGGATCACCGGTCGAGGTTGCGTTCGCAGTGGATTGGGTATTGGTGTAAGCCGCATCGTAGAGCCCGCTGGAAACCGGGATGGCACCGCTGCACGAATCATTGGCCACGGTTTCAACGACCTTCAGTATCGCATTCGAGCTGACGATCGAGCCGCTGCCATTGGTGACCAGGCAACTGAACTTGCTGCCGGAATCGGTCAATTGCGCATTCGTCAGCGAATAGCTTGCTTCGTTGGCCCCGGGGATGGAGACACCGTTCCGCTTCCAGAAATAACTCAATGGTCCGGTTCCGCCGGCCGTCACGCTGAATGTTGCGGCGGCACTTACCGGCACGGTCTGATTGGTCGGCTGGGAGATGACGGTCGGTGGGAGCATCAGTACGGTCAGCGAGACCGGGCGCGCTTGAACTGCACCGCCCGCCAGGTTGCGGAAATCAACTGTCGTCGTGTATGCGCCGCTGGTGAAGCTGCACGCGTTTGGATTGATCAACACGGTGACGTTGGTGCTGGCGCCGGGGGCGAGGCTGCCACCCGACGGGTTCACGGTCACCCACGGTTGTGCCTGCAAGTCAGTCAAGGCTTCGATGGTGTAGGTGGCATTGGATTGGCCCGCGAGCATGCAATGGAACTGTTCGGCGGCATAGGCCGACTCACTGAGCACCGGCGGTGCCCCGGCCGTCGAGGCGACGGCGCGGAAGAACCGGCAATTTTGCGGCGAATTAATGACAATCGCACGAACGGCTTCTGGCGCAGTGTTGGTCAAGATCGGGACCCATGTCTGCGGGCCACTGGCCGACCAGTTGAATGTATTCGAGCCTCCATTGCTTACGGTGTACACCTTGTTTGATGGAGTAAATGGCCCGCCTTCGTAACCTTGGGATACAAGGCCATCGGACGGACTGACCGACATCGAATCGAGCGAACGGGTCGCAGTATACGCAAGGATATTGGCACGCAGATTGGCGGCTTCGGCAACCGGGGTGTGGAAGTTGGGCGTGGTCATGCCGCCAAACAGCACCAGCCCGTTACCGTATTGCATCTCCGCGAGGACAATGTGTCCATTGGCGTTATTGGTGATCAACGTGACCAAGGCGCCGCCGGTTACGGTGGCGTGTCCGAAGTAAGTCCCCGTCCACGATAATCCCACGGGCAGGAAAGGACCCTGGAAGATGGGATGAGAAGGATTCGCAGCGGTGCCGGTGGTGGTTGAGTCAGAGTAAACCAAACTCACTCCGAAACCCAGCGACATGCCACTGCCTTCATTGGGTGCCGCATTCAAGAACAGTCTCCCGCCTGCTGTCACCCAGTTCTGCATGGAGGGAAGGTTGGTTGTCAGGAAGGCTTGCATTTCGAGCGCGTCCATGTCGGAGCCTTCCATGAAAATAAACTGATTGACCGGACTGAACAGCCCCACAGGATTGACCGTTTCGTAACGCAAATCCTGCCAATTATTCACGCCGAAAGCCTGGTTCATGGCCGCTTCATTGGCTGTGGATCCCCACGGCGCCCCGGCGGTCGAACGCAAGTAAACGGCGGGCGGCACATCGTCATTTAAAATCGTGCCGATGCCTTGGGCGCGCGCCAGGGTGGCGTTGGTCGGGCTGGAGAGATTGACAAAGAAAGTTTCGTCGGCTTCGCCAAACGTGTCGCCATTTACCCCGATAACAATTGCCTGGTTTGTCTGTCCCGGCGCAAAATTCAGAGTTCCGTTCGTGCCCGCGTAATCGCTGCCGGCGGTGGCGGTGCCATCGGCGGTGGCAAACATGAGGTTGACGGGCAGGGCGGAGGCGGGAGTCAAATTGACGGTGAAAGCGGCGAAGGTTGAACCGGAGTTGCCTTCAAGGAGGCTGACATCGTTGATGGACAGCGCCGGGATCTGGACCGCAGTCACTACCGTCGCCGAATTGTTGGCCGGATAGGGGTCGGTTTCCGCACGCGAAACGACGGCCACATTGGTGATCAATCCGCCGGCCGTGGGAACCACGATGATGGTTGCGGTGGCATTGGTCCCGCCGGAAATCGTGCCCAGATTGCAGGTCACCAAACCGCCATTTTGCGTGCAAGTTCCCTGCGAAGACATCGCCAAGACAAAAGAGACTCCGCCAGGCAGAACATTGGTCACTATCACCCCGGTCGCCGCCGCCGGGCCGGTGTTGGCAACCGCGAGGGTGTAAGTCAGGCTCGCCCCGGCCGAGACCGGATCCGGCGAGTCCACCATGCTGATGGAAATGTCATTCTGCATCAACACATCGAACGGATTACTGGAGCCCGCGTGACCACTGCCGTCGTCCGCCCGCAACACAATGTTGGTCGCGGGTTGCAGGACAGTGAGGTTGCCGGACCAGGTGCCGTTGACAAAGCTGCCGGAGTTGGTCGGCGTGATAGTGATCGGCGCCGCACTTCCCACTGTATAACTCAGTCCAACGAGCGGCCAGTAACCCGCGTCAGCAATCGTGGGGAATGTGTCTGATGTGGCGTAAAGCGAGGTGCCGATTGTGCCATCAGGGAACCCTCCGGCCACATTGGTAATATCGAAATAGGCGCTGTTCGTGAAGAATGCCGCGACCACGTAGTTGGAGCCGGCGGCAAGCTGAACCGGGGTTGCCAAGGCGGTTTCGTTCCAAGTTCCCTGCGAGCCGCTGACATTTTGGGTGGCCAGCAATACCCCGGCGCCGGTCCAAAGGCATACTTTTGCGTTGAAGTAATGGCGAACATGAGTCACAACCAGGTTGTTGGTTGGAGTGAAAAGATACCCCCAACAATAAGTGCCACTGAGCAACTGAAAGGGTGTAAAGCCGTCGAAGATGCGATTTGTGGTCTGGCCGCCGCCGTTGCCGTAACCCGCCAGCGAAACGGAGTTGTTGAAATTGCTCACCGTAGTGTTGAACCCATCCTTGGCCGTGATGGTAGTGCTGAACGGCTGATTCACAGCTTGGGGCGAGTAAACCGGAGCCCACACAAAATGATCCACGCCACGCGTGGTGAACTGCCAGACCGGGCCGGCGGTGGTGCCGGTTTTCCGCGCGACGATTTGCCAGTAATAGGTCGTCTGCGGCGCCAGCAGCGGCAAAGTCCAGCTCGTGTTGGTGGTCGTGCCGATCAATTCGCCCGGCCCCGGCGTCGGGGTCGTCCCAAAATAAACGTCGTTCGAGATGACCTCGCCGGAAAGCGCGCCCGATTGCCACGACAAGCCGGTGGTCTGAATCACATTTGTGGCCAGATGGGCCGGCGAAGGATTGGCCGGTACGGGCGGACTTTCGTTGTCATAAATTGTGATCACCCGCGAACCGCCGGCAAAACCTCCGGCGCTTGCGGTCACGTGGACAATCTGGGCCCCATCCACGTTGAGATCGTCCACGACTGTGAGGTTGAACATGCCGGATGTTTGGCCTGCCAGGATCGTGGCGGTCGGTGGCACCACCAGTTCCGTGATGTCATCCGAGGCGAGCGCCACCACGAGGTTGGTTGGCAACGTGCCGGAGATGTTGACGACACCGGCATTCACCAGGACACCATCGCCTTCCCGCGCATTCGCCGGCAAGGTGACGATCAAATCCGTGTTTTCGTTGTCGAGCACGGTGATGAGGGCACTGCCATTGGTCCAGTTTTGGATGTGGGCGGTAACCGTGGCTGTCTGCGGCCCGTCAATCTGATTGTCATCCACCACCGTGGCCGTAAACACGGCTGAGGTTTGTCCAGACGGAATAAACACCGAGGCGGGAACCTGAATTTCAGTGGTATCACTGGAGGCTAGATTCACTGTGGTGTTGGCTCCCGGAATGCCGCCCACCACTTGCACCGCCCCGGTCACCGTGCCCTGGCCTTCGGTGGCAGTGGCCGGCAGCACCACCCGTAATGCTGCCGCCTCGTTATCATAAACCGTGATGCCGGCACTGGCAGAGGTGTAGCCGGACGCGGTAGCGGTGATGGTGGCTGTCTGCGTGCCGTCCAGTTCTCCATCGTCCACGATGGTCAGATCAAACATCGCGTTGGTTTGCCCGGCGAGAACGGTGACATTCACCGGAACCGTGACCTCCGTGGTATCGCTGGAGGCAAGCGCCACCGTCAGGTTTGACATTGGCGCCGTCAGCAACCGGACCTGTCCCGCGCCCGCGAGCACGCCGTCGCCTTCGGTCGCATTGGACGGCGCGAAAACGATCAGTGGCAGCGAGCACGAGCCGTACGAACTCAAATCACTTTCCACAAATCCGGCGGGCACTCCCAACCCGGCGGACAATCCGGCCAGCCCGTCAAGGGCGGCAAGGCCCAGATAGGTGAGGCGAATCCTTCCGTCATAAAACAGTTCGATCTGAAAGCTGTTCGTGTTGGAAGCACCATACTCCCGCACGTTGAGGTAGGTGACCGCGACACGATTGCTGAATTGCAGCCAGGTGACCTGACCTGTGACGGGATACAAATCGTCAAACAGTGCTGACACGCGAGGCCGGCTGAAATGTGTCGCGAACGATTCCGTGTAACCGGTGTCCCCGGAATCCATCGTCAGATAGCCGTTACTGCCTATGTAAAAGACGTTGCTCCGCCGCCCATAAATGGCCACCGTGTTCGTTCCGGAAAGAGTAACCTGGGCGTAGGTGTCATCACTCATCGTGACGGCTGTCCCGCCGGTCGGATCCGTGGGAAAAGCTGCCGCCGTTTCCCGGCACGGTGCGTAGAAATTCCCGCTGCCGTCCGGTGTAAAAGTAAACGTTTTGAAGGCCAGGTCGTTCGCGGTGGAGTCAAACAATTCGGTGAAATAATCCGGCTGCCCGACCCGCAGGGTGAATTGCCGTGCCTGTCCCACCTGGTCGTTCAGATTGGTAAACCAGGCCGTGGAGGTATAAATGCCCATCGGCAGGCTGCTGGCCGATGCGGTGAGGCTGGCAGTGACCGGGGTGGCCGGACCGCCAGGATTCAGCGTGCCCCCGGCCGGCAAAACATTGAGCCACGCCGAAGTGTTGACCAGTGTCCAACTCAGTGAATTGCTGCCGGCGTTGGTCACCGCAAAAGTGATTGAGTTCGGCGAAAAGGGTCCGCCCACCGGTCCGATACCCGTGAATCCGTCCGTTGGCGTGATGCGCAAATCATCAGGCACATCGTAAGCTTCCTGCAAGCCCGTGGTGGTGGAACTCGAAGGAGACGTTGCGCTAGATCCCATGCCGCGTTTGGCAAATGCCGCCCAGAGCTCATTGCGGTTGGCCCCGCCATTGTCCACCTGGTCGGCCAGCAATATCCCGTCCCGTGCCTGCAAAAAATTTGGATTGGCCGGTCCCAGCTTCATCCCATCCGTCGCCAGCTGCATCATTTTCTCGTTGCCCAGCGTCCAGCCAAGTTTCGCAACCAGTTTTGCCCGTGCCTCCCACAACGTCACACACCAGACCTCTCCCATGTTGTGTACTTCATTGGCTGTTGTTCCAATGATTGAACTGCGCGGTATCCCCGCATGACTGCTCGCCTGCGCCGGATCGATGTCCTTGAACGTCAGCGGATTCTTGGTCAGATCCGTGCTGTAAGGATACCGGCGGATTCCGAAATAATAATTCTGCGTCATCCCGCTCAACAGATAGGTCACGTAACCGCCGGTGGCATAGCAGCCGTTGACGTCATCGCCCGATTCGCTCAACACCGACATCGCATACCAGTCCGACCAGCCTTCGCCCATTCCACCGGTTTGCAAGGCACTGATGCCCACGCCGCCGCCCACCAGCCGTTCCGACAACCCGTGCGTGTACTCGTGCAGCACGACCTCCGCATCAAAATCGCCGTCGCGATTTGGCGTCACGCCATTGAACAGATACATCTGGATTCGCGGCGGCGTCCCGTCCGACGTGGGCGTGAAGTTCGCGTTGTTGTATCCGCTCCCGTCCTGCGCGTCCGCCTGCACCGCGTCGTTCCCCAATCCTCCCCGTCCAAAATTATTGTTCTGATAATTCCCCGCCGCCTCCGTGAATCCCAGCTCGTACAACCGGTCGTGCATGAAATTGCACAGGTAAAACAGCTGCACCACCGCGGCATTCGTGTACGTGGCCGGCGACTGGGTCAAATCCATCGGGCAATCAAACACCCGGAATGGCGATCCCTGCGGTCGTGGCAGGTCCGGCGAGTCGTTCGCGTCGTGGTCCGTGTGCGCATCCGCATTGTTGCCGCGGGTTTCGTTCACCCCATCGTCAATCCACCCGTTGGGCGACGCGTTCGTGTCGAACGCACTCCACGTCACCAGCGCCCGGCTGGTCAACGCAGGCTGGACGGTGCTGGGGGTGGACCATCCCGGCGAAAACGGCGACGGACTGTCACTGGTGTACACCCGGTAGGTTACATCGCTCAGATAGACCGTCAGACAACGTCGTACGAGGACTTCACCCGTCCGCGCATCCACCAGCAGCCGGAACGTCTCTCCCCGGGTACGGCTGGTCATGGTTACTTCCCAGCACAACTGCATCAGCGATGGGTTCATCGGCAACCACACAAGCCGCGCATCGATGGCTTGATTGAAAGGGGCGGCGGTAAATTGTTGCCGCTGGTCCTGGCCGGTGGGGCTTGATTCCGTCGGTTTGACGCCCGTCATATCCACCGTTTCATCCAGGCTGCCGGCAGCTTTGATCACTGCCTGTTGTGCTGTGATCCCCGGCTGGGATCTGGTTGCCGATGTCTTTGCCCCCGCATCCGCTGCTGCTGAGGGATCGGCAACGAACTGGCTCGAGATGGCGATCAGTTCGCCAGCCTTTGTCAGATGCGTCGCAAACACACCCTCGTACACCGCAATCCCATCCAGTTCCTGTTGCCACACTGTCGTCTGCATCCCGTTGTGAGGCGTGACATATTCCCGATCGACCCGCGCCTCGGTCAACGCATCGGGACCATGACCGAACAGGGCATGATGTTCCTGGATGAAGGCCTTTACCGTCCGATACGGATCATCGGCCGCAAAGCCCGCGGTGGTGGCGGCGGAAATTCCTTTGCCCTCTCCGCCCGGCCCGCTCAGATAACCTTCGGGAGAACGGATCCACTTCGGTGCGCCAACCACTTCATCGAAATCGATCCTGACTCCGGCCACTTGCGCCCGCAGTTCCGTCGTTGATGCCTGGCGTTCGCTGGCGGCGTTCGCCGCGGCACCGCCGGTTCGGTGATCAAAATTGGGCAAGTCCGGACGCTGTGACAGAGGGGCAGCCGCGCCTTTCATGACCATGAGGCAGAGCCAGACAGTTAAGACCAGCGGACCTGACAGATGAGGTTTCATGCGAATATCTCCTGGTTGGATGGGCGGTTGACGACTGAGTTTATTGCTGGTGAAAAGATGTGTTGTTTCCCAAATTCACTCGTGGTGACTGGTACGTTTCTTTCAATAACCTGTTAAAAGCCATCCTCGCGTATTCACTCCAGATCCGGTTTGAGCGGTGATCAAGGGAGCAAAACAATCTGATCATGCCACAGTATTAAGCGATGTTACACCTGAAAACAGGTTCATCAATCAACCTTATTTGTGAAGGCTCCTGCAAATAAGGGTGTCCGCCTCCGGCGTCCGTCGGCTTTGAATGATGTCTTGGAATCACTGCATCGTTGCCTGAAAGGCAGCCAATCCGGGGAAGCCGGCGGTCCGTTCTGGTAACAAAAGGACGAACTATGGACGCGGGCTTCCGGAGGACAGCTTGATACTGTCTGAATTCAGGAATGGCGGGGATTGTGGGTCTTCGATGACCCGGTAAAACCATTGTGGGAATTCAGGGAATCGTGGAGCCAGTTCCTTCGAGTTCACGCTCTGTTTTCAGCCGCAACTGGCCGCAGGCGGCGTCGATGTCGTGGCCTTTTTCGCGGCGCAGGGTGGCGATGGCCTTTTGCTTTTCCAGCGCGATGAGGAACGCTTCGCAAACTTCCTCCGTCGGACGTTCCCAGGACAGGCCCTCCACCCGGTTGTAAGGAATCAGATTCACCTTGGCGAAAAGCTTTTTGGCCAGTGCGGCCAGCGGTTTGGCCTGCTCAATCGAATCATTCACGCCGGCAATCAAAATGTACTCGAAGGTGATCATGCGGCCTTTTTGGCTTTGATAATCCTCACAGGCCGCGACCAGTTCCTTGAGCGGATACTTGCGGTTGACCGGCATGATTTTGTTGCGCACCTCGTCGGTGGCGCCATGCAGCGAAATGGCGAGGCGAAATTGCATGGGTTCGTCCGCGAGCCGGCGGATTTGCGGCGCGAGGCCGCTGGTGGAAATGGTGATTTTTCGCGCCCCGATCCCGCCACCCCACGGCGCATTCAGGATTCTTAATGCCTTGAGGAGGTGATCATAATTGGCCAGCGGCTCGCCCATGCCCATGATAACTAAATTGTCCACCAATCTTGAGTCCACAGTCTTCAGTTTCGGCTGAGCGCCACCTCCTGACTCACGACTGTGGACTGTGGACTGTGGACCAAGTCTTTCGACTGACATGACCTGTTCGACGATTTCGTCCGGCGTGAGGTTGCGTTTCCAGCCGTCGAGGCCGCTGGCGCAGAATTTGCAGCCATAGGCACAACCGACCTGGGTGGAGATGCAGAGCGTGTGCCGGTCGCTGTCGTCGCCATAAAGTGCCGGGTTGGCGGGGATCAACACACTTTCAATGAGGGCATGGTCGTGGAGCCGCCAGAGAAATTTTTGGGTGGTATCCAGCCTCCGCAGTCCGCCCTTAGCCGCCTCCTTACTGGAGCAGTCTGCTATGGATGCCACGGTGCTGCCAGGACGGGCGGGTGCTGCTACGGAGGACGGGTCGCTGGCCCCCTGCTTGCGGACGAGTTCCAGGGTTTGCAGGGAAAATGTTTCCTTGAGCTTTTCCCGCAACACCTTGGGCAGGTTTGTCATCGCTTCCCAATCCGTGACGCGCCGGACATAAAGCCATTCGAGCAATTGCCCGACGCGATAAGCCGGCTGTTCCCAGGTCTTGAACCGGGCTTCCAGTTCATCGCGGGCCAGAGATTTGATGTCGGTTGGCACGTCCGCAAGTTAAATGGCGCGGGCCGGGAAACCAAGCGGGTTATCTTCGCTCAATTGAAATTTTGCAGAAAGCCGGCTTCCAACCGGTTGTAATCATCCCATTCATGGTTCGGAACGATACAGCCAAAGCACTTGTCACCGGTCAATCTGCCACCGGAATTTCCGGAATCAACCGCTTCAATACGTCAGCAACTCCAGTTCGCGGATTCCGGTGTCGGTCAATTGCCAGTGGCCGGCGCGCCGGACCACCAGGTGGCGGCACGGATTGGCCTGCTCCTCGTTTTCGTTGACGGAAAGCAGTTGGAACCGGCTGTTGCCATGGATTTCCGAGGCGGCGCGTGGCATCAGGGCGAAGGCCACGCCGTTGTAATTCAGGACGACTTCATAGCCGGCTACGCCTTCTTTTTGAGCGACGGGATTGGGCAGGGTCAGCATGGGATAACGTTTCAGGTAGGGAAAATTGGTGGCGCGCACCAGCACACGGCAAAGCTCGGTCTGGCCGCGGATAAAATTCAGCAGGCTGAATTTGTTGACCGGGTTGTGCTCGGTGAGCAGAATTTCACGCGCGTCGAGGCCGTCCAGGTTCTGGCCGTTCCAGATGCTGTGATCATTGCGCTGGTTCGGAAAGGCCCGGCGATACCAGTTGGCAAAGCCTTCATTGACGAACAGGTTCAGCTCGAAGTGAACGTGGGCGCGCTCCTTCAAAATTGTTTCCGCGCTGGAGGTGCGGCCCATCGTGGCGATCGTTTCGCCGGCCTTGACCGGTGTGCCGACGGCGAGGCCGGGCTGGACTTCGCTCAGATGCGCGTAAAGCGAATAGATTTCGATGCCCTCGATGATATGGCGGATGACGACATATTTCCCGTAATTCGACAACGACGGCTTGGTGCTGAAATAGACCACGGTGCCGTCGGCGGTGGCCATGACGGGGTCGGTCGGTTCACCGTGCCGGTCACGTTGCAGGCAGCGGATGTCGAGGCCCTCATGCATTTTCGTGCCCTCATTGCGGACACAGCCAAAACTGCCGCTCGACCACGCCTTGTTGGGCGCGGTCGGGGCGAAAAATTTCAATTCCTCGCCCGGCAGATACAAGGCGTGGTTGGCGGTGGGGAATTGAAACGGTGATTGGGCGAAAACGGTGGCGCCCAGTCCCGGGAACAACACGCCGGCGATGAGGATGGCGCGACCGACAAGGGGCAAAATCATTTGAGCATGTTCTTACGGATTTCCTTGGCGGCCGCATTGAGCCTGAGCACCAACTGGTCGGCCTCCTCGCGCGAGCAGTCGGGCGTGAACACCAGGGCACCATTGGCGATGCGGTGCGTGATGAGTGGAGCGGCCAGCCAGCGGCCATCGGTCGCTTTTTCGCTCCACTGGCAGAAAATGACAAAATGACGGCCAGGATTGGCGGCCGAATATTGTTCGACCATCCAGGTGCCATTTCCGTCAAATCTGAACGAGAGGGCAAATCCCCCTTGCGCTTCAATGACCTTGGCTTCAATGAGGTTGACTTCCGATAAAATCGGCTGGCGCTTGACGTTGACGAGCACGGGATCAGAGCGGATCACAGAAACCTGCACACCATCGCTGGCAGGGTCGGGGCTGCTTTCAATATGGACGCGCAAGGCGGCGGTTTGGGTTTTTTTGCCGGTCTGGCACCCGCACGCCAGTCCGAGGAGGACGGCCAGTGCCAAATAGATGTTGAATCGCCGCGTCAAAACTTTCATAGTACACCCCACAAAACCGTAATCGACGAACAAAGTAAAGACACTTATGGGCAAACAATCCAACAAAGTTGAGAAACGCAAACGCCGGACGAGTTACCTGAAACGCAAAAAGGCGGCGGCCTGGGCAAAAAGGCCCGCGGCGCCGAAGGCGTCCTGAAGCGTCGTTCCCACAAAATTGAAAAGGCCGCCCGTTGGGGCGGCCTTTTTAATTTCGGCGCTGTTTCTTAAAATTTCTCCACGCAAACTTTTCCACAGCCCGGATTTCCTCCTCAAAAAAACGGTGAATAATTTTCGTGGTTGTAACAACGGCAACATTGATTTTGTTGGCTGCTTTGCGTTGCTCACATGTTTTTCACAGACGCATTCCGGTGAACAAGCTGTGCATATCAATTCATTGTCGATTGGGCGATTTGCGTTATGATGTTCGCAGTTCATTGAAAGAACGAAGCGGGCAGCAAAGGTCGAAAGATTCAGTTGTTCGT
>CAZKTW010000043.1:0-18860 GCA_964555775.1 uncultured Bifidobacteriaceae bacterium | reverse complement strand
TGCTTTATTCCAAGGAATTCTATGAACTGGCCAAACAGCATCTCCAACCGCATGGAATTTTACAGACCTGGGTGCCCGGCGGGGATGTTTCGAATGTTTCCATGGGCCAGGCCGCAACTCGATCCCTCAGTGATTCCTTCCCCTATACGCGTGGTTACGGGCCGGTGCAAGGTGGCGGCATACATTTGCTGGCGTCCATGGAACCCATTAAACCGTTGGATGCGGGACAGCTGACGGCGAGGATGCCTGAAAGCGCCAAGCAGGACCTTCTGGAATGGAGTGATTCCCCGGATGTCACCGCCTATCTCGGACGGGTGGTATCCAAGGAGGTTGACCTGGCGCGTTTCCTCAACCCGGATTTGGAAATCCAGATTACGGATGACGGGCCATACAACGAATATTTCCTGCTGCGGCATTGGAACCTGTTTTGATTACTACCCCAGTTCCACTGCCGCCGGAGCACATTCAACGGAAAGGGACCGGCCCGTGATCAAATGGCCATCTTCCCAAAACAGCAGATAACTTGCAGCCCTTCGACGCGAAGCAGTTCTCCCAGGCGTTGTTTGAGGTAAAATGGCCCGTGAACCGCGAAGATTGAAGCTTGTCCAAACGGGATGACGCGTGTAGATGGGAACCGCATGCATCAATTCACGCGCCGGGTTTTGTTTTCTCTTTTTTTTGTATCCGGGTTTTCCAGCCTCGTTTATCAGGTGGTTTGGACCCGCATGGCTTTTGCCTCGTTCGGAATCATCATGCCCGTGCTGTCCGTGGTGTTGTCAGTTTTCATGTTGGGGCTTTCCATCGGATCCTGGGTGGGTGGCCGCTGGATTCCTTCACTGGTCAAACAAACCGGCCTGTCCGCTGTTTTCTTTTATGCCGGGGTTGAGTTCTTGATCGGGCTGGGGGCTTTTGCCGTTCCGAAATTATTTGCCCTGGGCGAACACATCTTGCTGACGAGCGGCGAGACGGATTCCTTTCGCTACCTGTCGCTTTCCGCCCTGGTCCTGGCCGTTTCCCTGCTGCCCTGGTGCGTGTGCATGGGGACGACTTTTCCCTTCATGATGGCTTACATTCGGGAACAGGATTGCCGGAATGCGGAAAGTTTCAGTTTTCTCTATCTGGCCAATGTGCTGGGTGCGATGAGTGGAACTTTTTTGACCGCCGTCGTTTGGATCGAAGTTTTCGGCTTTCACCACACCCTCTGGCTGGCAGCTGCAGGCAATTTCACCATCGCCGGCATGGCTGGTTATTTGGGCTGGAAACAGCGTGGCTTTGCATCGGCGGTGCCAGAGGAGGCGGAACCTTCAGCCGGGCCAGGCAGCTTGTCCTCCTTGGGCAATTCCCGCGGCCGGCTGATCAGATGGATATTATTTTCGACTGGATTTGTGGCCATGGCGATGGAGGTGGTGTGGACGCGGGCTTTCACGCCGGTTTTAAAAACACAGGTTTATTCCTTCGCGCTGATCGTTTTTACTTATTTGGGGGCCACTTTTCTCGGTTCCTGGATGTATCGCCGAAGCCTGCGGAAGCATCACCTGAGTTCAACGGGGCGATTGATTTTCGCGCTGGCGATCACGGCCCTGCTGCCGGTGCTGGCCAACAATCCGCGATTTGTTGTGGCCCACTATTGGTCAAACTCGGTCAATGTGATCAGCGTCATCATTCTGTTGGCCAGCATCTGTCCGTTTTGCGCGGTGCTTGGATATTTGACCCCGGGCCTGATCGACGAATATGCGGCCGGCCATCCGACCGGTGCCGGCCGGGCTTATGCGATCAATGTCCTGGGATGCATCCTGGGGCCGTTGTTTGCCTGCTATATTTTGCTGCCTCATTTGAGTGAACGTTATGCATTGATCCTGCTCAGCCTGCCGTTTCTTGTTTTTTTGCTCTTTTTTTTCAAACCGCGACTCCCGTGGCGGCGCATGGGGGCGGGGCTCGCCGTCGGGGCTGTTCTGATCTGGGCTTCGTCAGGTTCCGAAGATTATGAGGGCATGCTGTTCAAAACCGAGAAGCACACAACCGTGCGGCGGGATTACGCCGCCTCAGTGATTTCTTTTGGCGAAGGTTGGAGACGGTCTCTTTTGGTCAATGGTGTTGGCATGACCAAGCTGACACCCATCACCAAGTTCATGGTTCATCTGCCGCTGGCCTTTCATCAAGGAAAACCTGAATCAGCCCTGGTCATTTGTTTCGGCATGGGTACGACTTATCGTTCGGCTTTGAGTTGGGATATCGACACAACGGTGGTGGAACTGGTGCCAAGTGTGACGAAGGCTTTTGGGTTTTATCATGCGGATACGGCGGACATCCTCAACAATCCCAAGGGACATATCGTTATTGACGACGGCAGACGCTATCTCAAACGCACGGCAAAAGGATTTGATGTGATCGTGGTTGATCCACCGCCACCGGTGGAAGCAGCGGGTTCCAGCCTGCTATTTTCCAGGGAATTCTACGCACTAGCCCGACAGCATTTGAAACCCGAAGGCATTCTCCAGATGTGGTTCCCGGGCGGAGAAGCCGTTTCGCAACAGGCTGTCGCTCGAACCGTTCAGGAATCATTCCCGTATGTCCGCTGCTTCCCGTCAGTTGAACAGTGGGGGATGCACCTGTTGGCCTCCTCGGAACCCATCAGGGTGCCGTCACCTGACCAGCTGATGTTGCAAATGCCGGAAAGGGCAAAAAAAGATCTCCTGGAATGGAGTTCTTCCACAAATTTGCCGGGCTATCTGGCGTTGGTTGTAACGCAAGAAATTTTGACCCAGAGCGGCCCCAGCCCGGGGGCTCAAATCACTGATGACGACCCGATCAATGAATATTTCCTCCTGCGGCGGCTGGGGTTGTTTTAGACTGATTCACTTTTAAATGGATACGCGGCTGAAATTCTTTTCCAAGAACCAGCTCAACCAGATTCGACTGGCCATGAGTCTGGCGCGGCGCGGTTATGGCACGACCTCGCCGAATCCGATGGTGGGCGCGGTATTGGTGAAAGGCGGCAAAATCATCGGCCGCGGCTGGCACCGGCGCGCAGGAGGACCCCACGCGGAAATTGAGGCGCTCCGCGACGCGCAAAAGCACGGCCACAATCCCAAGGGCGCGACGCTTTACGTCACGCTCGAACCGTGTTGCACGCGTGGGCGCACCCCACCCTGCACGGACGCCATCATCGCCGCGGGAATCAAGCGCGTGATTGTCGGGGCAACCGATCCCAACCCGAAACATTCCGGACGCGCTTTTAAGATGTTGCGCCGGGCAGGCATTGACGTTGCCTCCCTGGGTGAAGGCAGGGAGCCTCCCTCCACGTGTACCGGTCCGGGTCCTGCCGGGCCACGGCGCGCAGAGGACTGCGCCCCCTGCCAAAAACTGGCCAGCGAATGTGTCCGGCTCAATGAGGCGTTCAATCATTGGATCGTCCGGCGCACACCGTTCGTCACCGTCAAGGCGGCGATGACGCTGGATGGCAAAATCGCCGCCGCCACCGGTGAATCCAAAT
Organism: uncultured Bifidobacteriaceae bacterium; assembly: GCA_964555775.1. Classification (GTDB taxonomy): domain Bacteria; phylum Verrucomicrobiota; class Verrucomicrobiia; order Limisphaerales; family UBA11358; genus UBA11358. The sequence continues at coordinate 15,367 of CAZKTW010000043.1, read as the reverse complement.
GGATAACCGGCGAAAAGGCCCGCACCCACGGCATGAAACTGCGGCACGGCGCGGATGCGATCCTCGCCGGCATCAATACGGTTCTGCTGGATGATCCGGGTCTCACGGCGAGGACGAAGACGAAAGATGGTAAATGGAAGATGGTAAAGCCGATTCGGCGAATCATTCTGGATTCAATGGCGCGGACGCCATTGACGGCAAAAGTGGCGGGCGACAAGCACGCCGCATGGACAACGGTTGTTGTAAGCAAATCTGCCCCAAAAACTCGTGTCGCAGCTTTAGCCAAACGGGTGAATGTACTGGTTGCGCCATTGGCCAAATCGGCAATCGGCAATCGACAATCGGCAATCAATTTGCGCTGGCTGCTCCAAAAGCTCGGTTCGGAAAATGTCACCACCCTGCTGGTTGAAGGCGGCGGCGAGGTGAATGCCTCGTTCCTGCTCGGTGGACTGGCACAGCGCGTGGCCTTCTTTTACGCGCCAAAAATCCTGGGCGGGCGGGATTCACGGAAGGCCGTTGCGGGTCAAGGAGTCAAACATCTGGCGCAGGTGATTCTACTCCGCGAGCTCGAATGGAAGCGGCTCGGTCCGGATTTATTGCTGACGGCGCGGGTCATTCCGTAGCGGCACCTCGGCAAAGTGCCGACCTTTTGCATCAGGTTTGCGGTGCTCTTCCGAGCCGCCGCCACGAATCAAAGGCTGCTCGACAGAGTCTCATTACGGCCTTAAGTTTTTCCGCCATGTTCACAGGTATTGTTGAAGAAGCCGGAACCGTCGAGCGCATCAAGCCCGCGGCGAAGTCCATCGAATTGACCGTGCGCACCGGTGCGACCGGTCGCGGCCTGAATCTGGGCGGCAGCCTGGCCATCAATGGCTGTTGTTTGACGGCGGTAAAAGTTGCCTCACGCGGTAAATTCAAGCTGGCCCGGTTTGATCTGTTGCAGGAAACTTGGCGGCGCACCAACCTCCAGTTCGCCCAACCCGGTTCACTGGTCAATCTGGAGCGGCCGTTGCGGGCGGACGGTGAGTTCGGCGGACATTTTGTCACCGGCCACATTGACGGCGTCGGCAAAATCATCCGTTGGGAGCGCGCCGGGCAGGACCACGTGCTCGACATCGCCGCGCCAGTGGAGGTGATGCGCTACATTGTGTTCAAGGGCTCGGTGGCGGTGGACGGCATCAGTCTCACGGTGGCGGGCGTGCAGAAAAAAGGTTTTCGCATCTGGATCATACCGCACACCTACGAAATCACGGCTCTGCGGGAACGCAAAGTCGGTGACGCAGTGAACCTGGAAGCCGATTTGCTGGGCAAATACGCGGAAAAGTTCATTGCGGCACGGGGCAAGCACTGACCAAAACTGGTGCGCATAGCAGGACTTGAACCTGCACACCTTTCGGCACTACCACCTCAAAGTAGCGTGTCTGCCAATTCCACCATATGCGCCCGGTCCTCATAATAAACCAAGCCCCGGCGTTTTACGCAAGTTGAATCGAACCTGCCGGCGCGAAAACGCGGAAACACGCGGAAGGACTTCCCTCTCGCTTTAGTCGGGAAAAATCCATTGCCATCCGCGCCAGCGGTCCGGATGGGCCGGGGTAAATCCCTCGCCGTGCGTCTTCTCCAGATCCCATTGCAGCAGGATGCCGATGTTGTTCGCGCCGCGACCGTGAGACCGCACGGCATCCACGCCATACGCATAGTCGAACATGATTTTCAACCGGTCGGAGGGTGCGCGATATAAAATGCCGCCGCCCACGCCGGTCAGGGAGTTGCCGGGCTGTCCCGTGCCGGGCAGATAATCCACAATGGCTGTGGCCGCGTTCGCACTCAGGTTCCACCGCTGGCTTTTGTCGAGCGGCAACAGGTAGTTCGCATTGAACAACAAAAATTGGCGGGCGCTGATTTCCTGAAAATAATAGCCGGGCAGTGACATCGGGAACTCCGAAACCAGCGGCAGATATCCGCCGAGCCGGTAGGCACTGAAACGGTCGGCATCCACGCTCGAGCCGGCGATCAGGCGCACATAAAAGTTCTGCTGGCTCTCGGGCAAGGTGTAGGACAAGGCGGCTTCCGTCCAAAACAAATGCGATTGCTCCTCGGTTTGGTAACCGCCATTGATGCCATAGGGGCCGTAGCCGGTGCGGAGTTGTCCCTCATACCAGAGGGACAGTTCCATGGCGAGCGCCGGAAACAGCGTCGGCTCAATGCCCCCCCAACGCAAACCGGTGCGCACGCTGAATTCGCCGCGTTCCCCGGGCAATTGAAAGGCGGGATCCGTGTTCGCCGCGCGGTCAAAGGTGGAATAGTGCGCCGTGCCGCGCAGGATGAGGTTCAACGGGATCAGGTCGCCGGGATTGAACAGATGATAGACACTCGCCGAGATTTCGGCGCCATGGCCGTCAAAGGACAGGCTGGGAAAGTAGGTGCCGCCATGGATTTCGTTGTAACTGTCGGCGAAGCCGCCGCCCGCCAGGCCAAGGCCAAAATCCGTGTTCGGTCCCAGCCCCTGGACAAAACCAAATTCGGAATCCACATAGATCGGCGCCACCGCCAGACGGAGCGTGAGGTTGGTGCGCAGGAAATTCGGCTGGTTATGATAATAAAACGCGTAGCCGGCGAACGGCGCGTGGCCCTCGAATGGCTGATTGAAACCGAGCTGGATCAGATCGCGCTTGATCGGATCCACTTGTGCCCACCCAAGCATTGGGGCGAACCAGACCAGCCATAGCAGGGCCCGCCCGAGTTGTTTCATCGCCGTTTTCGTATCGCAAAGCCACGCTGGCAGCAAGCGCGAATCCACTCCCCGCTGGACACGGCGGGCACTTTGCGGCTTACTATGACGAATTTGATTCCGCGCTGATGCCATGGCTGATGTGATTTTGTGTCAAGGATCAAGTGTCAGGTGTCCGGTGCGCGTGCAAAACAGCAATCAAGTCACCATGATCGAACCAACATAAATAACAACAAAACTTCCACCGAAAGAAGGTGTCTTATGGCTTTGGTAAAACGTTTCGAAGACCTTCGCGCTTGGCAGGCGGCGCGCGAGCTGACATCAAACATATACCGGCAAACATGTGCTGGTTCGTTTGCGAAGGATTTTGGACTAAAGGATCAAATTCAGCGGGCGACGGTTTCCTCGATGAGCAACACCGCTGAAGGGTTTGACTGCGAATCCAAGGTCGAATTTGCCCGTTTTCTTGGAATTGCGAGGCGTTCAACTGCCGAAGTTCAATCATTGCTTTACGTGGCCTCTGATGCGGGCTATTTGAGCGAGGCTGAATTTAATTCGCATTACCAACAGGCCGCTAAAGCGAAGGCTCTCATTGGCGGTTTGAAACGTTCCCTGAACAAACGCGCGCAAGTTGAAGACAATCCGTGATACTCGACACATGACACGTGATACGTTGATAAAAGCCAAAGGCCTGGGGTTCTCCGACCGGCAGATCGCCCATTTGACCGGTACCACCGAGGACAAAATCCGCGCCCGGCGGAAAAAACTCGGCCTTGTGCCCAGCTATCGCCTCGTGGACACCTGCGCCGCCGAGTTCGAGGCCTACACGCCGTACTATTATTCAACCTACGACCGCGGTGACGACGAGGTCAAGAAGACGCGAAAGAAAAAGGTTATGATTCTCGGCGGCGGACCGAATCGCATTGGCCAGGGCATAGAATTTGATTACTGCTGCGTCCATGCGGCCTTCGCGCTCAAGGAGGACGGATTTGAAACCATCATGGTCAACTCGAATCCCGAAACGGTTTCGACTGATTACGACACCAGCGACAAACTTTTCTTCGAGCCGTTGACCCTTGAAGACGTGCTGCATATTTACGAGCGCGAAGGTTGCTGGGGGGCGATCGCGCAATTCGGCGGGCAGACGCCGTTGAACCTGGCGCTCGGCCTGCAAAAAAACGGCGTCAACATCATCGGCACCTCGCCGCAGAGCATCGAGGTCGCCGAAGACCGCAAGCTTTTCGCGGCGATGCTCGACAAGTTGAAAATCCCCCAGCCGCCCAACGGCCTGGCCACCAATGAAGCCGAGGCCCTCGTGGCTTCGCAACGGCTTGGCTATCCGGTGCTGGTGCGCCCAAGTTTCGTGCTGGGCGGGCGCGCCATGCAGATTGTTTATTCCGACAGCGAACTTCAGCATTACATGCGTTTTGCCGTGGAGGCTTCGCCCGAGCGGCCGGTGCTGGTGGACAAGTTTCTCGAGGATGCCACCGAGGTGGACGTGGATTGCATCACGGACGTCGGTCATTTCAAAAATCCGGATGACGGACATATCGTCATCGGCGGCATGCTGGAACACATTGAGTTTGCCGGGGTGCATTCCGGCGACGCCGCGATGGTGCTGCCGCCGCACACCCTTTCCAAAAAAGTCATCGAAGCGATCCGCGGTTACACGCATGCCATGGCGCGTGAGTTGAAGGTCATCGGCCTGATGAACGTGCAATATGCGGTGAAGGGCGAGAAGGTTTATGTACTCGAAGTCAATCCGCGCGCATCGCGCACCGTGCCGTTTGTGAGCAAGGCCATTGGCTTTCCGCTGGCCAAGCTCGCCGCGAAGGTCATGGCGGGAAAGACGCTGAAGGAACTCGGTTTTACGAAGGAAATCTGGCCGAAGTATTGGGCTATCAAGGAATCCGTATTCCCGTTCAACCGTTTTCACGGGCAGGACATTCTGCTCTCGCCGGAAATGCGCTCGACCGGGGAAGTCATGGGCCTGGATTCGGACCGTGGCATCGCCTACGCGAAGTCGCAAATGGCTGCGGGCTCGCCGCTGCCGCTCAGTGGCAAGTTGTTCATCAGCGTCAGTGACGCACACAAAAATGAAGTTGCGGCGGTGGCGAAACAATTCACCGACCTGGGTTTTGAACTAGTGGCCACGAGTGGCACTGCCGGGGTGCTGGAAAAGGCCGGATTGAAGGTGCGGCGCACGCTCAAACTGCTCGAGGGCCGGCCCAATGTGATCGACCTGCTCAAGAACAAGGAAATCCAGCTGGTCATCAATACGCCTTCCGGCGCCACCCCGCGCGCCGACGAGGTGAAAATCCGCACCACGGCTGTTTACACCGGCACACCCATCATGACCACGCTCAGCGGGGCCAAGGCCGCCGCCCGCGGCATCGCCGCCTTGAAAAAGAACGGTTACGGAGTGCAAACCTTGCAGGAATATCATTAACCGCCCGCGGCAGCGCCGGTGCTCGTGTTTTGAGACACGGATGGAATCCTGGAATCCCAATTTCCGTTTCCGATTCGCGGTCATTTGTGGGATCCGTGTCAAAACTTGTTCGTGTGTTGCGTCGCTAATCGAATTCTTGCCGATTTGATGAGCGAGCCCCGCACCCCGGCCCTCTCCCCGTTTGAGCGGGGCGAGGGAGAATTGTCGTCTGTCTCTCTGCGTTCTTTTGCGGCTCAATGTTTTTTCGTGGTTCAAAATTACCTGCTTTCGGGAAGCTCATTGCTTGACGTCCGGGGAATTGGTTCCTTCAAAGTTCAACGCCGCCGAGTTGATGCAATAGCGCAAGCCGGTCGGTTTCGGGCCGTCATCAAATACATGGCCGAGGTGCCCGCCGCACTGTGCGCAAAGCACCTCCGTGCGGTGCATGCCGACTGTGTCATCTTCGCGGAGAACAACCTTTTTCGCCGCCGCCAGATCATAAAAGCTCGGCCAGCCACAGCCGGAGTCGAACTTGGTGCCCGAGGTGAAAAGGATCTCCCCGCAGGCAGCGCAGCGGTAAACTCCGGGTTCCTTGGTATTCCAATATTTTCCGGTGAACGGACGTTCCGTGTCCGCCTCGCGCAGCACGCGATATTGTTCGGGCGTCAGTTCCTGGCGCCATTCCGCGTCGGTTTTGGTGACTGGAAACTTCATGGTTTGATTTGTTGAGTTTGTGATTTCACGCCGGGTGTCAATGTTGTTCGTCGGCGACGCATTGCAGCCTGCGGTTAAAAACACCGTGATCAAAATGCAAAATGGCCTCAAAAAACGGAGCCTCACGGCGTGTTTTATCGGTAGGGACATCGCGCTGCGATGTTCCCGCCCGCGTCCAGCGGGCGGAACGAATGAGGTGTGTCAATGGCATGGTTAAAGTCCGCGACGCGCCTGAACGGCGCGGGAACGGCGCAGCGCGCCGTCCCTACCACTCCGGTTCTGGCTATCAAATGTTTCACGGTTGTTCATCAATTGGAACCGCTCGCAATACACGATACGAGTGCGTCCATGGATCAATCCGGCAGGCCGCCCGATAATCGCAGAATTCACACGGCGTCTCGCGCCCTTTGCGATACGGATCCACCTGCGCCGCGCCGGAAAAAATCGCCCGGCCCATTTCCTGCAACTGCGTTTCCACCCGGTCGAGCAACTTTGTAAATTCCGCCCGGGGCAATGCCTCCACGGAATCAGACCGCAAACCGCCGTCCTTGTTCAAACGGTAATTAAACTGGTCCGCCGCCCGGGCGCGGTCGAGCCGGGACAGCACCCCGGCGTCAAACCGCCCGGTGTGGCGATAGGCACGCTTGCGAGCTTCGTTCACATCGGCCAGCGCTTCGGTGCGTGTATCGCCCTGCTCGTACTGGCCGCGAAGATTTACATAAAAAACGCCCGCCGGGTCGATTTTTAATGCGCCGAAAATTCCTGGTTCTTCTCCCTCTCCCCGCCCAAGTGGGGCGGGGGCAGGGGCGAGGAGATTTGATTTTGAAACTGTTGGCCTCTTCTCCCCGGCCCGCTCCTCCTTCGGGGAGGCGAGGGAGAAAAAAGCCGGCAGATTCAATCCTGCCCATACTTCCGGCGGCCAGCTTCGGGCGGCCGCCAGATACGCCAGCAATTGCAATTGTATCCCGTGCCCAACGAGCACCGGATCCAGCTTTCGCCGGCCGGATTTATAATCCATGACCACGCACCAGGCCCGGCCATTGGGTTCGGAGCACAAATCAACACGGTCAATCCGCCCACGCAACGCGAGTTTTCGGCCGGCAGCCAGATGAATCTCCCACGCGGGCGCGCCGGTGGGGCCGAAACCAAATTCGAGTTCAGCCACGGCCGGGTCAAATTCGTATTGCCCGCGCATCCAGGCCACCAGCGTCTCGACAAAATCCTGCAGCGATTCCGCCAGCACATGCGCCGTGAAACGGCCTTGCTCGTTCGCGTGCAGCAGGCCGTCGCGATAATCCACCGCAAGCGCCCCGGTGATTTTGTTCACGCGTTCGCGGGCGTCCGCCGGCGTGATGTCGCGCCAGCGTTTGCCCGCGGCCCGCAATTGATCGTGAAATATTTTCAAGGCCTCATGCTGGAAGCTGCCCTGCTCACGCGCATCCAGTTCAAACATCTTTCGCTCCTCGGCGCGCAGACCGGAATGGACAAAAAACCGGAACGGACACGAAGCAAACTCCTCCAGCCGGCTCACCGAGGAGCGCAAGGTTGGACCGAAAAGTTTTTCCGCGAACACAGGGGACAAGCCTTCCGCTGAATCCGGTTCGCGCAAGGCGCGCAGGCTTTCCATCCACCCGGTTACGACTGGAAGTTCCAACAGTTCGCGCCAGTATTGGGGGTTTTGTCCCGAGTTTTGAATCTCAACCAAGGGCACGACAAGTTCGCTCACGTGTTCCGCCCGGTCCGGTTCCACCATGCCGCCAAATTCCTCCGTTTCGAGTCCGGGGAAAATCCGGTGCAGATGCGCAATAAACGGCGATGGATTCAATGCTTTGCCGCCGTGGTCCTGGCGTGAAAAGGTGACCATCAGTTTTTCGCCGGAACGCGTGCAGGCGATGTAGCCGAGATACCGTTCACGCGCCAGGCGCTCGCGCAAATCCGGGCCGAGAGCGATGGCTCCTCCGCCCAGATCATCGCGGTCAGCATCCGTCAGAATCACCGGGGTGGCCGGCGCCGCGGGAAAGACTGATTCATTCACACCCAGCACGAGCGCCAGTTTCAACTCGGGATTGCGCGCGCGGTCAATCGCGCCAATGAGCACCTGATCCAGTGCCGGTGGAATCACGCCGACGGTCAGACCGGCCAGGCCCGCTTCCAGCACCGGCAGCCATTCACGCAAAGGCAGCGCTTCATCTGAAAACGCGAGCGCAACATTGTCCAGCCACGCTTCCATCTGCTCGCCAACGGTCTGATGGAATGACGGGTGACGGGTGGCGAATTCCGGGCGTTCCGGATTGGCCACGCTCCATCGCTCCAAAACATCCTGAACGCCGAGTTCCTCCCAAAGTTCGCGCAGGGTTTTGGCAAGCTGTTTGCCGGTGGGCGCATTTCTGAAGCGGGCGAGCTGCCGGGCGAAATTTTCAAAGGGAGGCAGGATTTTTTTGCGCAACTGTTCGAGGGAACCGGCCAATTCCGGGTTTTCCGCGATTTGCAGCGGTTCCTGCCATTTTGCGCCGTGCCAGCCGCGGGCCAGTGATTCATTTTCCAGCCGGTCAATTTCCGTTTCGTCCACCGGGGAAAATCCGGCCTTGAGCGCGGCGAACCAATCATCCGGCGACCAATCGAACGCAACGGTACGGAGCGCGTTGCGCGTCAGCTCGGCGAGCGGGTGATGCGCAACAGACACGCGCCGGTCGAGAAAGAAGGGGATTTCGTAGCGACGAAAAGCGCGCCCCAGCGGTTGGTGATAGCCGTCGAGATTCCGCACCAGCACGGCGCAATCGCGAAAACGTCCGCCGCCGCGCACGAAATTGAGGATTTCGCGCGCGGCGAATGCGGCTTCCATTTCGGGTTTGGCGCACGCAACCACGCGGACGGAATCTTGAGTCTTGAATTTCGGGTTTTGAGCGGGTCGCGACCAATCCTGCTCCAACTGCTGCAAAACCGGATTCCCGGCAAAGCGGCTTTCCCGTGGATTGCGTTTGAGGCATTCGACATTGATTTCGCAATCCGGTGAATTGGCGATTCGCTGGCGGCAACGTTCAAACGTTTTGCCGATGGATGACCAGATGGAAAGCCATGAGGTTTCGGCTTCAGGTTCACTGGCGAGGCAGAAAGCCAGCGTTGCGCGGTCGCAATGCGGTAGAATGGCGGCGAGCAAATCCAATTCCTGGGGCGTCATTTCCGCAAAACCATCAAGCCACAGGCTGGAAATTTGCAGCGCCGAGGGCAAAACACCCGGATCACCGGTTGACTTAAGACTTTGGGCGTTGGACCTGAGGCTGTCCGTGGCCGCGTCGAGCAGGCGGTTGCCGTCCTGCAATCCGCGCTCCGTGAGCCAGTGCAAATAAGCCTCGAGCAGCAGCGTCAGGTCGTGGAGTTTGGACTGGAGTTCGGGGCTCAAGCCGGAGCGCTGTGACCAAGCATGAAGTTTGGCCGGAGTGTATTGATGCTGTTGCAGTTCACCGAGCAACTGGCTCACCTGTCGGGCAAAGCCGGGACGCCGCGCACTTTGACGGAACAATTTCAGTTTGTCGCCATGCCGCAGCAGCAGCGCCCGCAGGACCATTACCCGGCCTTCCTCCGCGAGCAAACCTTCCGGCAGCGGCACCCGCAGCGCCTCGAGGACGAACCGCGCCAGCCGCTCGAACGAAAAAATGTTCAATCGCGTGTAACCGGACAACTCACCGCCGGCCAGCAATTGGCGTTCGAGCTGAAACGTGGCCTGCTTGGGAGCAAGCAGGATCAGCGGCGGGCTTTCCGGCAAGTCGGCCAGGGCGGCGCGGATTTCAGCCAGGCAGCGGAACGTCTTGCCGCTGCCGGCCGGGCCGAGGAGAAAGCGCGCTTGCACGCGCTTCTTTTCGCGCAAAGCCGCGAAATCGCAAGGCAATTTATCGTCAAACTTTGCCAATGGCTGGTTGGTGGGTGTCCGTATTTTTTGTTTCCTTTCAGAAAAGTCGCTTTATTATTCATTCTCATCGGGGAAATCCCGATTGGTTGATAACGACAATCACAATCGAAAACATATGCCACTGACACATACCAAAGAACTGTTTGCCAAGGCTTTAAAGGGCAAATACGCGCTGGGCGCATTCAACGTCAACAACATGGAATTGCTCCAGGCCATCATTGAAGCCTGCGAAGAAGAGAAAGCTCCAGTGATGTTGCAGATTTCCAAGGGTGCGCGCCAGTACGCCAATCCGGTTTATCTCAAAAAGCTGATTGAAGCCGCGGTAACCTTGTCCACCATCCCCATTGCAGTCCACCTTGACCACGGGGATTCCTTCGATCTGTGCAAGGAGTGCATTGACGAAGGTTTCACGAGCGTGATGATTGACGCCAGCCATGAACCATTTGAGAAGAACGTTGAAATCACCCGCAAAGTCGTCGAATACGCCCACAAACACAATTGTGTCGTGGAATCTGAACTCGGCCACCTCGTCGGGGCGCAATTTGATGAAGGTGAGGAGGGCGGCGCGCATTCCGTCAGCGGTCATTACACCGAGCCGGATGAAGCGGTGAAGTTCGTCCGGGAATCCGGCTGCGACTCGCTCGCCATCGCCATCGGCAACTCACACGGCGCCTACAAATTCAAAGGCGAACAGCATTTGGATCTCGAACGGCTCAAGCTCATTAAAAAGGCGCTTTTGGACGCGGGAATGGGGGATTATCCGCTGGTGTTGCACGGCGCTTCCAGTGTGCCGAAGGAACTCGCCGAGGAAATCAACAAATACGGCGGCAAGATGGGCACGGACACCGCCGGGGTGCCGGAAGCGGATATTGAAGTCGCCCGCCGCGTAGGTTGCACGAAGGTGAACATCGACACCGACCTGCGCCTGGCCATGACCGCCGCCATCCGCAAAGTTTTCGCCGAGAATCCCAAGGAATTCGATCCGCGCAAATTCCTCGGCCCCGCCCGCAACAAGGTCAAGGAACTCGTCCGGCATAAAATCAAGGACGTGCTGTGCTGTGCGGGTCACGCCTTCGATTAGAGATTGAATTTCCTGCACGCCCCGGCCTGACAGCCGGGGCTTTTTTCTTTTCAAATTCTGAAACCTATTTGCGATCAATGTGGCCGAAAGGCTCATGGTCAAAGGTGCTGAGCCTCACCTCACCCCGCCCTCTCCCCTCCATCTGATGGAGCGGAGAGGGAGAATCATCGGACGGTGGTTTTTGAAAAACTACGAGCATCATGGGAGGTGCGCCAAAGGACGAGGCTGAACCTCCGTTTACTGTTCCCCTCTCCCCGCAACGGCGAGAGGGCCAGAGTGAGGGGGAGGACACCCTTGTTTCGTGCCTCTTTGACGGTTAATCAGAGTGAGGCAACGAGAAACTTGATCCCGGCGCAAATTTGTCACCCTTGACACAGCAATTGCGCCAGTCTGGCGCTGTTAATTCGAAAGTGAATCTCCCTGTTTTGTTTGTAAGTAATTCATTTTAATAAAGATATGACTTATTTACGTGCGTGGCATTTCTAAAGCTGAACCTGATTTGAACAATTAACCAAAGGATAATTATATGAATCTGACACGATATCAAAGACCTGATCTGGCCTGGACGGGTTTCGGGCGGCTGTCGAGCTTGCGCAATGAGCTCGACCGGTTGTTTGAATCACCCTGGACCGAGTTGGCCCTCGGTTCGCGACTGTTGAGCGGCTGGACTCCTGCACTCGACGTTCACGAGGACAAGGACAGCTTCGTGATTCGGGCTGAATTGCCCGGGATGAATCGCGAGGACATTGACGTTTCGCTGCATGACGGGGTGCTGAACATCTCCGGCGAACGCAAGACGGAAAAGAAATACGAGGAGGCCGAAGTTTATCGGACCGAGCGTTACCTTGGCAAATTCCAGCGCTCGGTGACGTTACCCGCGCCCGTGACGGCGGACAAGGTCAAGGCGCAATACAAGGATGGTATTCTGACCATCACGCTCCCGAAAACCGAGGAAGCGAAGCCCAAGCAAATTGACGTGAACGTGAACTAAAAGACCGGAGCGCGGTATTCCCATCGCACCCGGTAAATTCTCAACCCACTAAAAATCATGAAAGCAATTACACCAGCAGAATCGACAGCGGCAGGGAGATGCACGGAATTCGTGGTCCCCGTTGTGAACATCTTTGAAACCGAGGACGGGTACGCTCTCGAAGCGGAAATGCCGGGGGTGAACAAGGACGGCCTGGAAATCACCCTGGAGGGAAACGAAATCACCATTCTGGGCCGACGCGCAGCGGAGCCGGTTAATGGAGAGGTGTTGTTCCGGGAACGTTCCGCGGCGGACTACCGGCGCGTGTTCGAACTCGATCCGGCAATCGATACGAACAAAGTCTCGGCGAAGATGGAGCAGGGCATGGTGACGCTCGCGCTGCCAAAGTCCGAGCAGGTCAAGCCACGCAAAATCAACGTCAGCGATTAAGCGGCGGGTTTCAGGATGATTCCCACGGCCCACTGGCCGTGGGATTTTTTGAAACGACTTTGAGGGCTGACGGCAATCCTTCGTTCGAAGCCTTCAAGGAAGATGGCGGGTGAGACGACTACACACGATTTTAAGTCGCCCACACCCGCCAAGGCGCCCAGTTCTCATTGGGCAAGGCAAACCTAACCCATCACACCGGTCTGGCAAGCGATTTTGAAAAAGAATTTCCATCTTCAGGATTGGGTTCGTATCCTTTTTCAAACATCCTTACTGCCGGTTCGGATCGCCCAAATTGTCAACTATGCCGACAAAACACAGGAAACTGCAATGTGCATGGCTGTTGCTTTGCCTGTTTGCGTTCCTGATTCCGGCAAGGGCGGAAATCGCGGGCGATTCCGGAGCCCCATTCATTGTGGATGTCTGGACCAGCAAGGAGGGGTTGCCGGAAAACGCCGTCATTTCCGTGATTCAAACCCGGGACGGATATCTCTGGCTCGGAACCCTTAACGGCCTGGTCCGTTTTGATGGAACACGTTTCACCGTTTTCGACGAATACAATACGCCCGGTTTGAACAGCGACCGGATTGTTTATCTGTTCGAAGACAGCCATACCAATCTTTGGATCGGGACGGATACCGCGGGTGTGGGATTGGTTCAGGACGGAAAAGTCAAGAAATTTGACCTCGGGCGGGCCGGCCACGAAGGTCGGCTGGTGTCGGCCTGCGAGGATGCCACCGGCGCGGTGTGGCTTTACACGGCTGACGCGCAGTTGGGCCGTTATCAGGACGGGAAACTGGAAATCCTGAACTTTAATTTCCCCCTCGCCATTTGCCGGATGATAGTCGCCGAAAAATCCGGCTCGCTCTGGATCGGTGAGGATTGGGGATTGTTTTCATTTCGCCCGGCCAATTTCCATCCGCCGGCCCTGCCCCTGGACCAGAATGTCCGGGCGGAAAAACTGGATTTTATTCTGGCCGGACAACGCGGCGGGACCTGGCGATTAATCAATGGGCTGGTCCAGAAATGGAATACAACGCGACTCGAGAAGGATTTCGGGACCTATCCATGGGGCAGCGCAACGATCACTTCCGCTTGTGAAGACAAGGATGGCAACCTGATCGTTGGCACGCTGGGGGCCGGCGTTTTTTGGTATGCAGCCGACGGGAAACATGAGCAGATTTCAACCAATCAAGGTCTGTCGTCGGCCTTTGTGCTTTCTGCGTGCATGGATCAACAGGGGAATCTCTGGGTGGGAACCGACGGTTACGGACTGGACCGGATCAAACGAAAGATTTTTGGCACACCGACCGAATTTCATTCCTGGGGGGCACAATCGTTGTCCGAGGACGCGGCGGGTGGTTTGTGGGTGACCTTTGGCGCCGCAGGAGCATCTTACCAGCAGAGTAATTTTGTGCAGGATTTCCACGTGGGCCGGTATCAAAACGCCTGGACGGTGCTGGTGGACCACCGGCAACAAGTCTGGATTGGCACCTGGGAAGAAGGTCTGTTTCTATTACAAACCAACGGGTTCCAGCCGGCGCCCGGAAGCGTCAGCCTCGGTCGGCGGATCTTCGCCTTGTTTGAGGATCACCAGGGCCAAATCTGGGCGGGCACCCAGAACGGACTCGCGAATTGGAATGGATCGGACTGGAAAATTCGCACGACCAGCGACGGCCTTTCCGAAAACATCGTGCGCGCCATGGCAGAAGATGCGGAGGGAAATCTCTGGGTGGGAACGGAGAGCCGCGGGCTGAATCTGTTTCAAGCTGGAAAATTCCTTTCCTATCCCGCCGGCGAAAAGGGACCGCCCGGCAACGATATTTCCTGTCTTTACCTGGGTCCGGACGGCGTCTTGTGGGTCGGCACCTCCGGCCACGGCCTGGCCCGTTTTAACAAGGGAAAATGGAACCGTTATTCAACCGACAATGGCCTGGCCAGCAACAGCATTGATTACATCATCGAGGACGACGAGGGTTGTTTGTGGATCGGTTCCAATGCGGGATTGATGCGCATTCAAAAAAGTTCTCTGAACGATTTTGTCCCGGGAACGGCCAGCGTCATTGCCTGCCGGACTTATGTTGAAACCGACGGATTGCCGACGCGCGAGTGTTCCGCCGGTTCACAACCGGCCGCGTGCCGCACGCGTGACGGCCGGTTGTATTTCCCCACCACCAAGGGCTTGGTGTCGTTGAACCCGACGGACATCAAAACCAACCGGCAACCCCCGTTGGTCATGATCGAATCCGTGCGTGTGGATGGGCAGGAACAAAAAACCAACCGTTTCAGTTCCGCCTGGCAACCCTTCGTCACCGTCCCGCCCGGCCATGAACAATTGGAAATTCATTATACGGGATTGAATTTCTCCTCGCCCGGCGAGGTGCGCTTCAAATATCGGCTGGAAGGCCACGAGACGGCCTGGACCGAGGCCGGCGATACGCGGGTGGCTTATTACCCCAATGTGCCGCCGGGCGATTACCGTTTTCACGTCATTGCCGGCAATGAAGACGGCGTATGGAACAAAACCGGCGGGGTTCTGGCCGTAACGATACAGCCTCAATTCTGGCAGACCGGGTGGTTCCGTACCGTTGCCGTCTTGTGCCTGGCGGGAATCGTGGTGGCCGTGGTGCGTTATCTTTCCACGCAAAAATTGCGGCGCCAATTGCAGTTGCATGAGCAACAGCAGGCGTTGGAACAGGAACGCTCCCGCATCGCCCGCGACTTGCACGATCAACTCGGCGCGAACCTCACCCAGGTGGCGTTGTTGGGCGAAATGGCGGAAGCCGATAAAAATACGCCGGCCGAGGTTGAATCCCACGCGCAGCAAATTTCCCTGACCGCGCGCGAAACGACCCGTTCCCTCGACGAAATTGTCTGGGCGGTCAATCCTTCCAACGACACCCTGGAGGGGCTGGTCAACTACGCCTGCAAGTACGCGCAGGAATATCTCGCGCTGGCCGGGGTGCGTTACCGCGCCGAGGTGCCGACTCAACTGCCGGGGGTTGCCATCCCGCCCGAGGTCCGCCATAACGTTTTTCTCGCCTTCAAGGAAGCCGTCAACAATGTGGTCAAACATGCGCAGGCGTCCG
>CAZKTW010000042.1:0-18947 GCA_964555775.1 uncultured Bifidobacteriaceae bacterium | reverse complement strand
TTCGCCGCAAACACTTGACCAGGAAAGTTTTAGGCCTTAACTAAGGGCCATTCGGAACCGACCCGTTTACTATAAACTCTCGTCTAACGCGGTTCCCTTTCCGATAATTAAATGTTTCCAGCCGATCTTGGAGATTTCTTCTTCGGTGGCCCAACCCGCTCCATCGCCAAATACAGAAGTATTCGAGTCAGGCAAAATGAATTGCGCACTCGTTGGAAGAATTGCCTCGGACACGGCTATCCTGTCTGGCTGCAGCCACAGTGCTTGGCATTCATCACAGAGAAGCACGAACTTCTTTTGGTCGGCGCAACGCCAAACACCAACGCGACCGTTTGATTCGTAGGGACAGCGGCTAACATAGTTCATAAAATCAGTGAAGGCTTGGATTCGTGGGATATGCGGTAATGACATTGTTTCCGTTTTCTACAGTCAGTGACACATGATTCGCTGCGGGGTTGCCTCGGACTTGACCAAAGACACCCCCCTCGTAACCGACACGCTGGTGCATGTCTACAACGTACGTCGTTCGATTTCCCTGCGGAATAACACGCACGTCCGGGCCACCCAGTCTAATTTTCATCCAGACGTTGTCAATAAGATCAAACGTACTTGCACCTGTAGTTTCGAAAACGCCGTGTTCCGGTCTTCCAGGAATGTCTCTCGTGTGGTTCAACACATGATTAACTCGGTTTCCGAACTTCGGATCCCAATCACGACCATACCGCAGTCCACTTCTTGTGGAAATGAAATCGCTGGGACCAACCTGTTTGAGCCCCATGCGTTCGCCCACTTGTGATGTGATACTATCCGCAGCGGCAGACCCAGTATAAGCCTCCGTAAATGCGGTTGTCATTCCAACAACGCTTAACACCGCTCCAGCCGCACCGAGAGTAGCTTCAAAGTCGCCAGCTTCGGTATTGCCGGACAGATAGGATTGGTACGCCGCAACAAATCCCAATTCGGAATACACAAGACCTATTCCAGACGCACCAAATCGTCCGACGGGGCCAAAGGCTGAAAGGAAACCCATGAGGCCGCCAGCCTTTGCGCCTTGCTGGAATCCATCGGTCATCGCTTGGGCAACTTCTTGATTGGTGACGCGGCCGTGGAGGATAGCATCGTAACCCGAGGCCAGAGATCCAGTCATCCCCCCAATTATCGCGCCGAACATCCCTCTAGCAACTGCCCACAAACCGGTGGAAATGGTCATTTCTGTAATTGAAAGTTTCCCGCTCGGATCGAACGCGTTGACCGGATTATTTCCACAATAGGTGTATTTATGCAGGCTCGCCGGGTCGGAGCCGTTGCCTTCATACGAATCTTCCGTCCAGAAGCGGCCGGTGTCCGGGTTGTGGTAACGGGCGCGCAGGTAATACAAACCGAGGTCGGCGTCGTATTGTTCACCGGTGAACAGATAGGAGTTCATTGTGGCCCCACTTGCGGCAGTCAGGTTGCCAAATGCATCGTAATCATACGTGTCGGTCACGGTGCCGTTCACATCCGTCAGGTAACGCACGTTATTGTGGCCGTCGTAGCCGTAGAATGACGTGCACCAGATCGCGCCATCGAGGCGGTCTTGGGAGATGAGCGTGTGGCCGTAGGTGTAGACTGCCGTCACGACGACGGTAGAGGATTGAGGATTGAGGATGGATAATTCCTCAAGCACTTGGGCGTAACCGGAGGGGTTGAGATCGTCCACCACATAATACGTTGTTGTCGAGTTGGTGGCGGTTGTGACGGTTTTGCTGACGCGGTTGCCGTCGCCATCGTAGCGGATGTCAACCGTTGAACCGCCGGGATTGGTCCGGTGAATCAAATGGTTTTCAAAGTCATACGCATCACTGACGGGCGGCGCGCTCGGAGAGACGCGCCCTACCACCGTGTTCCCATTCGCATCGTATTGATCCGTGTTGAGACGGTCGTTGGCGTCGAAGGTGAAGGATTGCGAGAGCAAGGTTGGCAATGTCGAGTTGCGGGAGAGGCGATTACCAACAGGATCGTAACCGTAACCTGCCGTGCCGGAGGCCGGCGCTCCGTTGATGCTTTCGCCGGTCAGGCGATAGATGTTATCGTACGAGTATATCCGGTTGATGGTCTTTGGTTGAGAGTTGAGAGACGAAGCAAAGAGTTGTTCGCTGGCGGTCAGACGATTGCCTGCCGCGCCCACGGTGTAGGCGTAATTCGCAATTGGCGTGAGCAACTGGCTGGAATTGAGATTCGTCAGACGATTCAGCGAGTCGTATTGGTATTCCGAGTGGACAAGGTTTGGATAGGTGTAGTTCTTCAGGTTTCCGACTTCGTCGTAGTTGTAAACCGTTTGTCCCGACTTCGCGTCGTCCACGGCGCTCAGGCGGCTCAAGATGTCGTATTCGTAGCCGACGTTTACGCCATTCGGATCGGAGGAGACGATGTTGGTCAGGTTGCCCATGGAATCGTACGAGTAGTTGAGCGACACGCTCAACGCTACACCCCAGGATTTGGTTTTCTGCGCGAGGCGGTTGCGGTTGTCGTAAACATAAGCGGTTGAGCCGCTGGCGTCGGTCATGTTCGTGCGCAGGCCCAGCACATTGTAACTATAGTAAACGGGCGCGGATGGAGGATTGAGGGCGGAAGATGGCAGTTTGGCCACCAGCCGGTTCATCCCGTCATACTGGAATGTCGTGGTGTAGCCGTTGAAGTCGGTGCGGTTGG
Source organism: uncultured Bifidobacteriaceae bacterium (assembly GCA_964555775.1). Taxonomy (GTDB): domain Bacteria; phylum Verrucomicrobiota; class Verrucomicrobiia; order Limisphaerales; family UBA11358; genus UBA11358. The sequence goes on along the minus strand of CAZKTW010000042.1, from coordinate 16,256 downwards.
TCAACTGGCCGCCGATATTGTAGGCGTAGGTTTCCATCTGGTTGCCGGGCAATGTCCGCTTCACGCGCCGTCCGAGTGAATCGTAAAGGGGTCAGTCAATAGTAATATAGTATTGACGCAGCATTTCTGGATCTGGTAAAGTGTTGGCGAATGGCGCGGAAGCTAAGAGTTGAGTATGCGGGAGCGATTTATCATGTGATGAATCGCGGCGACCGGCGGGAACCCATCTTCGAGGATGACAAGGATCGGGAAAGTTTTCTTGCCACGTTGGGCGAAGCCTGCGGAAAAACCGGTTGGCAGGTTCATGCCCTCTGTTTGATGCCCAATCATTTTCATATGGTGGTGGAGACGCCCCAGCCCAATCTGGTGGCGGGGATGAAATGGTTCCTGGGCACCTATACTTCCCGTTTCAACCGGCGCCATAAACTCTTTGGTCACCTCTTTAGCGGTCGGTACAAGGCTTTGATTGTGGATGGCAGCGGCAGCGGGTATTTGCGGACGGTGTGTGATTACGTGCATTTGAATCCAGCCCGGGCTCATTTCCTCAAGCCCGGCGTTGCGTTGCGTGAGTATCCTTGGAGCACCTGGCCGGAGTATTTGAAGCAGCCGGGAAAGCGTCCCGGTTGGTTACGGGTGGACCGGTTGCTGGGCGAATATCACATTCCCGAAGACAGCGCCGCGGGACGGCGTCGGCTGGAGGAAGCATTGGAACGGCGGCGTGGGGCGGAGGAGGGAGATGCATACAAGGTAATTCGGCGAGGGTGGTTCTTGGGCAAGGAAGCGTTGAAACAGGAATTGCTGGCGCAGGTATCGAAGAAAGCCGGCCAATGGCATTTTGGAGAGGCGGTGCAGGAATCGGCGGAAGCCAAGGCAGAACGGATCGCGGTGGAGGAATTGAGGAAGCGTAAGTGGGACGATCAGGTGCTGGCGTCACGGCGAAAAGGAGATGCGGGGAAGGTGCTCATCGCGCAGCGTTTACGGCGTGAGACGACGATGACGCTGGCGTGGATAGCCCAACGGCTGCGAATGGGCACCAAGACGCATCTGGCGCACCTGCTGTATTGGAAACGAAGGGATGAAAAATAGCATGATACTATTGACTGACCCCAAAGTGGTGGTTTGTGGTGATCGTTGAGATCTCATGACGAATGCGACCACCATCCGGATTGCGGCGGCGTCAGGGGTGCTGGCGGTGGCGTTGGGCGCCTTTGGCGCGCATGGTTTGCGGGACCTGCTGGCGCAGAACGGAACGGCGGCGATTTGGGAAAAGGCCGTTTTCTATCATTTCATTCACACGGTGATGTTGTTCGTGCTGGCGCAACGTCGGCCGCTGAAGGCCATATCCTGGTGGTGTTTTTTGGGTGGGATTGTGGTTTTTTCCGGTTCGCTGTATCTGCTGGCCGTGACGAACCTGCGCTGGCTTGGGGCCATCACCCCGGTGGGCGGCGCGAGTTTCATTGCCGGCTGGATCTGCCTGTTCGTCTCGGCCGCGAAATACGATCAGCCGGATAAAAGCTGATTCCGTCAGGGAGGCGGAAGCGGCGCAAATGACAGAACTGTCATCTGCCGTTCAGCGGGCGTTCATCTCCAGACAGTTTCATGGCGGGGAAACGATTTCAAAAACAAACGTGGGTTGACGCCGGACGCGCGGATGCGCAAGAGTTGTCACCTGCGATGAAATCAAATCCAATCAAACCATGAAAAAAATTCTATTGCCGGTCCTGTTCAGCGTGGCCGCCGCGGTTTGCCGCGCCGACGGGCCTTATCATTTCATCAAGGAAATCCCGGTCGGCGGCGACGGGGGCTGGGATTACTGCTCCGTGGATTCGGCGGCGCAACGCCTCTACGTCTCGCACGGAACGAAGGTGGTGGTCATTGACCTCGCCAAGGACCGGGTCGTCGGTGAAATCACAAACACGCCTGGCGTGCACGGCCTGGCGCCGGCACCCGACCTGGGGCTGGGGCTCACCAGCAACGGCCGGGAAAACAAGGCGGGCATCGTGGACTTGAAGACGTTGGAAACGCTTTCCAAGGTGGACACCGGTCAAAACCCGGATGGGATGCTCTATGAACCGGGGCAGAGGGAATTTTACACGTTTAATGGACGCGGCCAATCGGCCACGGTCATTGATGCCAAATCAGCCAAGGTCGTCGCCACCATTCCACTCGGCGGCAAGCCTGAGTTCGCGCAAGCCGATCCCGACGCCTGGCGGGTCTATAATAATCTCGAAGACAAAAACGAAGTCGTGGCGATAGACACCAAAACGCATCAGGTGGTGAATCGTTGGCCGATCGCGCCGGGTGAGGAAGCTTCCGGCATGGCAATTGACGTGGCGAACCACAGATTGTTTCTCGGTTGCGGCGGCAGCAAAACGATGGTGATGATGGACAGCACGAGCGGAAAGGTGCTGGCGAGCGTGCCCATTGGTGACGGCGTGGATGCCAATGCATTTGACCCCGGAACCGGATTTGCCTTTGCGTCCTGCGGCGATGGCACAACCACCATTGCGCACGAGGATTCACCCGACAAATTGACCGTCGTGCAAAAACTGGAGACCCAACGCGGTTCGCGGACCATGACCATCGATCCGAAGACGCACCGGATTTACCTGGCGGCCGCCAAATTCGAGGCGCCTGCGGAAGGCCAGCGGCGCGGGAAGATGGTTCCGGACAGTTTCAAAATCCTGGTGTACGGCACGGAGAAATAAGCAGGCCATGAAAACTGGAACAAGTTTGGGGACACTATTTGCGGCAACGAGTTTGTTGTTGGCACTGGGGGGCTGCACCGGCATCAAGCCGGTGAATCAGGAACAGAATTCGTTGCCGCACTTCAGCCAGCCGCGGGCGATCAACAATCCCTATCTGCCGCTCGCGTCGCTGAAGCAGGACATTTTGCAGAATGAAAATGAACGCGTCGAACGCACGGCGCGGCCGGAAATGCACAAAATGTTTCAGGTGGGCGGCCAAACCTTCGAAGCGCTGACCGTGGAAGACCGCGAGTTCAACGCCGCTGGTGAATTGACCGAAGCGACGCGGGATTACTTTGCGCAAGACGACGACGGGAACGTTTATTATCTCGGCGAAGACGTGGACGAATACAAGAACGGCAAGGTGACCGGTCATTCCGGCGCGTGGCTGCTTGGCAAGGACACCCCGACGCCTGGTTTGCTGATGCCCGCGCATCCCAAGGTCGGTGATCAGTTCAAATCGGAAGATGTTCCGCACATCACTTGGGAAAAGGACGAGGTGGTTTCCGTTTCAGAAACCGTGACGGTGCCGGCGGGAACCTATCAAAATTGTGTGAAGATCAAGGAAACCGCCTCCGACGGCGCGACCGAATATAAGCTGTATGCGCCGGGCATCGGCTGCGTGAAGGAGGCCGAAACCGATGGCGAATTGCCGTTGAAATCCCACGCAACCCAATGATGGCGGCAACATTTTTGCGTTTCAACGATTCAACGATTCAACGATTCTTGTTTCATGCGCGTGCTGGTCGTTGAAGATGAAAAGAAGACGGCGTCGTTCGTTCGCAAGGCGCTGCAGGCCGAAGGATTTGCCGTGGATGTCTGCCACAATGGCGATGAGGCCCTGGCCGCGGCCCGGACCACGCCCTTCGACGGCATCGTGCTCGACATCATGCTGCCGGGTCGTGACGGCTTGAGCGTGCTCCGCCAGTTGCGCGAACGCAAAAGCACGATCCCGGTCCTGCTGTTGTCCGCGCGCGGCGAGGTCAACGAACGCGTTGAAGGCTTGAACGCTGGCGCGGATGATTATCTCCCCAAGCCCTTTGAACTGGCCGAACTGGTCGCGCGGGTGCGGGCCTTGACGCGGCGGAGCGGCGAAAACAAATCCATCGTGCTGCGGGTGGCCGACCTCACGCTGGACACGGTTTCCCACCGGGGACAGCGCGGCGGGACGGAGATTGAATTGACCGCGCGGGAATATCGCCTGCTGGAATTTCTCATGCGCTCCCCCGGCCGCCTTTGCGGGCGGATGATGATTTTGGAAAAGGTCTGGGACTATGATTTCGACCCCGGCACGAATCTCGTGGATGTTTACATCCGCCGCCTGCGGGAAAAAATTGACGCCAATTTTCAACCCAAGCTGCTCCACACCGTGCGCGGTTCCGGGTACCTGCTGAAGGAGCAGCCATGACCATCCGCACCCGACTCACCCTCTGGTATGCAGGCATATTGACAGTATCGTTGCTGGTGATCGGCTTTGGAACCTACCAGGAGATTGATGAGCGATTGCGCCACGAACACCGGCGGGCCCCGGAGCAACACGCCATGGCCGAGGCGGGCGAGATGGTTTTCCAAATGGGTCTGCCGGCGATTTTGCTGGGTTTGCTGGGCGGCTGGTGGCTGACCCGCCGGGCGCTCGCGCCCATGACCCAACTGACTGATGCCGTGGAAAAAATCCACGAACGCAATCTTCGCGACCCGCTGCCCCGCACCCGGAATGGCGATGAACTGGACCGGCTCACCGAGATTTTCAACGGCATGCTGGCCCGGCTCGACGATTCCTTCAATCGCACCCGCGAATTTACACTGCACGCGTCGCACGAACTCAAAACGCCGCTCACGGTGTTGTGCGGCGAAACGGAAACCACCCTGCGGGACGAATCGCTCGCGCCGGCTGAACGCGAGCGTGCCGCCAGCTTGCTCGACGAATTACGACGCCTGACACGCATCGTGGACGGGCTGACGTTGCTGGCCAAGGCCGACGCGGGCCAGGTCGCGTTGAAACTGGAGCCGGTGCGGTTCGACGAACTGGTGCGTGATAATTTCGCCGATGCGCAGATTCTGGCCGAGCCACAGGGCATCCGGGTGGAACTGGCCGGCTGCGAAGAAACCACCGTGCGTGGCGACCGGCACCGTTTGCGTCAACTGTTGCTGAACCTTGCGGACAACGCCGTCAAATACAACCAGCCGCAAGGCCGGGTGACGATGAGCTTGCGCCGCGCCGGAGAAACGGCCGAATTGATCATCGCCAACAGCGGGCCGGGGATTCCGCCGGAAATTTTGCCGCGGGTATTTGACCGGTTTTATCGCGGCGACCCGGCGCACAGCCCCACGGTGGACGGTTGCGGTCTTGGTTTGAGCATCGTGCAATGGATTGTTTCCGCGCATAGCGGGAGCATCAAAATCGAATCGGTGCCGGGAGGAATCACCACCGTCTCGGTGCGGTTGCCGCTGCAAAGTTGAAAAATGAAACATTCAACATTCAACTCCTATGAATCGCAAGCTGGCATTCAACATCGAACATCCAATTTACAGCGCGTCCAAGGCACGAATTTCATTGGGCGTTGGGCGCTGAATGTTGAATGTTGGATGTTCGTCACCTTCTTCCTTCTTGCCGCCGGCTGCGTCCGTTTCCATCCGCAGCCGATATCCCCGGAGCAAACCGCCGTCCAACTGGAGGCGCGCCGGCTCGATGACGCCGGGCTCAGAAAATATCTCGAACAAAATTTCGGCCACGATTTGCCGGATTGGCCGCTCCCGGCGTGGGATTTGAATTCGCTCACCCTCGCTGCGTTTTATTTCCATCCGGACCTCGCGGTGGCCCGCGCGCAATGGCACCTGGCCGAAGCCGGCATGAAAACCGCCGGCGCGCGGCCCAATCCCTCGGTAAGTGTGACACCGGCCTACGACAGCCAGATTCCCGGCACCCCGAGTCCTTGGATTGTGCCGGTGACGTTTGATCTGCCTCTCGAAACCGCCGGGAAACGCGCCAAACGAATGGCCGAAGCGAAGGATGTTTCACAATCCGCCTGGTGGAGCCTCATCACGACCGCCTGGCAGATCCGCAGCGGTGTTCGCGCCGGCCTGTTGAATTTTACCGTCGCCGGGCATCGCGACGCGTTGCTGAGAAAACAATTGGCGGCGCAGGAGCAAACGGAGAAATTGCTGCAACAACGTTTTGACGTTGGCGAAATCTCCCGACCCGACCTGGCCACAGCACAAATCGCGCTGAACAAGACCCGATTGGACGCAAGCGACGCGCAAACCCAGTTTGCCAACGCCCGGTCGCAACTGGCGCAGGCGCTCGGCGTCGGCACCGCCGCCCTCGACGGGCTGAATCTGGCTTTCGATTTTTCCGTTCGCGCGCCGCAGGAACTGACTTCGACGGAGGCCCGCCGGATCGCGTTGTTGGGACGCTCGGATATCCGCGGCACCCTGGCCGATTACGCGGCGGCGCAGGACGACCTGCGGCTGCAAATTGCCAAACAATATCCGGACCTGCACCTCGGTCCCGGTTATGCGTGGAACTCGGGCAATGCCGGCGACAACGAATGGAGTCTTGGCCTGACCCTGGAACTGCCTATTCTTGACCAGAATCAAGGGCCCATTGCCGAGGCAAAGGCGCGTCGGGAACTGGCTGCCGCGCAATTCGCCGCCCTGCAGGCAAAGGTCATCGGCGAAATCGAGCGGGCAGTGGCGGGCTACCATCTGGCGGACGCGCAATTGAAAACCGGTGCGGCGTTGCTGGCCGCAGAGCAGCAGCAGGAACAGTCCGTCGAGGCCCAACAACGGGCCGGGGCCGCCGACCGGATCGATTTGCTGAGCGCGCAGGTTGAGTTTGACACCGCTGCCCTGGCGCAGCTCGAGGGCGAAACAAAATTTCAAATTGCGCTCGGCATGCTGGAGGACGCCCTGCAACGTCCGGCCAATGCCATGGAGACGGCCATCTCCGCCGCCACCCTGACGAACATCGTGCAGCACCCACCCCTGATTTCCGCACCCAAGGAAAGCAAACCATGAACACGCCCGTAAAAATCGTTTTGACCGCCCTTGCCGCGTTTGCGGCCGGTGCGGCACTGGTCTTTTATTTTGTCAAGATTCAGCCGAAATCCGACAGTGACAACGGCGGCGAAGGCGCCACCGCCAGCCCGGTGCAGCTCAAGCACGGCGCCAACGGCGGGACGATCATCATCCTCGACGCAGAGGCGCAGGAACGCCTTGGTTTGAAAACCGAAAATCCGGCTGGCTTGCAGTGGCAGCCGGAAGTAAAGGGCTATGGCAGCGTAATTGATCCGGCGACCTTGTCGGCGGCGGTCGCGGACCTGGAGTCGGCGCGGACGGCGACGGAAGCTTCCGGCCGGGAATACAGCCGGCTGAAGACCCTGGCGGAACAGAACAACGCTTCCGCGCGCTCGCTTGAGGCAGCTCAGGCCACGGCAACGCATGACCAGCTTGGCTTTGAATCAACCCTGGCAAAATTCACCCTCGACTGGGGCAAATGGCTGGCAGGGCAGACCAACCTTGAAGTGCTGGTTCAGCAACTTTCCACCGGCGAAGCCACTTTGGTCCGGGTGGATTTACCCGCCGGACAAACGCTTTCAACGCCGCCGGCCTCGGCACGGATCGTGGCCTTGACGGAAGAGACGAAGTCGGTGAGCGGTGAATTATTCAGTGCCACAACCGGGGTGAATCCTCAGACGCAAAGCCAGAGTTTTTTCTTCCTGGTCCAAGATCAACCGCTGACGCCGGGGGCGGCGGTCACGGGATTCCTGAAAATTTCCGGCGCACCGCTGGACGGCGTAATCGTATCCTCCGACGCCGTGTTGCGGTACGAGGGCAAAGGCTGGATTTACGTCCAGACCGGCACGAATGATTTCACCCGCACGGAAATTCCCCTCGACCGTCCGGCGGAGAACGGCTGGTTCGTTTCCGGCAGTCTGACGGCCACCAACCGCGTGGTCGTCAGCGGGGCGCAGACGGTTCTGTCCGCGGAATTGAGCGGCGGCAATTTCAACTCCGGTTCGCGCGATTAGCGACTGTTCACGCATGAAGTCGAAATTTCAAATCCGCGATCAAATTCCAGATGCACTTGGCGTTGCATCCTTCCCTCCCCTCAACGGGGCGAGGGCTGCCCTCTTGATGGATGGGGAAACATTCAACAATCAACATTCAACTCCGAACCCTCAAGGAAGACCGTTGGGCGTTGAATGTTGGGCGTTGAATGGTGAATGTTTTTTTGTCCACGGGCTCAAGGTGAGGCAGACGGGAACGGCCATTTCCGGAACCTTTTATTTCCGATGCTGAAACAACTCGTTGAAATATCCTTGCGGTCGCGCGGCGTGATCATCACGCTGGCGGTTGGCCTGATTGGCTATGGCGTTTACGTTGCCAAAAACGCGAAACTCGACGTCTTTCCCGATTTCGTCCAGCCCCAGGTGACGGTGCAGACCGAGGCGCCGGGGCTTGCCCCCGAACAGGTCGAAGCGCTCGTCACCCGGCCGGTCGAAAGCGCGTTGAACGGGGCGGGCGAACTGGATTCCGTCCGCTCGGAATCCATCCAGGGCCTGTCGGTGGTCACCGCGGTCTTCAAGGAGGGCACGGACATTTTCATTGCGCGGCAGATGATTGCCGAACGGCTCGGCCAGGTCGGCGGCGAACTGCCCACCGGTGTCCAGACGCCGGTTATGGAGCCGCTGACATCCTCCACGATGGATCTGCTCAAGTTCGGTCTGACCTCGGACAAGATTTCCCCGATGGAATTGCGGACGTTTGCCGACTGGACAGTGCGTCCCCGGTTGCTTTCGGTGCCGGGCATCGCGGCGGTGAAGGTTTTTGGCGGGGAAGTGCGGCAACTGCAGATTCTGGTCAAGCCCGACCGCCTGCTGGCCTTCGGCATTTCCATCCAGGATGTGTTGAACGCGGCCAGCTCGGCGACCGGTGTGCGCGGGGCGGGTTTTGTCGAAACCGCCGCGCAACGGCTCGTGCTTCAGACCGAAGGCCAGTCATTCACGGCGGTGGAGCTGGGCAATGTGGTGGTGGCGCAACGCAATGGCCGCAGCTTGCGGCTGCAGGACGTGGCAACCGTGGCCGTCGGTGGCGAACCGAAATTTGGCGACGCAATCATCAACGGCAAACCGGGCGTCCTGATGACGACGGCCAGCCAATACGGCGCCAACACCATGGACGTGACCTTGGGGGTCGAGACGGCCTTGAATGAAATGAAGCCGACGTTTGCCGCGGCGGGCATTGATTACGTTCCCGGCCTGCACCGCCCGGCAACTTTCATTGAAATTGCCATCCACAATATCAAAAACTCGCTGCTGGTGGGCGCGGTGCTGGTGGGCGTGGTGCTGTTTATCTTCCTGCTCGACTGGCGTACGGCGCTGATTTGTTTCACGGCCATCCCGTTGTCATTGCTCGCCGCGGTCATCGTGCTCGACCACTTTGGCGTGACGCTCAACACCATGACGCTCGGCGGTCTGGCCGCGGTCATCGGCGTGGTGGTGGACGATGCCATCATCACCGTGGAAAACATTCTGCGCCGGTTAAGGGAAAGTAGGGCGGGCGTCTCGCCTGCCCGCGCCGACGAAGTCGGCGAAGACAATTCAGAATCTAATCGTTCGCGCTTTGGCGCTCACGAGGCAGGCGAGACGCCTGCCCTACTTCCCATCGTGCTCAACGCCACCCTGGAGGTGCGGAGCGCCGTTGTTTACGCCACGTTTGTGGTCGCGCTGGTTTTTCTGCCGGTGCTGACGATGTCGGGATTGCAGGGGCGCTTCTTCGCGCCGCTGGGCACGGCCTTCATTCTTGCCAATCTGGCGTCGCTCGTGGTGGCCCTGACGGTGACGCCGGCGCTGTGCTACACGCTGCTTTCGCGGACGAAGCCGCACGCGGAACCGGATTATTTGCGGCGATTGAAGGCATTCCATCGCCGGCTGTTGGAACGCATCAGCCGGCGTCCCAAAACCATCATCGGCGTTGCCCTGGCGCTGTTCATCGCGGCCCTCGCGTCGTTGCCGTTCTTCGGTGGCGAATTTTTGCCGGATTTTCGCGAAGGCCATTTCGTCGTCCAGTTGACCATGTCGCCCGGCACGTCGCTGGCGGAAATGATGCGGCTCGGGCGCCTGATTTCGGCCGACCTGCTGAAACTGCCGGCCGTCGAGAGCGTTGAGGAACAGGCTGGCCGCGCGCAGGGTGGCGAGGATACCTGGGGGCCGCATCGCGGCGAAATGCACGTGGAGTTGAAGCAGATGGCCGGCGGGGACCAGGCAATGGTGCAGGACGACATCCGCGCCATGCTCGCGAAATATCCCGGTGTCCAGAGCGAGGTGCTGACGTTCCTCGGCGACCGCATCGGCGAAACCATCGCCGGAGAAACGGCCCAGGTGGTCGTAAATATTTTTGGCGACGATCTTGACGTGCTTGACCGGAAGGCGCAGGAGGTGGCGCAGGCGTTGAACCAGGTTCCGGGCGCGGCCGACGTGCAGATTTCCGCGCCACCGGGCGCACCGCGCATGGTGGTGCAATTGAGTCCCGACCGGCTCACGCAATTCGGCTTTCGCCCGCTGGAGGTGCTTGAAGCCGTGCGAACGGCCTATCAGGGCGACGTGGTGGCGCAAACGTACGAAGGCGATAAGGTGTTTGACGTGGCGGTGATCCTGGAACCTTCCGCGCGGCAACATCCGGAGGACATCGGAAAGTTGCTCGTGGGCAATTCCGCCGGGTTGCAAATGCCGTTGAACAAACTGGCGAATGTATATCTGACCACCGGACGTTATGCCATCCTGCATGACGGTGCGCGGCGGCGGCAGACGATCACCTGCAATCCCGCCGGGCGTGATGTGGCGTCCTTCGTCGCCGACGCGCAGAAACAAATCGCCGACAAGGTGAAACTGCCGACCGGCGCATATGTGGAATTCAGCGGTGCGGCGGAGGAGCAGGTGCAGGCGCAACACGAACTCTTGCTGCACTCGCTCGTGGCGGCGGCGGGAATCATTTTGCTGCTGGCGATAGTGTTCCGGAAGGCGAGTCATCTGCTGCTGGTGCTGGCGAACCTGCCGTTTGCGCTGGTGGGCGGCGTGCTGGCGATTTTCCTCACCGGGTTTTTCAGCGAGGGTGGCGCCTCGCTTTCGCTGGGGACACTCGTTGGTTTTGTGACATTGTTCGGCATCACCATGCGCAATTCCATCATGATGATTTCGCACTTCGAGCATCTGGTGAACGAGGAAGGCATGGCGTGGGGCTTGGAATGCGCCGTGCGTGGTGCCACGGAACGGCTGATCCCCATTTCAATGACCGCGCTGGTGACGGCACTGGGCCTGCTGCCTTTGGCCATTGGTTCCGGCGAGGCCGGCCGCGAAATCGAGGGGCCGATGGCCATTGCGATTCTCGGCGGTCTGGTGACTTCCACCCTGCTCAACCTGCTGGTGTTGCCGGTGCTGGCGTTGCGATTCGGGAAATTTCAGAAGACCGAGCGGAACGCCTGATTCCAGCCACAATTCGAACCGGCATCTTTCCCGACAGCAATCACCCTGAATTTCGGGTTTGATTTCTTCAAGTTTTGCGGAGGGTTGCCGATAAGAAGCGAGGAACAGCGATTGTGAAAACAAAAAATAGTCACATTGGCGGCACTACAGCACCATGAACAGCCCCTTATTTCCAAACGAACAACAGCTTTGCGCGGCAAAGATTCTCATCGTGGACGATGAGGAGGCGGACATCCGGGTGCTCGAATGGGCTTTGCGACAGGCCAAATTTCCGAACTTCCGGAGTTTGACCGATTCGACCCAGGCGCGAAAAGAGTTCGAACAATTTCAACCCGACCTGGTGCTGCTCGATTTCAACATGCCCAACCAGGACGGGTTCGCGGTTTTGAAGGAATTGCGGGAAGCGACGCCGGCCAGTGATTTTCTGCCGGTGTTGATGTTGACGGGGGAGAACACGGCCGAGTCGCGGGGCCGGGCCCTGGCGGCCGGGGCCAGCGATTTTCTAGGGAAACCGATTGATTATACCGAGGTCATGCTGCGGATAAAAAACCTGCTGCAAACCCGGTTTCTTCACCGGCAGGCGCAGGAAATCCAGGCGCGATTGGAGGCGCTCACCAGCGGATCAGAAACCCGGACCCCAACCCAGCCGGCGTAGGAATCGACCGGGTGGCCAGAATGACAAAAGCAATTCCAACGGAGGAACTCGACCGGCTGCTGGCGGCCATGATTCAAAGTGCCGATGGCATTTCGGACCTGCTGTTTGTGGCCGGCAAACCGCCCCAGGTGGAGGTTCACGGGCGACTCAAACCGTTTGCCCTCGCACCGCCGGAATCCATTTTCACCAGCGCCCGGATCGAGGGCCTGGCGCGCGCCATCATTAACGAAAATCCCCGGCTGACGCAGGACCTGGCGGATGCCGGCTCGTGCGATTGCAGTTATGCCCTGCAAAAATTTTGCCGTTTTCGCGTCAACATCTACCGTCAGAACGGCAATTATGCGATGGTCATGCGCCGTCTCCAGGCGCAGGTGCCGTCGCTGGAGACGCTCCAGCTGCCGCCGGTGTTCCGGGAGGTCATCAAGGAAAAAAACGGACTGGTTTTTGTGACCGGCGGCACGGGCAGCGGCAAGACCACCACGCTGGCCGCCATGCTGAACGAAATCAACCAGACCAGCGAAGTCCATATCGTCACGCTGGAGGACCCGATTGAATTCCTGCATCCGCATCTCAAAGCCACGTTCAGCCAGCGCGAATTGGGTCGCGATTTCTACGCCTTCCCGGCCGGGTTGCGCGCCGCTCTGCGGCAGGCCCCCAAAATCATCCTGGTCGGTGAAATTCGCGACCGCGAAACCATGGAGATTGCGCTCACCGCCGGTGAAACCGGCCACGTGGTTTATAGCACCCTTCACACCATCAGCGCCGGACAAACGATCAATCGCGTCCTGGGCATGTTCAACCGCGATGAGGAACAACAGGTGCGCGAGCGCCTGGTCGGGATCCTGCGTTACGTCATCAGCCAGCGTCTGGTTCCCCGGAAGGACGGCGGCCGATTGCTGGTCACGGAATTGATGGGCAGCAGCCTGCGCACGCGCGAGGCCATTTCACTGGGCGAAAATGAAAACCGCCGGCTGTCGGAAATCATCGAGGCCGGAAACACTTCCGGCTGGCACAGCTTCGAGCAGTCGCTGATCAAGGCCTACGAAGAGGACCTGATCACCGAAGAAACGGCAATTCTCTACTGCATCAACAAATCGCAAATGCGCCAGCGGGTGGACCAGGTCAACAAACGTCGGGAAACCACGCATGCACCCAGCTCATTGAAAATGAAGATGGAAATCAATCCGCCCCGGCCGCTCCCGCCACCCCTGCCATCGAAAACACTCCCGCCGGTGCCGGAAGGCCAGAAACAGTACGGGTGACCGGGCCAGGCTATTGGACCGGGAGCGTGATGGAAATGGACGTGCCCTGGCCCATTTGTGATTTGATCCGGATGCGGCCGCGATGGGTCTCGATGATGCGGCCGACAATGGCCAGTCCCAGTCCGGTTCCCTTGGCTTTGGTGGTGCTCAAGACGGCGGTGAAGGCGCGTTTTTGAACTTCCTTGCTCATGCCGCCGCCCGTGTCTCTGAATTCCACGGTGACATGTGTGGCGTGCGGGTTGGAGCGCGGCAGCCGGATCGGGCGGGATTTGATGGTGAGCGTTCCGCCGTCGGGCATGGCCTCGGCGGCATTGAGGATCAAATTCAAGAAAGCCTGTTCCAGTTGCGTTGCGTCGCCCATCACCATCGGCAGGTCCGGGTTCAATTGGCGGACGAGCCGGATGCTCTGATTGGCCAGCTTGTGCCGCACCAGCAAACCAAGTTCGTCCACCAGTTCATTCAGGTTTACCGGGGCGAGTTTGGGTTCGGTCGTCCGCGCGAAGGCCAGGATCTGCTCCACGATTTTGTTCAAATGCTCGATTTTTGCCTCGATGATCCGCGCATCTTTTGTCCGGGGATCGCCATCGGGAAATTTCAAATCCAGCGAGTGGTATAGCAGCTTCATCACCGTGAGTGGATTGCGGATTTCGTGCGCCACCTCGGCGGCCAGCAGTCCGAGGGCGGAAAGCTTTTCATTCTGCCGCAACTGTTCCTCCACATCCACCACGCGCTCGTACAACCGCGCTTTTTCGATCGCAATGGCCGACAATTCAGCCAGGGCGCTCAAGATGCGGATTTCCTCGTTGGAAAAATTGTACGGCCGGCCCGTGTAAACACTCAGGGTGCCAATCGCCTGGCCGGCGAACAGCAGCGGCACGCTCAACAGCGAAACCAGTCCTTCGCGTCGCGCGACGTCAACCTGCTGATAACGACTCGAGGCCTGGACATTGGCAACCTGCATCGGTTTTTTGCGGCGCATCACCACGCCCAGCAGGCTGTCGCCGACGGCCAGCCGGGGTTTGTTGATGTAGGCCTCGCCCGCGCCGTAGCTGGCGCGCAAATCAAGCCATTCGCGGCTTTCATCCAGCATCATCAACGAACACATCCGCGCGTGCATCAAGACGCTGGCCTCGCGCGTGATGGCCTGCAACGCCTCGTCCAGATTCAACGTGGAGTTGATCGTCCGGCTCACGCTGGCGAGGGATTCGAACAAGTGCACCTTCAATCGCAATTGTTCGTAAAGCCAGGTGTTTTGAATCACCTTGGTTGCCTGCAGCGCCAGTTCCTGGAGCAGTTCCTGGTCTTCCGCGGTGAAGACGTCCGCACGGTCCGAATCCACGTTGAGCACGCCGCGGGTCTCGCCATTCACCTCGAGCGGCACGGCCAGTTCCGACCGCACGCCCCGCCGCGCCATCACGTAACGCGGATCCTGGGTCACGTCACCGATGCGCACGGGTTTGCCGGTCCGGGCCACCCAGCCGGTGATGCCCTCGCCGACGCGCAATTTGAGCCGCGTGGCCGCCGACGGCAGGTTCTGCGACGCATGAATTTCCAGAAAGCCGGTGGTGGGATTGATCAAGACCACGGAGCCGCTGGAGGCGCGCATCAGCCGCACGGCTTCGCTGACGATCAATTGCAGCGCCTCCTGGGGTTCCAGCGTGGAGTGGATGACATTGCTCACCTGATAGAGCAATTGCAGCCGCTCGTAACGTGACATCAACCTGGAAAATTCGTCACTCACATTCAAAACTCAAGTTCATCGCACCCGGGCCGTCAACACCAGCCCCATGAGGCCAAAAAAAAGATTGGGCAGCCAGGCCGCCAGCCAGGCCGGCAGGTGGCCGCCGGAACCCAGCGCGAGGCTCACCTGCTGGACTATAAAATAGGCGAAGCAAATGAAAATGCTGCCCGCTACACCAACAAAAAGATTCCGGCGGCCCGAAGCCGCGCCAAACGGAATGGCGATCAGCACCACGACCAGGCACGTCCAGGGCGCCGCCAGACGTTCGTGCAATTTGGTGAACAGCCAGCTCGAATCGGCCCGGGGCAAACGGGGATGCAACCGCAAATAACTCCAGATGTCCAACAGCGGAATATCGGCCCGGTGCGCGCCGGGCAGGCCTTGATAGGTGCTGATCTTGATTGCACTTTGGATTTCTCCCGGGGTTTCCTCAAATTCCGGCATCGCCAGCATGTTGGTTTGCCGCGACGACACCAGTTGTGCATTGGCCTGCGCGATTTCTTTCACGCTCACGTCAAAAAATGTCCACGCGTCGTTCGTGTAAGCGGCGCGCGCCGCATTCAACTGGTAATTCAACCCGTCGGACGACGTCCAGTTCACCTCGGGATTCAGCATCTCGGCAGATTTGGCCCGATATTCGCCAATGAGCCATTGCCGGTGATCTCTCACATTGGTGAAGCCGAAGATGCGGGGGGCGGCGTGTTTGCCCGCACTCTCCGGTTTTTGGACGTGCCGGTTCAGAATGCGTTCCGCCCAATCGGCGCTGCGCGGCACGCACCATTCGCGCAGCCCGAACAAAACCAGGCTCGCCGCCAGGCCCACGACCAGGTAGGGCACGCATAAACGCCACAGGCTCACGCCTGCTGCGCGGATGGCGGTGATTTCGTTGTGACGTGCATGATTGGTGAGGGTGTAAAGCAGCGCCAGCAACAGCACCATCGGCAGGATCGTCACCAAAAATTCCGGCATCATGACCACGTAATACTCGATGATGTCGAACAGGCGCAGCTTGTCGTCCTGAAAATCCGACATGTTTTTGACAGCGTCGGCGGAAATCCAGAAAATCAAAAAACCACCGAGGCAAAAAGTCAGTGGAGTGAGCAGTTCGCGGAATAAATATCGGTCCAAAAGCCGCATCGTGAAAGCAGGGTAAGCCGTACGCGTTGCCAGGAGCAAGTTTTGTCGTTGTAGTCCAGCCTCCCTTTGCCCGCATGCGCTGTATTACGGCGGAGCAGTCTCCGCTTTCACCCTGTTCAAGCGAAGGCTGGTGCCGCTCCACGATTCCGTCTGAACCTGTTTTCAAGGACAAGCCGCTACTCCAGGGCTGGTCCTTTCCGACGCAAACCCAAACTGAGCCGACGCGGCTAC
>CAZKTW010000041.1:0-18998 GCA_964555775.1 uncultured Bifidobacteriaceae bacterium | reverse complement strand
TGTTCCGCCGTGCCCGCCGAGATGTTTGAATCCGAGTTGTTTGGCAGCGAGAAGGGCGCCTTCACCGGCGCGGACAAACGGCGCGAAGGCCTCATCGAGGCCGCGGCCGGCGGGACACTGTTCCTGGACGAAATCACCGAGACCCCCTTGCCGCAACAGGCCAAGCTGCTGCGCTTCCTGGAATCCCGCGAGTATCGCCCGCTCGGCAGCAACACGCTGCGCGAATTCTCCGGCCGGATCATCGCCGCCACCAACCGCGCGCTCGCCGACGAGGTCAAACGCGGGCGCTTTCGCGAGGACCTGATGTTTCGCCTGACCGTGGCGATGGTGCGCTTGCCGGCCTTGCGCGAACATATTTCCGATCTTGAACCGCTCGTCGAAAACCTCCTGACGCAACTCTGCGGAAAATATCGGCGCAAGAAACCGTTCCTGAAACCGGGCGATCTGGATGCCCTGCGTCGCTATCCTTTCCCCGGCAACGTGCGCGAGCTGCGCAATCTGCTCGAACGGGCCCTGCTGCGGACGCCGGACGAGGCGGCCTGGCTGACGTTTGACCTCGCGTGGTTGAGCTACGCTTCGGGCAGCGATCCCGCGGTTCCGGCTGCCGGTTCGTTGCCACCGCCTCCGCCCGAACGGCAGCTCAACGCCATCGATCTCCAGGAATATCGCCTCATCCAGCAGGCATTACAGGACGAGGGCGGCGGTATCCGCCGCGCCGCCACCCGTCTCGGGATCACGCATCAGGCGCTGTTGCGGCGGCTGGAAAAATGGCCGGAGTTGCGGCAGGTGACTCCGCGCCCAACCTGAGACGTTTTTGAACGACCTGGCCAAACTCCGCTTGGCGGTTCGATTGCGGACCGGCAATGGTCCGTTTGCCTCTGGAAAGCGGACCAAGGGACGGATTTTGTCCCTGCCACTTTCACCGGCATCTCAATATTGTGTGATGGCAGGGGCGGCGCGCTGGGCCGCCCGCGCCGCGTGCAGCGGCGCAATCCTTCGTTTGGCTGGGTATCTTCATCTGATCGTTCCGCCCGCTTCCGCGCGGGCGGGGACATCGCAGCGCAATGTCCCCACCGGGCCAAACAAATACCCGGCGGCATCTCAATTGCTCACCAGGATTCGCCAGAACTCGATGTCAAAACCCCTTGTCATTGACCCAGCCCGCGCGCTGCGCTGGACGCTGGCGGGTGTGGCGTTTTGCGCGCTGGTTTCGATCGTGCGAGCTGAACCGCCCCCTCCCGCGAACACGGATCACGCCAGCCAACTCGTCGAATTTGCCGGAACGGTCGAGATTACCGTTGCCGGAACAAATGACTGGCATCCCGCGCACGTCAACCAATCCCTTCAGCCCGGGGACCGCTTGCGGACCGCCGCCGACAGCCGGGCGACCCTGCAGCTTTCCGACCGCAGCGTCATCCGTGTCAGTCAATCCACCTTGGTCGAAATCCAGCCGCCCGCCCAGCCCGCGCGGCATCGGTTCGGACTCAAACACGGCGCGCTCTTTTTTCTGGATCGCGAGCAGCCGGCCGACGTCGAGTTCGAGACTCCGCTGGCCACCGGCGCGATTCGCGGGACGGAATTCTTCCTCGCGGTCGCCGAAACCGATGCCGCCACGCGGCTGGCCTTGCTGGACGGCGCGGTCGAAATCAAAACCTCCACGGAACAATTGAAACTCACGAGCGGCCAGCAAGCCCTGGTGGAGCCGGCCCGGCCCGTACAACTCACCGCCGTTTTGCCCGCCGTGAATTTGATTCAATGGAGTTTCTATTACCCGGGCGTTCTCAATCCCGCCGAAATTCCGTTCACCACCGCGGAAAACTCTGCGCTCCTGAAATCGCTTTCCGCTTACGTTGCCGGCGATTTGCTCCGGGCGCTTGCCGACGCGCCGGAAGAACAGGCCGCGCAATCGGACGCCACGCGCGACTATTTCGCCGCTCTCAAACTCGCTGTCGGGCAGGTCGAGGATGCCGATGCCTTGCTCGCGCCCGTTGGCGATGCCGCCGCTCCACTCCGTGAACTCATCGCCGCCGTGAAATTTCAGCCCATCGCTCCGCTGCCCGACCCCACCAACAGCAGTGGCTGGCTGGCGCGTTCGTATTACCTCCAATCCCGGTCGGAACTCCCCGCCGCTTTGAACGCCGCGCGGCAGGCGGTGAAGCTCGCCCCGGAATTTGGTTTCGCCTGGGAGCGGGTGGCCGAATTGGAATTTGGTTTCGAGCATCGCCGGGCCGCGCGCGACGCACTGGATCGCGCCCGGCGAATTTCGCCGCGCAACGCGCAGGCGGTCGCGCTCGAAGGTTTCATGGCGCTCGCGGAAAACCATCCACATTCCGCGCGCGACTGGTTTGATCGTGCCATTGCGCTGGACGGCTCGTTGCCCAGCGCCTGGCTCGGCCGCGCGCTGGCGGAAGCGCAGTCGGGCAGTGGCGATGAGGTGCGGCGCAATTTACAGATTGCCGCCACGCTGGAGCCGCAGCGCGGATTATTTCGCAGCTACCTCGGCAAGGCGTGGAGTCAATCGGGTGAGCACCAGCTTGCTGAAAAAGAGTTTGCCCTCGCGCAAAAGTTGGATCCCGCTGATCCGACCGCGTGGCTTTACTCCGCGTTGCACCGTTTCCAGGCGCACCAGGTTAACGACGCCGTGCGCGATCTGGAACACTCGGCGGAATTGAACGACAATCGCAGCGTCTTTCGTTCGCGGTTGCAACTGGATCGCGACCGCGCCACGCGCAGCGCCGATCTCGCGGCCATCTATGACGCGGCGGGCATGACTGAAGTCAGCGACCGGGCGGCCAGCCGCGCCATCGAGGAATCGTATTCTGATTTTGCCGGGCACCTGTTTCTCGCGAACAGTCTGGAAAACCAGGAAGACCCGCACCGGTTTGATCTGCGTTTTGAAACGGCGCGCGAAAGCGAGTTGCTGGTGGCGAACCTGCTGGCGCCGCCCGGCGGGGGAAACCTTTCCCAGATTCTTTCGCAGCAGGACCACCTGCAATACTTCGAGCAACGCCCGTTTGGTTTCAGTTCATTGACCGGATACGGCAGCGGCGGCGATTGGAGCCAGGCGGCCACCGCGTTCGGCTCCTTCGCTGGATTCAGCTACGCACTTGACGGCCAATACGTTTCCCAGAACGGTCAGGGTCCGAACAACGACCAGGAAGATTATCAGTCCTCATTTACGGTCAAACAGCAGATCACATCGAGCGACAGTGTCTATTTCCAGGCGGGCTATTTTCACGGCGATAGCGGCGACGTGGCACAACATTACGATCCGACCAATGCGATCATCGGTTTGCGGGTCAAAGAGGAACAGGATCCCAATCTCTTCATCGGCTGGAACCACGAATGGTCGCCCGGCAGCCACACGCTGCTCCTGCTTTCACGCCTGACTGACCGGCTTTCGCTGACGAACCCGCAACCGAGCGTGTTGTTCATGCAACAGGACGGCGCGGGATTCATCGGCGTGGAGGGGTATCCGTCCACCTTGCAGCAGAACCTGGATTTCACGCTATACTCCGGCGAGGTCCAACAGATTTGCGAATCCCCGGAACATGCGCTCATCCTCGGCGGGCGTTATCAACGCGGCACGGTGGATACGCACTCGACGCTGACCGCGCTTTTGTTTGGCGCGACGACGGACCAGACCGCTTCGGCGTATCTGGAACGGCTCAACGGTTACGGCTATTATCAATGGCGGCCAACCACCGATTTCCGTCTGACGGCGGGTATGAGTTACGACCAGTTGACGTATCCACAAAACGTCGATTTGCCGCCGGTTCTCGACAGCGAGGAGCGCCGTTCGCTTTTCGGACCGAAGGTGGGTTTCACTGCTGAGCCGTGGAGCGGCGGCTGGCTGCGGGTCGCGTGGACGCGTTCGCTGGGCGGACTTTTTTTCGATAACAGCATCCGGCTGGAACCTTCCCAGGTGGACGGTTTTACCAGCGGGTTTCGCAGTTTGATTCCCGAATCCACCGAGGGGATCGTGCCCGGCACAAGGTTCGACACGTTGACGCTCGGCTTTGACCAATCGTTGCCCAGCCAGACTTATTTCGGCATTGATGCGGAACTGCTCAAGTCCGACGGTTTTCGCGAAGCCGGCGCGTTCACCAACATCGTCCCGTTCATTCCGGCGACAATTTCCCCAACGACGACCCGCCAGACGCTGGATTATCGCGAGCGCAATCTCTCGGCCTACGTCAATCAGCTGGCCGGCCGGGATTGGTCGCTGGGCGCCCGCTACCGGTTGAGCGAGGCGAAACTCAAAACCCGGCTTCCCGATCTGGCGGGCGTCCCGGGGGTGTCGTCGTTCGAGCAAGACGTCCGCGCGGTACTGCAGCACGGCCAGCTTTTTCTGATCTTCAATCATCCAAGCGGGTTTTTCGCCGAATGGTCGTCGGACTGGTATCACCAGGACAACCAGGGCTACTCGCCCGGCTTGTCCGGCGACGATTTGTGGCAGCATAATGTTTTTGCCGGGTACGTATTTTCGCATCGCCGCGCCGAACTGCGGTTCGGCGTCTTGAATCTCACCGACCAGGATTTCCGGCTTAATCCGTTGAACCTGCAATCGGAACTCGCCCGCCACCGCACGTTCACGGCGGCTTTGCGATTGAATTTTTAGCGTTATAATTAACCAACGTGTTGCGCCGATTTATCCAAACCCATCCGCGCGCGCCGGCGGCAGCCAGCCTCGGGATCCTGCTCGCTGCGTTGAGCGCGTGGCTGCTGTCGCCCGGATCGCGCTCCGGCACGTCGTTGGTGCGCGCGAGCTACGATTGGTCACAGGCCTTGATTTCTGAAACCGCGATCAGCAACGCCCCGGTGGTCATCGTCTATCTTGACCTCGATTCTTACCTGCGTGAAAGGCAGAATCCCACCGAACCGTGGAGTCGCGCCTTGCACGCCCGCTTGCTCCGCCGGCTGACTGCTGCCGGTTCGAAAGCAGTCGTGTTCGACATCATTTTCAGCGCCCCGGGTGCGGATGCGGCGGCGGACCGCGAATTCACCGAAGCGATGCGCGCAAACGGCCATGTGGTGCTGGCCGCGGAAGTCAGCCGTTCCAGCCGCGCAACGCCCCGGGTGGAAGGAGTCAATTCGTTGCAACTGTCCATGCCGGCCAGGCCGTTTCGTGACGCTGCCGCAACCTGGGGCATTGCGAACGAAAGGATGGACGACGATTTCGTGGTGCGCCAACAGTTCAACGGTTTTCCGGATCTGGGCGACCCCGGTCTGGTGTTTGCGACCGCCAGGCTTCTTGGCTGTGCGGTGACCGGCCCGCCCGGGTCACGGTGGATTCGCTACTACGGCAAGCCGCTCACCCTCCCTCATGTCAGCTACAGCACCGGGTTGCGGACCGACGAGGTCAGCGATGAATTTTTCCGCGGCAAAATTGTGTTTATCGGGGCGCGGCCGATGGCGGGAACGTTTCTGGAGCGCAAGGACGAATTTCGCAGCCCGCTCACGGAGTGGGGCGACCGGGAGCTGTTCATGCCTGCGGTTGAAGTGCATGCCACGCAACTGACCAATCTCCTGCGCGGTGATTCGCTGCGCCGCCTGCGACCGGAGAGCGAGGTTCTGGTGCTGGTCCTGTCCTCCTTTTTGTTTGGCTGGGGACTGTTTCGTTTTCGGCCGCTGCCGGCTGCGGGCGTTGGCGTGGCCGCGGAAATATGCGTGTTCGGCGTCGCCGCCCTCGTGCTGGCCAACGGGCAGATTTGGTTTCCCTGGCTCATCATCGGCGCGGTGCAGATCCCCACCGCGCTGGCCGGTTCCGTGCTTTACCAGTCGCTGGAATGGTATCGGCAGAAACGGCGGTTTGAAGAGCTGCGGCGCGCCGCGGAGTTGAAAATCCGCGAACAGGCCGCGCTCATCGAAAAGGCGCAGGACGCGATTCTGGTCGAGAACATCCAGGGCCGCATCATTTACACCAATCCCAGCGCGGAACGGCTTTACGGTTGGAGCGCCGCCGAGCTTCAAGATGGCGCGGCGCGGCGGGTGGCCGCTTCGGGCGAAAAACAGGTTGCCGGGGCGCGACAAATTGCGCTCACCACGGGTGAATGGTTGGGTGAGCTGGAACAGATGACGCGCGATGGCCGCCGGCTCACCGTCGCCAGCCGTTGCACCCTCATCAAGAACGAACGGGGTGAACCGACCTCGCTGCTGTTCATCAATACCGATGTGACGGAAAAGAAACGGCTGGAACTGGAGTTCTTCCGCGCGCAACGGATTGAAAGCATCGGCGCGCTGGCCGGCGGCATGGCGCATGATTTGAACAACGCGCTCTCGCCGATTCTGATGGGCCTGCAATTATTGCAGAAGCAGCGCCTGGACGAGGAGACGCACCGCATGTTGTCCGTGATGGAGCAGAACACGCATCGCGGCGCGGACATGGTGCGCCAGGTGTTGTTGTTCTCGCGGGGACGCAACAGCGAGAAGGAACCGCTGTCTCCGGGCGGCCTGGTGCGCGAAATGGAACGCATCGCCCGGCAAACCTTCCCGAAATCCATCAACGTTGCCGCGCTGGTGCCTGCCGATCTCTGGACGGTGCTGGGCAACGCAACGCAATTGCATCAGGTGCTGCTCAATCTCTGCGTCAACGCCCGGGATGCCATGCCGCGCGGCGGCGAACTCACCCTGGCCGCGGACAACGTCGAGTTGGGCGCCGACGAAGCGGCGCGCATTCCAAACGGCGCGCCGGGCCGCTTCGTCATGCTGCTGGTGTCCGACACCGGCACCGGCATTCCGCTGGAAATCCAGCCGCGCATCTTCGAGCCTTTCTTTACCACCAAACCGGCCGGGCAGGGGACCGGTCTCGGGCTTTCCACGATGTCACGGATCGTCGGCCAGCATGGCGGATTTGTGAACTTGAAAAGCGAGCCCGGCCGTGGCGCCACATTCGAGATCTACCTGCCCCGCGCAACCTTCATGCCGATGGAAAACACCAACCGGGTTTCCCCGGCCGAACTGCCTCGCGGCAACGGCGAATTAATACTGGTTGTGGACGATGAAGAATCGGTTCGGGAAATGGTTTCGCTCGGACTCACCACGCAAGGATACCGGGTAATCGCGGCTGCGAACGGCGCCGACGCCATCGCCCTGTTCGAGCGGCAGGCCGGAGAAGTTCGCCTCGTCCTGCTGGATACGGACATGCCGGTGCTGAACGGCCAGGCCACGATCCCTTTCCTCCGCGCCCAGGCGCCCACCGTGCCCATTGTCCTCATGAGTGGTGAACTTGAGGCGCTTGCCAATGCGGACACGATCGCCAGTTTGGTCAAACCCTTTCAGCTCGAAGAATTGCTGCGCACGGTTGCCGCCCGGCTGGGCGGCCGCTAACAAGCATGCGCAGGGCACAGCCGTGCACTGCCTCGGCTCCCTCTCCCCGCCCGAGCGGAGAGAAGATCGGGGGGAGACCGAAAACCTTGTGCCTCTTCCCTTGAGGGAGGCGAGGGAGAAAATGGGTGCAGTGTCAGGGGCGGTTGCGCAAATCGAACCGGAGCGCGGACAGCCATGTCCGTGGGTTGTGAACATCTTTGAAAATTCCAAGTGACTGGCAAAAGGGAACGCGCGGACTCAGCGGTCCGCGCTCCGAATCTTTGGGCAACACGCGCTTGGGATGCGGACACGCCGCTGATCGCAAAAATCCAATATCGTCAAACCGGGGCGGAGCATGTATAATATGGAGAGCATGAGTGAAATTACGCTGCTCCTGCAAGCTGTGGAGCGTGGCCAGAGCCGGGCGTCCGCAGAGTTGCTGCCACTGGTATATCAGGAACTGCGACGCCTGGCAGCGGCCCGAATGGCGCACGAATCGGCGGACCAGACTCTGCAGGCCACCGCGCTGGTCCACGAAGCCTGGCTTCGCCTCGTGAGTGACAGTGACCGGACCTGGCAAAACCGCGCTCACTTTTTCGGCGCCGCGGCCGAGGCCATGCGCCGCATTTTGATTGAGCGGGCACGCCGTAAATCGAGCCTCAAGCATGGCGGTGACAGGGAACGGCTGAATATCGAAGGATTGGAACTCGCCGCGACGACACCGGATGAAAAAGTCCTGCTGGTCAACGAGGCGCTCGAACAACTGGAAGCCACCCAGCCGGAACGGGCGAGGGTGGTGGTGCTGAAGTATTTCGGCGGGTTGACCAACAAGGAAGTGGCGGAAGCGATGGACATCGGCGAACGCAGCGTGGACCGGCATTGGATGTGCGCCAAGAACTGGTTATTCCGGAAGATCAATGCGCAACTTTGAAATTCCCGGTCACGGGCACAACTTTCCTGGCGGAAAAGGCGTTCCGGAAGCGCATGATTAGATGGGTACCAGCATGAAGGACACAGCCACCATACAACGGGAAGAAACGCTGTTCTATGATGCGCTCAAGGTTGCCGAATCGGAGCGCAAGGCTTTTCTGGATCGCGCTTGCGACGGAGATTCCAGGTTGCGTGCCGCGGTGGAGGAAATGCTGGCGGCACAAGTTGAGGTCGAGCAATTCTTCGTTGAAAGCGGTCCGGCCCTGAAGGCGGAGGCGGATGAGGCGCTGTTCACGGCCATCGAGGGCCTGGCGCAGGAGGTTTCCGCCGTGGATGAGCAGCTCGGCACCTGGATCGGACAATACAAACTTCTGGAAAAAATCGGTGAAGGCGGGTGCGGAGTGGTTTACATGGCGGCGCAGGAAAAACCGATTCGCCGGAAGGTGGCGCTCAAAATCATCAAGCTGGGGATGGACACCAAGAGCGTCATCGCCCGGTTTGACGCCGAGCGCCAGGCCTTGGCGATGATGGATCATCCGAACATTGCCCGGGTGCTGGACGGCGGCAGCACGGGCACGGGCCGGCCGTATTTCGTGATGGAACTGGTGCGGGGGACAAAGATTACGGAATACTGTGACCAGAACAACCTCGACACCGGGCAGCGCCTCGATTTGTTCATTCAGAGCTGCCGCGCGGTTCAGCACGCGCACCAGAAGGGGATTATTCACCGGGATATCAAACCCTCGAACATCCTGGTGACGCTCTACGACGGGGTGCCAACGCCGAAGGTGATTGATTTCGGCATTGCCAAGGCAATGGAGGAGCCTTTGACCGACAAAACGCTTTTCACCTCCTACCATCAATTGATCGGGACGCCGGCTTATATGAGCCCCGAGCAGGCGGAAATGAGTGCGCTCGACGTGGACACGCGGAGTGACATTTACAGCCTCGGGGTGCTGCTATACGAGTTGTTGACGGGTAAAACTCCGTTTGACCAAAAGGAGTTGCTGCGGTCCGGGCTGGACGAAATGCGGCGGACACTCCGGGAAAAGGAACCGCGCCGGCCCTCGACCATGGTGACCGCGCTGCAGGCGGCCGAATTGACGGCGACAGCCCTGCATCGCCACGTTGAGCCGCCCAAATTGATTTTGCTTTTGCAAAATGATCTGGACTGGATTGTGATGATGGCATTGGAAAAAGACCGGCGGCGGCGGTATCAGACGGCCAACGGGCTGGTGATGGACATTGAACGCTACCTGGCCAATGAGCCCATCGTTGCCCGTCCCCCCAGCCGGTTTTACCGGCTCCAGAAACTGGTTCGTCGAAACCGGGTGGTTTTCGCTGCTGCCGGGGCGGTGACGGTCGCCTTGGTCATCGGCCTCGGCACTTCCACCTGGCTGTTCTTTAAGGAGCGGGAATCCCGCCGGCAAGCGGAGCTCGGCCGGGCCAACGAGATCATCCTGCGCCAGCAGGCCGAGGCGCGGGAGCGGGTGGCCCAGGCGGCGGTGCTGATGGATCAGGATCAGTTCGAAACCGCCGATCAATTGCTGGCCAAGATTCCCGTTTCGGAAACGGTGCTGGAAGGCGAAAATGTTTTCCGCTCCTTGGGCGATTGGTCCGCCTTGCGTGGCCGCTGGCCGCGGGCGGCGGAAGACTTCACCATGCTTTTGAAGGTTGACCGCATGGAAACCTGGGAGGTTTCCACCCTGGATCACTCGCGTTGTGCCGTGGCACTTGTGGAAAAGGGCGATAAGGACGGCTACGAACATTTCCGTCAGGTGGCGATCAAGCAATTTACGCATACCACCGATCCGCTGGTTGCCGAGCGCACGGTCAAAAACAGTTTGTTGCTGCCCGCCGACGAAAACACCATGGCGATGCTGATTCCCCTGGCTGAAATCGCGGCAAAATCGATTGCCAATAACGAACCAAAACCCGGAACCGGAGATTGGATGAGCCCGTGGCGATGCGTCTCACTGGCCTTGATGGAATATCGCCGGGGGCATTCGTCCGAGGCGATTGACTGGGGCAAACGATGCCTGGCTTACGGCGCTGACAGCCCTGCCCGGGTTGCCACCATCCGTGCCATCCTCGCCATGTCGCATTATCAACTCGGCCATTTGAATGAGGCGCACTCCGAATTGGCACAAAGTCGTGAGTTGATTGAAATTAAATACAAGGCAGGTTTGGATCAGGGCGATGGCAATGGTTACTGGTTTGACTGGGCGTTGGGGAATATTCTTCTGCACGAAGCCAGTGCCTTGATCGACAAAGCATCACCTGTAAAGCCCTCTATTCCAATTAGTTAATCCTGTAATCGGAATTCCCTAAGCACGTCCAACTTTGCTCCGGCACGGGGGCTGAAGATTTTAGGCGGACTTGGCAGGCTCTTTTCGCATTAGAGTATGAACAGCCACGATAGCGAGAACAAGACATGAATACGCATACACCAATCCGGTGGCAACCGCTGCTCGTGAATTTGACGCGGTTGAGTTGAGCCGTATGTTTGCAGCAGCATCAAAAATGAAGGAATTTCCGACCATTCCTGGCTTGAACCAGCCCCATGATGCCGATCCGGATGAAGGTGTTATTTTGCCGCGCCGGATTGGCCCTGCCGGTGCATGCGGCTTCAATCATGCTTTCACCTTGATCGAACTCCTGGTTGTCATCGCGATCATCGCGATTCTGGCGGCATTGCTGTTACCGGCGCTGGCTCGGGCCAAGGCCAAGGCCATACGAGTTCAATGTGCAAGCAACCTGCATCAAATCGGAATCGCACTTTTCAATTATACGGGGGATAACGGTAATAATGGCAAGTTACCCACCTTTAATCCGCCCACCAGCGCCAGTTGGCCTTGGGATATTCCTAATGACCTTGGGGATCAAATGCTTCAAAGCGTGGGCAATTCCAAAAAGGTGTTTTACGATCCCGGCGTGACAATTTTTGGGGATCTCGAGAATTTTGGCGATACCACCCTTGACTCATCTGGTGATCCCAAAAATCTTTGGGATTTTGGCAAGAATCGTACATATCCCTTCCATGAAGGCGGCTATGTGTTTGCTTTCTCAGGATCGAATTGCGTGCTTATGGCAAGTGCTCAAAATACAACCATGCAACCGGAAAGGACTGCAAATCCCGTCAATAGCTTGCTTCCCCCTGTTTATGTAAACGTTTCGGATCGGGAATTGTTTGCATGTGCGACGATCTGTGACCCGCTTGGTATCGCCAGCACGCCGGTCTCGGCGCGTTATGCTCCAACCTGTAATTACACCAAAGTGGGGGGGGCTGCGGGCGAGTTTTATCTGCCTCTCACGAGCCCGCATTTAAAAGGAGCATTTCCAGCCGGAGGCAACGTTGGATTCAAGGATGGCCACGTTGCCTGGCGCAAATTTGATGACATGAGACAGCAATCCGCCAAAGGCGAAAGTTTCTGGTGGTAAAATTGATTTGATTCCCTGCTTTAACGCAACCACAACCCAAACTCCCTAGCAAAAACATGAAAACAACAAATCGCATTGGTCGTATGACTCTTTTCTGGAGTTGTGCGGTCATGATCCTAATGCAGTTGACGGCTTCAGCTCAAACGCTGGTTAACCGGTACAGTTTCACCGATGACGGCACCGGCACGAACGTCGTGGATTCGGTGGGCGGAACGCCTTGGTATGGCACGTTGCCGAATGGCGGTGACTTCGCCACCGTCCCGGGGCAGTTGCTCCTTTCGGCATCCAGCCAGCAATACGTCCAACTGCCGGTGGGCATTCTCAGCAACTACACCGCCGTGACGATTGATTGTTGGGCCACCTTCGGAACCCTGCCCGGCGCTTGTTTCCTGTATGGTTTCGGCAATACGGATGGTGGCGGGGCCGGCGAAAACTACCTGTTTTGCCAACCTCGTGATGGCCGTATCGCCATGAGCGGGGTTGATCCCGGCTATCTGGGTGAACAAGGAACTGGTGGTGCCGGCGACCTCAGCGCCCAGACGGTCCATGTAACCTCGGTTTATAACCCTGCTTCGGGCTATGTCGAACTTTACACGAACGGAGTGCTGGTTTCGGCCAACACCGCGGTGACGGTGCAAATGAGTTCGATCAGCGGCCAGCTTAACTATATCGCCAGGTCGCTCTACACTGGCGATTCTTACATGGATGTTGAACTGAATGAATTTCGCATTTGGAATGGCGCGCTCAACGGTCTGCAGGTGGCGGGCACCGATCTGGCCGGTCCAAACACCGTCAGCATCGCTCCTCCCGGCACCGTGACGAGCATTCAATTGCAGGTTCCGTTTTTTCAGTTGGTTCAGGGCGGCAGTGAGTCGGCCAGCGTGTCAGCCACGGCGTCTCTCTTTCCATCTCCCATTAGCATTACGCGGTTGTGCACCTATGCCTCCGGCAACCCGAGTATTCTCACTGTCAACTCCAATGGCGTGATCACTGCGGTCGGGCAGGGCTCCACCTTCATTGTGGCCAGTTATTCCAGTCTGACATCCACGCAGACCATTTCCGTGATTCAACCCACGTCGGTGCTGGCTCACCGTTATAGCTTCACCTCCGACGCCAGTGATTCAGTAGGCGGTGCGGCTTGGAATGGCACGCTGCCGAATAGCGGCACCTTTGCCGGCAATCAATTGGAGTTGGCGGCGGCCAGTTTGCAATATGTCCAGTTCCCCGCAGGGATCATCAGCAACTACACCGCGGTCACCATCGAGGCCTGGGCCACTTTCCCGACAGCCCTCCCCGGGAATTGCTTCTTCTTCGGTTTTGGCAATACGGATGGTGGCGGCGCCGGTGAAAACTACATCTATCTCCAGCCGAGCCAGGGACATATTGGCATTACGGGGGTTGACCCCGGATATACGGGAGAAAGCATAGCCGGCACCTATGGTAATCTTAGCCTGCAAACAAACCTTCACATAACGGCGGTCTTCAACCCGCAGGCACAATGGATTGCGGTATATACCAATGGCATTCTGGCGGGGAAAAATCTTGCCGTGCCCACGCAGATGAATCAGGTGAGCAGCGTGCTCAACTACATCGCCAAGTCGCTTTATAATGATCCCTACATGGACGTTAATGTTGATGAGTTTCGCATTTACAACGGCGCGCTGACCGGGCAGGGGGTTGCCATCAGCGATGCTGCCGGCCCTAATTCAATTCCGGCTGGCGTTACCAATGGTCCGGGCGCATTGTTGTCACTCTCAATTCAAGCCCCGGCCACGTTGCAATCCCTCCAGTCCGGTTCGGTGAAATTACTGGCGAATTACACCAGCCTGACCGGCTGGGATATTCTCGGTAATAGCGTCATTCCGCCAGTGGGATTGACCGTTACAATTAGCGACACAAACGTGCTGGCTTATGCGAGTGGCATTGTTACAGGGAAAAATGCCGGCACGGCGTCCATCATCACGGTTTATCAGGGCATAACCAACACGGCGTCAGTTACGGTGGTTCAGGCTGCGCCTCCAACCCTGGCCCATCGTTACAGTTTCTTCAACGAACCTGATGGCAGTCTGACGGCCACGGATACGGTCGCCGCCGCCAACGGCACGCTTGTAGGCAGCGCCAACATCACCGGTGGCCAACTGGTGATCCCCAACACCGCCCAGACCGCGCCTGCACCCGACTATTTGTTGTTGCCGGATGGCATCCTCACCAATGCTGTGAATGGCATTGGCACGAACTTTAACGACCCATCCGTCACGATTGAAGCTTGGGCGACGTTTGCTCCTTCCCAAGGCTTTTGGTCAGCCCTGTTTGATTTCGGATTCCAGAACGCCAGCGGCCTCGCTGCCTATGATATTCATCTCGGGCAGCTTGGCGGCTCCACTGTTTTCGGCATTGCTGACTCCGACGATGCTAACGGTCACAATCAGTCTGGCACCGCTGGCAGCCTGCGCGGCCAGACCAACATGCATGTTGTCGTCATCTTTAACCCACCCGCCGGTTATCTGGCCTGCTACACCAACGGCGTCTTGGCGTCCTTGCTCAACAACGTCACCATTTCAATGGCTGGCGTTTGGGGGACGTTGAACAAAGTCGGCGCGGACCTCTGGCCTGATCCTGGCATGCAAGGCTCGATTTCCGAATTCCGCATTTACAACGGAGTACTGTCGCCCAATGACGTGAAAGCCACCCAGGCGCTTGGGCCTACCCAGGTATTGGCGAGCAAAGTGAGCCTCAGTGCCGCGGTTTCGGGCAGCAATGTGGTGGTGTCCTGGCCGGTAGCGGGCGGGTCATACTCGCTCCAATCCAGAGCCAGCCTGACCTCCGGCGCTTGGACGACCATTTCGACACCGGCTGCGCAAATTATCGGCAGCCAGTGGCAGGTCACGGTGCCCAATACCGGAGGCACGAAGTTCTTCCGGCTGGCCAGGTAATTGGTCGAACAAGAACTGTTAGACACGGCCGCCGCGTGGATTCGGAAAGGTCCGGACCACGCGGCGGTTTTTTTAGATGCCGGGCCCGTCGGGTTGTTTGAAAATGAACGGCCCAAATGTTGCTCTCGGCTGAGAATTGCGTTGATGCCTTGTGGCGCGCGGGTGCAGGACACACAGTGATGGGGCCAGCGCGGTCAGTTTAGATGTAAATTTGTGAGAAAAATGGTTCGATTCACCTTATTGAGCTTCGGCCTGGCAGCTTGGCCACTGGCGACGCTGGCTCAAACCGGCACGGTCACGATTCAGGCCAATCAGCCGGCCGTAACCATCAGTTCCAACCTGTTCGGCATTTTCTTTGAGGAAATCAGCATGGCGGGCGATGGGGGAATTTATGCGGAGTTGATCCGCAATCGCTCGTTTGAAGATGCCTCCACCCCGGCCCAGTGGACGCTGGTGACCAACGGCACCGCCAGGGGTACCTGGAGCATCGATACCTCGATGCCCTTGAGTTCGAGCAACACGCAATCGCTCAAACTGACCATAACCAGCGGGACCGGAAGCTTGGGCGCAGCCAACAACGGTTACTACGGCATACCGCTGGCCAGCGGGAAAACCTATAACCTGGGTTTTTACGCGCGCGCCGCGACTGGTTTCAGCGGCAGCATCACGGTTTCATTGGAAAGCACCAGCAGCACAGTTTACGCGCAAAGCACCGTCAGCGGGCTGACGACGAGCTGGCAACATTTTGCATTGTCACTGGTTCCCAACGCCACTGATCCCGCGGCACGACTCGTACTGCGTATTTCACAGGCGGGTTCGGTGTATCTGGATTTTGTCTCGTTGTTTCCCGCGCAGACTTTCAACAACCGGACAAATGGCCTGCGTCCGGATCTGGCCAACGCGCTGGCAAACTTGGAGCCGTCGTTCATGCGTTTTCCCGGCGGTAGTTGGGTGGACGGGACCAGCCTGGCCAACGCTTATCACTGGAAACCCACCGTCGGCGATCCGGCCAACCGCACCCCGCGCAGCAATGTGTGGGGCTACATGGTGGACAACGGCCTGGGTTATCACGAATATCTGCAAATGTGCGAAGACCTGGGCACGTTGCCGTTGTTCGATATCAACTGCGGTATGGACGTGGGTCAGAATGCCATTCCCACCAGTCAACTTGGCCCGTGGGTGCAGGAAGCCCTGGACGCCATCCAATACGCCAACGGCGATACCAACACCACCTGGGGTGCGATGCGTGCCGCGAACGGGCACCCGGCGCCGTTCAATCTGCAATATATCGAAATCGGCAATGAAAACGGAGGCTCGGCCTACGATGCGAACTATTCCATGTTTTATGACGCCATCAAATCAAACTATCCGGCCATGCATATCATCGCCAATGTGTGGGGTGGCATTCCGGGCAGCCGGCCGGTTGAGATCATGGACGAGCACTATTACACTTCCGCTTCCACGTTCGCTTCCTACGCCACCAAGTATGACACCTACAGCCGCAGCGGCCCGAAGGTTTTTGTCGGTGAATATGCCACAGCCTACGCCATCCCCCCGTCCACTTTCCCGGCCACGCTTCAAAATGCGCTCGGGGAAGCGGCATTCATGACTGGGTTGGAACGCAACTCGGACGTTGTGCAGCTGGCCTGCTATGCTCCGTTGTTTTGCAACCTCAATAATCCCAGCTGGTATCCAGACCTCATTTATTTCAATGGCACCAACGTCTTTGGTACGCCATCGTATTACGTGCAACAGATGTTCAGACTTAACCGTGGCGATGTGGTGTTGCCCACGACCGTCAGCGTGTCTGGAAATCCACTCTATGTTTCTTCCAGCCTGGTTCAGGCTTCGGGGCAGATTCTTGTCAAAGCCGTCAATTTCAACAACAGCAGCATGTCCGCGACGTTCAAGGTGAACGGTGTGACGTCAATCGCCTCCAGCGCCACCGTCATCCGGCTTTCCGGCAACGCGAACGACACAAATTCATTTGCCGCGCCGACCTTTGTTTTTCCGAGTACCAATGCCATCAATAACGCGGGGACGAATTTCACCGCCACCCTTCCGGCCAATTCGCTCTCCATCTTCAAATTGCAGGGCAGCGGCTTCAATAGCGTCACCAATCTGCAGCTTCAATTTGCTTCTCCCCTCAACGTTGGCCAGGAAGCGCCGGTCACGGTGCAGGGACAGATTTCCGGCCAGACGGTCAACCTGGCCGGTAATTACGCCGTGGTTTATTCCTCGGCCAACCCCGGTGTCGCCGTGGTGAACCCCGGCGGCCTGGTCATCGGTACCGGTCCGGGAACCACCGCCATTGTCGCCATCTACAACGGCCTCGCTGCCACCCAGTCCGTGCAGGTCGTTGCCTCGCCGCCGACGAGGTTGATTCATCGCTATAGCTTCAACAATGGTACGGCCAACGACTCCATCGGCACCGCCAACGGCAGCTTCTACAATGCCAGCGCCAACGCTTCGATTGCCAATGGCCAACTTAATCTTGTGGGTTCGTCCGGTGATTATGTGGATTTGGGGCCGGGCATCATCACGACAACCAACATCACCACCGGTGCGGTCACCTTCGAAGCCTGGGCAACCTTCAATCCGGTCAACGGCGCTTGGGCGCGGCTGTTTGACTTCGGCAACATTTCAGGTTCTTCCGGGGGGAATTACATTTTTCTGGCCGCGAACAACGCCGACAATGGCGGGAACGCAAGGCTCGCGGTTACCGACACAACACCCGGCGGCAACGAGGCCGGCATCAATCTCAACAACCTGCTGGGGCAGACGAACCTGCATCTGGTGGCCACCTTTAATCCGGCTCCGACCCGACAGTTCCTCGGTCTGTACACCAATGGGGTTCTGGCGGTCTCGGGTCTGACAGGAGGCAAGTACATCGCTTCCATCAATGATGCCTTCAGTTTCCTGGGACATTCCCTGTGGTCGGGTGACGCCTGGCTGAACGGTTCGATCAACGAATTCCGCATCTACGACGGGGAACTGGACAAGTTTCAAATTGCCGCCAGTTTTCAAGCCGGGCCGGATCAGACCAATTACAACGTCGGTTCGCTCACCGGTTTTGTCGTCAATCCGGGAACCATGCCGCTCATTCTGAACGGCACAATTCAGATTGCGGCTTACCTGAACTTTACCCTCGCCAACCATATCAGTGTGATCGGCGATCCGAATCTGAGCTTGAGTTCCGACAACACCAATGTTTTTACCGTGAATGCCGCCGGAATCCTGTCCGCCACGGGAATCGGCACCGCCAATTTGACCGGCATCTACGATTACGTGAGCGGGAACAGCAGCACCTTCTATACGAATTCGGCGGTGATTACTGTCAGTCGCGGCCAGCCTGCCGTGCTGGTTCACCGTTACAGCTTTACGGCCGATGGGAGCGACTCGGTGGGTGGCCTGGCTTGGAAGGGCAGCCTGCCCAATGGCGGCGCATTTGCCGGCGGTCAGGTATCATTGGCGGCGGCCAGCTTGCAGTATGTCCAGTTGCCGGCGGGGATCCTCAGCAACTATGCGGCCGTAACCATCGAATCGTGGGTCACCTTTCCGGATCAATTGCCGGTGAACTGTTTCTTCTACGGCTTCGGCAACACGGATGGCGGGGGTTCCGGGATGGACTATATCTTCTGCGCACCCCAGGGCGGGCGCATTGCCATCACCAGTGCGGATCCGGGCTACACCGGCGAACAAAATGCCACCGGGGCGGGTGACTTCAGTTACCATACTAACCTCCATGTGGTGGCAGTTTATAATCCGCCGGGAGGCTATCTCGCGCTCTATACGAACGGGACCTTGGCCGCGCTGAACAGCGCCGTGACGGTCCCTTTCAGTTCGGTGAGCAGCGTCTTGAACTATGTCGGTCGATCGCTTTACAATGGCGACCCGTACCCCGACCTGAGTCTTGATGAATTTCGTATCTACAATGGCGTGCTGTATGCCGATGAAATTGCGGCCACCCAGGTTTTGGGGCCAAACCAGTTGTTGAGTTCTGACAGTCCCACCATCAGCGCCTCCCTGTCCGGGATCAACCTGACGCTGTCCTGGCCGTTGGTTTCGGCCGGTTTCACCCTGACGTCGCGGACCAATCTGGCTTCCGGCGTCTGGGCGGCGATTTCTCCGGCCCCGCAAATTGTCGGCAACCAATGGCAGGTCTCCGTGCCAATCTCCGGCAGCGTCCAGTTTTTCCGATTGCAAAAATGAACTGCCACCCGCCCGGGAATTTTATAATATGCACAGCCAGTCGTCATTTGGACCGAAACGGATCAAAGTCATGAAATTGCTTCAGGTCATCATGGTTGCCTGGTTTGTCCCGGCGATGGTTTCCGCGCAAACCTTGACCCATCGTTACAGTTTCTTCAATGAGCCGAATGGCAG
>CAZKTW010000040.1:0-19012 GCA_964555775.1 uncultured Bifidobacteriaceae bacterium | reverse complement strand
TATTGAGGAACTTTTATTACGCCGGGTTCGCCCTGGTGGCGGGCTGGCTCGCGGATCGATTCAAAAAACAGTACGTGCTCGCGTTCGGTTATGCCCTCGCGGCGGTGATGGCATTGTTGATCGTAGCCGCCCCGATGAACATCTGGTGGCTCGGCATCATTTTCATTCTCAGCGGCATCCATGTGGCGATTGGTGAAACCCTGGAAGACTCGTTCTGTGCGGAACTGGTGGGCGAGGAACAGCATGGCATGGCGTTCGGCGTGCTGGCGACCGTG
This sequence comes from uncultured Bifidobacteriaceae bacterium, assembly GCA_964555775.1. Lineage (GTDB taxonomy): Bacteria > Verrucomicrobiota > Verrucomicrobiia > Limisphaerales > UBA11358 > UBA11358. The sequence goes on along the minus strand of CAZKTW010000040.1, from coordinate 18,737 downwards.
AACGGCATCGGCGATTTCCTGTCGAGCATTATCGTCGGTGTGTTATGGACCACGGCTGGCACGAGTGTGGCGTTTGGTTACAGCGCCGTATTATTTTCCCTCGGCGCGCTGCTCGTGCTGCGAACGAGACCGGCAAAGCCGTTGAATTGACGGAGCGGCGATGCTTGTCTAATCTCCACGCATGGCAAAAAAGGCTGCGGTAAAACCCTCCGTGACTGCGGACGTGAGTCCGCGGCAAGCCTCTCCGGAAAAATCAGCCGCGCGCTCACGAGCGCAGCCACGACCGAGTTTCCTCCTCGACCCTCGCGTCATTTATTGCGGCGACAATCTGGAACAGTTCGCCAAGCTGCCCGACGCCTGAGTAGATTTGATCTACATTGATCCGCCCTTCAACTCCAACCGGAACTACGGTCAGAGGCCTGGCTGGCACAGTCTCTGGGGCGAGACCAAGGAGAAGCGTCCTTGGAAGACCGTCAAGAGAACACCCAGGCTTGCATCGAGTCAGTTGGTACCGCTTCGGCATGTCGCTCTTTGCCTGCATCGCCAAAATGGGGCAATCTCAAACCAAAATGGCAATCTACAGTCAGCCCTTCCGGATAATTTCCTCTTCCTGGTATTGCCGTTCCCATTGACGATGTAAAATTTTCAAAAATACTTGGCATTTTTCAGGCTGAAAAAGCGCATTAGCTTATTGACACAACCCATCTCGCGTCTTTAACGCAAAGCTGCGTGTCGTTTTTGGGCACATAACCAAAGGTGAGGGCGTCTCATCCAACCAACCAACGATGGACAAAAAAATGAAAAAAATACTCCAAACCCTAGCCATGGCCGCATCCGCTGCCTGGCTCTCCGTCACCACCGTCAGCGCTGCATCGCTCCCGGACGGCTTGTATGGCATGAATTGGGCCGCTAATACCATCGCGACCACGCATTGGCCCGACGGCTTGAGCGCAAGCCAAACATACGCACAACAATACGCGGCTGGCCAAGTAGTAGGCAACGCCGTCAAGGCCGCCGGCGGCCTGACCGTTCGAATGCCGATCGACAGCACGCTTTCCACGGGCAACAATTGGTACCTCTACGCGGGCGCCATCAATGGCGTCGGCAGCACTGGTTGCAAGGTGATTATCACCTATTGGTTGCCCAGCGGAAGCACCGTGTCTGATGTCAACGCGTGGTATGCAATATGGGACGTGGTGAACGCGTCCTTCGGAACCAACCACCCAACCGTGTACTTTGAGCCAGTCAACGAGCCTACCTACTCCACCGATGCAGCCTTGGCTAACTTGTACGCCGGGTTCCTGACCCGTTATCATCCCCCGAACTGGAAATGCATTCTCGCGGGCAACAATGTTGAGACTATCTGCACTGGCATCGGCGCCGACACCCGCTTGAATAATCAATATTTGGGATTGCACATGTACTCCTGGTTCGCATCCGAGCCCTATTCCGGGGGCGGCGCAAGCTGGCAGGGTTATTACAACAAATGCGCCAGTTGCGTTGGCAGCTATGCCTGGAGGACAGTGATTACCGAAACTGGCGTTCAAACGGATGGACGGTCTCCTTCAGTTCCTTTTTGGCAGCAGTGGCGGTTCGGCATGGACCCGGATCAGGCTGCTTTTTCCGGGACACTTGCCTGGGCGCGTGATAACAACGTCGGAGTTATCGCATATTCAGGAGTAAATTACGCGAATTTGTATCACTGGTTCAACTCGATCTTTGTGGAGGTCAACACGCAAGCCAACGATATGTTTCGCTGGGCGTGGAAAAAGAAAAACTCACCAGTGGTTGCCGGCACATACCGGGCGCAGAACCGAGGCGACAGCGAGTATCTGGACAATTTGGGCTCCACCACGGCTGGGGCCCCTGTTGCCCAATACGCCAGCAGTTCGAGCAATAATCAAAAATGGAATTTTATCCAGGAAGACAGCGTTTGGTACCGGTTGCAGAACGTCGGTGTCACAAGCGAGTATCTTGATGGTTTTGGATATACGGCCAATGGTTCTGCACTCAACCAATATACTTCGAGCGGTAGTTTGAACCAGCGTTGGGCGCTTGAGGTGACAGATTCAGGGTATTACCGACTCATCAACAAACAAACCGGCCAATGCGTTGATACGGGCGGCCTGACCGGGAACGGAGTTGGCGTGCAACAGTGGGGGCCTGGTAGCAGCTATAACCAGCAATGGAAAATCGCTCCGTAATTCTGCCTTTAACACGCGCGGCAGTCACCATTGCGGCCACGCGGGTTGCCAAACATTAATCATTGAACAAGCGGGTGCGCGAGTCTCATCGCGCCCCCGCCATTTTCCCCATGAACAAACCCTGGCTGATCCTGATGCTCATCGCCAGCGCCGCCGGTGTGGCTACCGTGGCCCTGCGAAACCACGCGCTGACCAGCGGCGCCGCCGCCGCCCCGCCAGCACCGGCCGCCATCGTTTCATCTGGCATTGAAACCGCCGTTGACACCACGCTGCCAGATCGCCGTGCCATCGCCGTGCCCCAAGCGCTGCCAACGATGGAAGAGCGGGTGGCCGGCTTGTCGGCAGCGATCTGGCAGGAATTGAATTCCACCAATAAGGACAGCCACGAAATCGTTTTCACCAACCTGCTGCCCGCTTTGATTGCCCTGGACCCGGCGGCAGCGGCGAGACTTGTGGAAGCCACCACCAACGAGCAAGGCCACGAGGAACTCATGCGCCAACTGATCCAAACCTGGACCACCAGCGATGCCACTGCAGCCTTCGCGTGGGCCGGACAACTGGCGGATACCAACGAGCAGCAAAGAGCTTTGATCTATGCCACCAAACAAATGGCCGAGCTTGACCCGGCGGCGGCAGCAAAAGCAGCCCTTTGCCTTGCGGACGGGCAAGACGCCGTGATGGGAGATATCGCTTTGACGTGGGCTGGCAAAGATTTGGCCGGTGCGTTGAGCTGGGCAGCCAGCCAACCTGTCGGCAAACAGCGGGATGAAATCATGGCCCGCGTTGCGTTTGAAGAATCCCTCACCGCGCCCGAAACGGCGGCCAATTTAGTGATTGATCAAATACCTCCCGGCCCGGCCCAGGATGAAGCGGCCATGTCGGTGCTGCACCAATGGGCAATTCAGGATTTTGCGCCGGCGAAGGCATGGGCTGAACTCTTTCCCGCAGGCTCGTTACGCGACCGCGCCATAATCGAACTAAATACCCTCCAACCATAGCTATCGGTTTACCCAGGCTCGACCCCCGAAGAAGTCGCCGATGATACCAACATCATCCGCAACGCCTGGCCCACCATTGCCGCCAAAGCCACGTTCGCCGGCAGAACCTTCGCGCAATGCCAAGGCGAGGGTGTAGCCGTCGTTTGATAGCCGTGACAACACCACGAGCGTGGAGAACCAGTTGACATCCGCGCAGGGCACCCGGGACATTGCGGATGTTGGTTTCTGCGCGACAAACCTGTCCCGTTTACGGATGCGTCCCGTCCGCCATCATTGTGCAAGAGTAGGGGTGACGAGACTCATTTCAATTTCGGATTGGCGATTGCGGATTGCGGATTGTGGATTGTGGATTGTGGATTGTTCAGAATGAGACTCCCCACGTCGTCTCCTACGGTAAAATGGGACGTAGCAGCTTTCGGCAGAAAGCCGCCATCTGAATTCCCGGCACAGTTTGCGGCGTTCTGCCGAGTCGCCGCTACGCCCCCCAGCACCGTGGGCGCAGCATATTTGCAGTTCAATTCGTGTCAACGCCTTTCCGCCCCGAAAATTGAATTGTCCCCTGCTCCGTTTCTCGGCAAACTTCCTGTTCCTATGCAGCAGGTAAATCTCGGCATGATTGGCGGCGGCACCGTGGGCAGTGGCGTGTTTCACGCGCTCCGGCTCAACGGCGGCCTCATGGCCTCGCGCATCGGCGTGAAGGTCAATGTCCGCAAGGTCGCCGTGAAGGCCTTTGACGAACCGCGGCCGTATCCCATTTCGCGCCCGCTCATGACGCTGGACTGGCAAAGCGTCGTCAACGATCCGCAGGTGGACATCGTCACTGAACTGGTCGGTGGCACGGGCATTGCCCGGACGATGGTCCTCGCCGCCCTCGCCCTCGGCAAGCCGGTCATCACGGCCAACAAGGCGCTGCTGTCCGCCCACGGCGAGGAATTATTTGCGGCGGCCAAAAAACACGGCACGAATTTATATTACGAAGCCAGCGTCTGCGGCGGCATTCCCATCATCAAATCGCTGCGCGAAGGTTTTGTCGGCAACCGCATCAACGCTTTGTACGGCATCGTCAACGGCACCTGCAATTACATCCTCACCCGGATGAAACTGGAGGGCGCGGACTTTGACGCGGTGCTGGCCGATGCGCAGAAGCAGGGCTACGCCGAAACCCCGCCGGATCTGGACATTGACGGCCACGACGCCGCGCACAAAACCGGCATCCTCGCTTCGTTGGCTCATGGTTTCTGGGTGGACCCGAAGAAAATTTACATTGAAGGCATCCGCCATATTAACGCTTTGGACATCAAGTTTGCCAATGAACTTGGTTACACCATCAAGCTGCTTGGAATTATCAAGCGAATTGACGATTTACGATTTACGATTGACGCGACAAAAAGCAAACCGGCTCGTAAATCGAATATCGCAAATCGTAAATGCCGGGTGCAGGTTTCGGTTTATCCGACGCTCGTGCCAAACGCGCATGTTCTCGCCGGCGTGAACCACGTCTTCAATGCCGTGTTTGTCCGCGGCGATATCGTGGGCGACACGTTGTTTTACGGGCGCGGCGCGGGCAAGGACGCCACCGCCAGCGCGGTGTTAAGCGACCTGGCGGACGCGGCGCTCGACCTGAAGTTCAACAACAAACATCGCGTGCCGCCATTTGTCCCGCACGAATGTCAGGGCGCGGTCGCGCCGATTGACGATGTGGTGTCTCAATATTTCGTCCGGCTGAACGTCGTGGACAAGCCGGGTGTGCTGGCGAAGATCGCGGCCATTTTCGGCGCAGCGCAGATTGGCATCTCGTCCGTCATCCAGCCCGAAGGCCACGAAGGCCGGAGCGTGCCATTGATGTTCATGCTGCACTACGCGACCAACGGCGCGGTCAGCGGCGCCTTGAAAAAAATCGGCCGGTTGCCGGCCGTCAAAGGCAAACCCGTGATGATCCGGGTGGAAGATTTCAAATAGAGTAATAGAGTATTACCCTTCTGTTTCGTGGTGCCGGTGGCGGTGCCCAGAATGGCATCAGGCATTAGGCTTGAGGTTCATGGCACAAGGCGATAAGCAGGGAACGGCCAAACTTGGATATTATATAAACGCGGGTCTTACGGCTCATGGTCATTTTGAGCCTGTCGCTTACGCTCCATGCTGCATCGGCGTGCAGTTACTAAACTTATTCATGAACCTAAATCTTTTGCAAATTCTACTTGGAAATGCTAGTCTTTCCTCATGCTTTACCTGAAGGCGCCGACGGCCATTGGCCGACCGCCACTCACAAAACCGGGAAGGATTAAAGGCCTTGTACTCGCTATTGCCGTTGTTGCCACGAGCGCGAATTCCCAGTCCGTCAGCGAGGCTTTGGGGCCGTCGAGCCGCCGGACCCCCATCGCCATAACGGAGATCATGTACAACCCGGCCAATCGGGCCGACGGGTTGAACACAGAATTCATCGAATTGTACAACTCGAATCCCTGGTCCGAGGACATCAGCGGTTATCGGCTGGATGGGCAAGTCCAGTTTGTCTTTCCGGCTTCGACGACAATTCCGGGATTCGGTTTTCTGGTGGTAGCGGCGGCGCCTGCGGATTTGCAGGCGGTTTATGGCACCTCGAACGCGTTTGGTCCCTATGCCAACAGCCTCAAGACCAGCGGGGCGGTGAAATTGTACGACGAGCAGGGACTGCTTTTGTTGGACGTCAATTACGACAACATTGCGCCCTGGCCGATGGGAGCCAGCGGCACCGGACATTCCATCGTGCTGGCCCGGCCGTCCTATGGCGAAGGCGATCCCCGGGCCTGGGAGCGCAGCGAACTGGCCGGCGGTTCGCCCGGCGCGGCCGAGGTGCTTCAGACCAACGCCCTGCGCAACGTCGTCATCAACGAAATTCTGGCCCACACCGATCCGCCGCAAGTGGATTCCATCGAACTTTTCAATCATGGCAACGCGGACGTGGATTTGTCCGGCTGCAACTTGAGCGACGAACCGGTGACCAACAAATTCACGATCGCCGCCGGCACGATCATTCCGGCGGGCGGGTTTGTTTATTTTACCAGAACGCAGCTTGGCTTCGGTCTCAACGCCGCCGGCGAAACAATCTATTTCAAGAGCACGAACGCCACCCAGGTGCTGGATGCTTTGAAGTTCGAGGCGCAGGAAAACGGCGTTTCGTTCGGGCGCTATCCCGACGGTGCGGCGGAATGGTCACGCTTGAGCGCGCCGACGTTTGGCACCAACAACGCCACGCCGCTCGTGAGCCCGGTCGGCTTCAACGAAATCATGTATCATCCGCTGGTCGGCGGCGACGACGCGCAATACGTCGAACTGTTCAATCACGGGACGAACGCCGTGAATCTGGGCGGCTGGAAATTGGGCGGTGGCATCAGTTGGACATTCGCCAGCAACCAGGAGCTGGCCGCCGGGGGCTATTTGGTTGTCGGACAAAATACCTCGTATCTTTTGACCAACTATGCGCAGCTCAACGCGGCCAACACTGCGGGCAATTTCGGCGGAAAATTGTCCCACTCCGGCGACCGGCTCACGCTGACGATGCCGGACACGACCTTGAGCACGAACGGATCGGGCCACGTGACGACCAACTATCTGGACATCGTGGTGGACGAAGTGACCTACGGCACCGGCGGACGCTGGGGCCGCTGGTCCGACGGCGACGGCAGCAGCCTGGAATTGATTGACGCGCGTTCGGAAAAGCGGCGCGCCGCGAACTGGGCCGACAGCGACGACACGGCGAAATCTTCGTGGACCAATATTGAATTCACCGGCACGCTCGACAACGGCGCGGTCAACGGCGGCGGTATTTCCTTTGCGCAACTTGGTTTGCTCGACGCGGGCGAATGTTTGGCGGACAACATGGAAGTGCGGCCGGGAACCGTGGGCAATAATTATGTTTCCAATCCAAACTTCGACAGCGGCCTGACGAACTGGACTTTGTTGGGCAACCATTCGCGTTCCGGTTTGGAAACCAACTGGGGCTATCCCTCCGGCGGGTCGTGCCTGCATTTGCGCGCGTCCAGCGGCCTCGAAGTGGGCCCCAACGGCGCGCAAGTCACGCTTACGAACACCACGCTCGCGAGCGGCAACACCGCGACGCTGCGGTTCAAGGCGCGCTGGCTGCATGGCTGGCCGGAACCGCTGCTGCGGTTGCGCGGCAATTATCTCGAAGCCACCGGCAAACTGCCAGTGCCCGCGAATCTCGGCACGCCGGGTCTGCCCAACAGCCGCGCGGCGACGAACTGCGGCCCGGCGATTTATCAAGTGTCGCACTCGCCCGCCGTGCCGGCGGCCAACCAATCCGTTGCCGTCACCACTCGCGTGTCCGATCCCGACGGCGTGGCGTCGCTCGTGTTGCGTTATCGCAATGATCCTTCAACGAGTTTGATCAACGTGACGATGAACGACGGAGGCACCAACGGCGACGCGGTGGCCGGCGACGGCATTTTCAGCGCGACGATTCCCGGCCGGCCCGCGAAATCCGCCGTGGAATTCATGCTGCTGGCCACCGACAATTTGGGGGCAACCAGCACGTTTCCCGAAATTGTTCCCGACAACGCGCCTCCCCGCGAGTGCGTGATTATTTTTGACGATCCGACGCCGGCGAATATTTTCGGCACGTATCATCTGTGGCTTTCGCAGACGAACGTCACCCGCTGGATCAATTTGCCAGTGATGAGCAACGAGGACATTGACGGCACGTTGGTCTATAACAACCGGGTGATTTACAACATGGGCGGGCATTACTCCGGCAGTCCGTATCACCAATATTACGATTCACCCGCCGGCAACCGCGCCTGTCATTATGTCTGGAGCGTGCCTAAGGATGACATGATGCTGGGCACGTCGTCGTTCAACAAAATCCACTGGCCCGGCAACGACATCTACCAAGATTCCGCAACCTCGAACGTCAACGACCCGACGCTGCAACGCGAGCAGGCGGCGAATACCTTTTTGCGCGGCCTCGGCGCGCCGTGGGTTTACCGGCGCTTTGTCGCGGTCTATGTCAACGGCGTCCGTCGCGGCAATTTGATGGAAGACGCCTATCGTCCCACCGCCAGCGCCGTCCGGCACGAGCATTTTTCCGACGACACCGACGGCCAGTATTACAAACTAGGTCCGTGGTATGAGTATGGCGTGTTGAATTTCTCGTCGTTTATGAACAAGTCGTGGTGCGTGCTTCAAAAATACACCACCACCGGCGGCGCGTGGAAACCGGCGCGTTACCGGCCCAACTGGGCGATGTCTTCCACGCCCGACTCATTGAGCAATTTCACGAACGTCTATGCGCTCGTCACTGCCACGACGGCCAGCAGCCAGCCGAATTACGACGACCTGGTGGAAAACGTGATTGACCCGGAAAACTGGATGCGCGTCTCCGCCGCCAATCACGCCGCCGGCAATTGGGATTGCTTTGGCTCCACCGGCAGCGGCCAAAACGTCTATGCCTGGATCAGTCCGCAACATCGCTGGACGCTGTTCACCCATGATCTCAACATATGCCTGGGAAACTCGATTGCCAATGGTCCCGGTTCCAGCATGTTCAGTTTTTACGATTCTGTGTGGCAGCAAATTTATTCGCGGCCAAAATTCAAACGCATGTATTATCGCGCGTTGAAGGAACTGGCGAACGGTCCGATGCTCGCGTCGAAAATCAATCCTATCATGGACGCCAAATACGCGGCGTTTCAGGCGGCGGGATTGAGCGTCACCAACCCCAGCGGCACGGAATCGTGGATTGCCAGCGCGCAATCGAGCATCGCGTCGCAGGTTGCGGCGGCGGACGCAATCGCCTTCACGGTCGCCGCGAGTTATTTCACCGCCGCGTCCAACACGGTCACGCTCACCGGCTCCGCGCCGTTTGAGGTGACAACGATCTGGATCAACGGCGAAGCGTTCACGCCCGCGTGGATCACGGCGACCAGTTGGAGCATCACGCTGCCCGTCGCATTCGGCACGAATAGCATTTCCATCACCGCTTATGACCGCTTCGGCAATTCCGCCGGCAGCACAACCGCGACCGTGGCCAATTCAGCGCAACCCGAGCCGCCCGTTGGCAACATCGTGTTCAACGAAATCATGTACACCCCCGCGATGGCCGGCGGTGAATTCGTCGAATTGTTCAATCGCGCCACGAACACCACGTTCGATTTGTCCGGCTGGCCCGTGAACGGTTTGGGCTACACGTTCCCGCCCGGCTCGACGCTCGCGCCGCAAAAATTCCTCGTGCTCGCCAAGAGCCGCACGGTGTTCGCGGCGAGCTACGGCGGATTGGTTTCGGTGTTCGACGAATTCACCGGCACGCTGCAAACCGATGGCGAGACCCTGTCGCTCATCCAGCCCGGCACGAACGGCGATGTGGTCGTGGACCGTGTGCGTTACGAGCCGAACGCGCCGTGGCCAGCCAATCCCGCGCAGGTGCCCGGCGTTTCATTGCAACTGGTGGATTTCAACCAGGACAACAGCCGCGTCGCCAACTGGAGTTCGAGCCTCGTCACCAAATGCACACCCGGCACGAACAATTCCGTCGCGGGCACGCTGCCGGAATTTCCCTCGCTCTGGCTGAACGAAGTCCAGGTCGAAAACCTCACCGGCCCGGCCGATAATTTCGGCGAACGCGATCCGTGGGCGGAACTTTACAACGCCGGCACCAATACGCTCAGTTTGAGCGGATTTTATCTGGGCACCAATTACACCAGCGCCACCAACTGGGCTTTCCCATCGGATGCGAGCATTGCCCCCGGACAATTTCTCGTCGTGTGGCTCGACGGCCGGCCTGCGCAGAGCGCCGGCTCCGTTCTGCACACGAGTTTTCGCTTGGGTTCGTCCGGCGGAAAACTCGCGTTGGCCCGCATCGTCAATAGCGCCCCGCAGATCGTGGATTATTTGAATTACCTGCCGCTGTCGGCGAATTATTCCTACGGCGATTTCCCGGACGGCCAGCCGTTTTACCGGCAAACGATGTTTCACACGTCGCCCGGCAGCAGCAACAACGACCTCGCCGCGCCGATCACCGTTTCCATCAACGAATGGATGGCCGAAAATACGGGCTGGCTGCTCGATCCCGACACCGGCAAATATGACGATTGGTTTGAATTGTTCAATCCCTCGAGCTTGCCGGCGGATCTGACCGGATATTATCTGACCGACAACTTGAGCAATCGTTTCCAGTTCCAAATTCCCGCCGGCTACATCGTGCCAACGAATGGTTTTCTGCTCGTCTGGGCGGACAACAAACCCTCCGCCAACAGCACCAATAGCCCGTATCTGCATGTCTCCTTCAAGTTGGACAAGAGCGGCGAAGCCATCGGCCTGTTCGCGCCGGACGGCACGGCCATTGACGCCGTCGTCTTCGGCGCCCAAACTTCAAACATCAGTGAAGGCCGCTACCCCGACGGCGGCGCCCTGCGGCTGTTCATGCCGACGCCCAGTCCGAACCAGCCGAATGTTTTGCCGCCGGCTACCAGTGTTCCCACCGTCACAGCCTTCACGCTCCTGGCGGACCAAACCTTCAACCTGACCTTCCAAACCTCTCCCGGCCATACCTACCGGGTGGAATACAAAAACAATCTCGACGATCCGATCTGGTTGCCGCTTGGCGACGATCGTTTCGCCACCGGCAGCGAGCAAACCATCAACGACACCCCCGGTGGCCCGCAGCGGTTCTATCGCGTGCAAATGCTCCAGTAAATATGTCCTGGTTGGGCAGCGACGGACAACTTCAAGAGACATCGGCCATTGGATTTCCATTCAAATGGGCCAATTCCGGGCTTTTCAAACGGTTGTTGAATGATTAGTCTTCCAACTTCAACAGGGGCTATGCGGTGCAATCCCAGGCAACGTCCCTCGGTATTTTTATGGCATTGATCGTTCAAAAATACGGTGGCACCTCGGTGGGCAACCCCGACCGCATCAAGAATGTCGCAGCGCGCGTGGCCAAATATCGCGCGCAGGGCGACCAGATCGTCGTCGTCGTGTCCGCGATGAGCGGCGTGACGGACAATTTGATCAAGCTGGCCAAGGAAATCATGCCCTTGCCCAGCGAGCGCGAAATGGACGTGCTGCTCGCGACTGGCGAACAGCAGACCATCGCCCTCACGGCCATCGCGCTGCACTCCCTCGGGGTTCCGGCGGTGTCGCTCACCGGCCCGCAGGCGGGCATCGTCACCGACGTGGTTCACACCAAGGCCCGGATCCACAACATCACGCCGAAGAAGGTCCATGAGCTTTTGCACCAGGGCAACGTGGTCATCGTCGCCGGATTCCAGGGCGAAACGCCCGAGGGCCAGATCACCACGTTGGGCCGGGGCGGTTCGGATTTGACGGCGATTGCGCTCGCCGCCGCGCTCAAGGCCGACCTGTGCCAGATATACACGGACGTGGACGGCGTCTATACGGCCGACCCGCGCAGCGTGCCGGCCGCGAAGAAGCTGCAGGAAATTTCATACGACGAAATGCTCGAGCTCGCGAGCCTTGGCGCCAAGGTGATGCAGTCGCGCTCGGTTGAATTTGCCAAGAAATTCGGAGTGGTCTTTGAGGTCCGCTCCAGTTTGAACGACAACCCCGGAACCATTGTGAAAGAAGAAACCAAAAGCATGGAAGGCGTCGTCGTGCGCGGCGTCTCGCTCGACAAAAATCAGGCCAAAATCACGCTCGTCGGCGTCCCCGACAAGCCCGGCGTGGCCGCGCGCGTTTTCAAAGCGCTTGGCGATGCGACCGTAAACGTGGACATGATCGTGCAAAACATCAGCCATGGCACCGGCACGCCGCAAACGGACATTTCCTTCACCGTGGACAAACCCGATTTGCTCAAGGCGCAGAAGGTCATTGACGGATTGAAACAGGAGCTTGGCCTGCGGGACGTGATCACCGCCGAGAAGATCGGCAAGCTGTCCATCGTCGGCGTCGGCATGAAGAGCCATACCGGCGTGGCCGGGAAACTGTTTGAAACGCTGGCGCAAGAAGGCGTGAACATCGACATGATATCCACCAGCGAAATCAAAATCTCCGTCGTGATTGACCTGGCCAAGGGCGAAGCCGCGATGAAGACCGTCCACGCGGTGTTCATTGGCTGAATTGAACGCCGAATCGCGCACCGTTGATTCACGAATTCAACACTTGACTGCAACCGGTCGTTCAATACCGTCCGTTGCCGTGAAGGCTGACGCAAACCAGTCCGCCCTGCTGACCACAGGCCAGGAAAAAAATCCGGCGGACCCTTCCGACGCCAGGACAACGTGGTGCGCCCTTTACGGCTTTCTGCTGGTTTCACTGGCCCTGTCCGCGTATCTGGTCGGCGTGGCCCTCGGCCCGGTGCGGTGGTTGTTTTTGAATCCGCCCTTCTTTCGCCGCTTGAATGAAGATTTGATCTGGTACAGCGGCATCCCGTTGGTGGCCGGCATCATGCTCATCGGCTGGGATCTTTTCCGGAACGTTCGACGGACGCGCCACCTGAAATCTGTCCAACACGATCGTTTGGACCATGGCCGTCTGACCGTGGTTTTGACGGCCTACAACGACGAACGCAGCATTGGCGATGCCGTCCGGGATTTTCGCGCCCACCCGCGGGTGGAACGGGTGATTGTCATCAGCAACAACAGCACGGACCAGACGATGGCGGTGGCCGAAGCGGCGAGCGCCCTCGTGTTCAACGAGCCGCGGCAGGGATACGGCGCCTGCGTGCATCGCGCCCTGCAACAAGCCCTGACGTTTGCAGACACGGAATTGACCGTCCTGTGCGAAGGCGATCTGACCTTTCGCGCCTTTGATCTCGACAAATTTCTCGCCTATATCCCCCACGCCGACATCGTCAACGGCAGCCGGATAGTCGAGCAGCTCCAGGATCGCGACACGCAACTCTCCATGTATATGCATTATGGCAATCTGTTCGCCGGCAAAGTGCTGGAGTTGAAACATCTCGGCCGGGTGTCGCTCACCGACGTGGGAACGACCTACAAACTGTGCCGCAACGCCGGGCTGAAAAAACTCATGGGCCGGCTGGACCCGCGCATCAATCTGGAATTCAACGCGTATTTTCTGGATACGGCCCTGAAGTCGGGAATGCGCATTCTGGAATGCCCCGTTTCTTTCCACCCGCGCGTGGGCACCAGCAAGGGAGGCAACGTCAATAATCGCATCGCCACCCGGCTGGGCCTGCGCATGTTGTTGGGCATTTTCATTGACTGGAAAGGCTTCGCCCATGACTGACGATACCTATCATCACACCCGATTCCAGCCGGACCCCCGGCGGCGGGTGTTGTGGCAAACCCTGGTGGCCAGCGTGTTCCAAAAGGAAATCCCGCCGGAAGCGGTTGTGTTGGATTTGGGAAGCGGCTACGGCGATTTCATCAATGCTGTCAAGGCCCGGCGGCGATTGGCGGTGGATATCTGGCCGGGGATGCTTTCGCACCTGGACCCCGGGGTGGAAGGCCTGGTCACCAGCATCGCCCGGCTCGACGGCGTGCCGGACGATTCGGTTGACTATGTTTTCAGCAGCAATTGCTTTGAACACGTTTCTCAAACCGACCTGATCCAGTGTCTTGGCCAACTGCGACGAAAGATGAAGCCGGGCGCCACGATCAGCATCGTCCAGCCGAATTTCAAATATTGCTTCCGCGAGTATTTTGACGATTACACGCACGTTTCCATTTACACCGCCCAAAGCTTAAGCGACCTGCTGGCGGCCAACGGATTTAGGATTGTGCGCTGTGTGCCGCGCTTCATGCCGTTGACCCTGAAATCACGCATGCCGGTCCACCCATGCCTGGTCCGCCTTTATCTGATGAGTCCGTTCAAACCCCTGGCCGGCCAAATGTTGATCAGCGCGATGCGATGACTTCCGGCACAGCACCACCGGCTGACACTGTCAACCCGCCCTCCAAACCGGGCCTGCTCCGGCGCCATCGCAACCTCCTCACCGGCTGCTTGCTCATGGTAATTGCCTGGGGCTTCTATCTGCCTTCCGTGCGATACGGATTCGTGTATTATGACGACGTCCGGATTTTGCAGGATCATCCGGAGCTTTATGGCCAGCCCAGCCTGCCCGCCGATCTGAAGGCTATTTGCGCCACGTATTTCCCGCGGGAAGAACCGCTGTTGGTGCGGGATGCAACCTGGGCGTTCGACAGCCGCGTCTTCGGATTTGACAATCCTTTTGGCTACCATCTCGGCAACGTGTTGCTCCACGGAGTCGTCGTGGCGCTGATGTTTTTCTTTCTGTTCGCGACCACCCGGCGCTATGGCTTTGCCCTGGCCACGGCCACCGCTTATCTGTTGCTCGCGGTGCATACGGAACCGGTCGCCTGGATCATGGGCCGCAAGGACATCCTGTCCGCCCTGTTCCTGCTGCTGGCACTGTGCGCGCAAACGCAGCGGCTGACGGCAAAAAGCGCGGTCGCACAAATCGGGTGGCAGGCCATTACCTTGATTTGCTTCGTCCTTGGGTTGTTGTCCAAAATCAGCGCATTGACGTTCCCGTTCATGCTTTTTCTTCATGCTGTTCTGTTGCCGTATCTGCGCGGTGAACGTTCGCCGGATGCGCCGTTGATCTGGGGACGCGGACTGGTGCGGGAGTTCCTCTGGCTGACGCCCAGCCTGATTGTGAGCGGGGTCATCTACAAATGGTACCAGCGAACGGTGGCGGAAATGGGCATATTCGATCGCGGCTATACGGCCCACGGACTGGCTCACGCTTGGAATCTGCTGATGGTCAATCCCATGGGATTCTGGGTCGATCTGCGGCAGATTTTTTTCCCGAGCCACCTCGCCGTGCTTTACTCCTGGCCCGCATTGCAGGCTGCTTGCCCGCCCGGGCAAATCACCATCGCCCTGGCAACCGTGGCCGCTGCCATGGGGATCGGCGTCTGGTCATTCCGTCGGCGCAAGGACATTTTTTTCTATTACGCCGCGTTTTTCGTGCTCATGGTCCCCTACCTGAACCTGATTTACATCGGCATCTGGGTCGCGGATCGATACATTTATTTCTCCGCGTTCTGCGTGCTGGCCATTGCCGTCTCCCTGGCGGGCGAGGCTCTGCAACGCCCGCAACGGGTGTGGCGCCTGGGCGTGCTGACCCTCGGCCTGGTCTGCGGAGCGATCAACTTGTTTCAAAAACTTTCCTATGAGCGCGAGTGGCGCAACGGCGAAACCTTGTGGCAATATCACATCACCCTGCCGCGGCCCCAACCCAAGGCCTTTGAAAATCTGGCGGCCTATTATTACGCCAACTTCGCCTCCGCCGTCTCCCGGAAAGACACGCCGCTCATGACCGCTTCCCTGCACAAAATGGACACCGTGATTCAGGCGGGACTGGCGGAATTTTGGCGCGATCGCCAGCAGCCCCCTCCAGCGGAAATGTCCTACCTTTTTTTTCTCCAATCACTCACGCAGGAGGTGAAAGGCGATCCGGCGGCAGCTTTGGCCAGCCTGTTGACCTCCGATCGCCTGCATCCCCGGTTCGATGCGACCAATCTCAATCTGTCGCGCGTCTATCACAAGCTGGCCCTGACCGTCCAGGATCCGCGGCAGCGGGAAAAATACTTTCGTGCCGCCCGGGACCGGTTCGCCGAATACATCACGCTGGCTTTCCGCGGCCGCCCCGCGCCGCCGGAAGTCCGCCAGGAAATGGCCGGCCTCGAGGCCGAATGCGCCGACCGAACATTGCCGGATAATTTGCAGACACCGCCTGCAGACGGAAAACAGGTTCCGAGAGTCTCACCGTTAAACTGATTCGCCCCTGCCCCTAACAAAGCCATCAGAGCCGAAACGCGACAATATACGCGTCTTCGTAGGCTGGCGCGCCAAGTTCCTGTTCATATTTGCGATACAGCCGGCCCAGATCCGGCAGCGGCAACGTCACCTCGGACAGTTGGGCTTCAAAGCGTTTGTGCAAAATCACATACTCGACTTCGCGCTTCCGCATCGCTGCGAGGTCGTCCAAGGAAACCAGGTTGCGAAAACGCAACCGGGACGGATCGTCCACAAGGTTCAACACCTGGTCAATGTAAGTATTGCCAAAAATGTTCCCGGATGCCAGGCCACGCGACAACGCGACATCGGTCGTGTAACCAACCAGGACCGGTCGCCGGTGAAAATGCTGGTAGTAATAAAACGGATTGAAATGATCGCCAATCATCATGGGATACTCGACGATCGGGCGGCCATCCGGATGCTTCGCCAGCAGGCTATAGAAAGGCGAAACCTCATCAGCGCGAATCACCGTGTCCAACGCAAAACCGGCTGGTGTAAAATCGCTGTGGAACGAATGGCTCCAATCCATCCGCCCGTACCGATGCTGATAAGCGCCGTGGCTGGTGAAATTATTGGGAACCACGTAGCATTGCGGCAACGGCCCCGCCAGCACCCAGGCGGCCACGCAGGCATACACCGTCAACGTTTGCAGCGCCGGCCGCAGCGCGGCCCGGGCCGCAATGGCTTCGAGGATGGCTTGAATCCCGCATGCCACGAACAGGAGGCTCACCGGCACCAAGGGCATGCTGTAGCGAATCAAAACCACGGCGCTTTGGACCGAGTCGGGCCGTGAAAGCGCCAGGGCCAGCGCGTGCATCGGGTAAAGGCTTGCCAGCATGACGCCAAACCAGGGATTGCGCCGGCACTGTTCAACGACGCCCACGACCACGGCAAACCAGAACAACAGAACCAAAACCGGCTGGCCCGTGCCGCTGATCAGCATCGCCGCCCGCGGCAAGGATTGAAGCCGGAAAGTTCCCTGCAAAGCGATGTTGAAAAATGTGGTGTGCAGCGAATGAATCAACGCCGGCAGAACCAACAGCGCGCAGAACCCGGCCATGACTGCCACCGCGAGGAGCCACTGCCGCAACGGCGGCCCGACCGGCACCGTTTGCTGCGTTTTCGCCAGACGCGCAAACAGATGGAAAACGATTGCAACCAGCACGGGCGTGGCCACCGTTACGATGGCAAATAAATGGAAATACACGACCAGGATGCCGCTACCGACAAAAAAAAACGCCGCCCGGCGGTCACCCGACTGCATCCAACGCGCCGCCGTCAAGACCGCGACGAACCCGAGGAAGGCCACGGCACTGTAAGGCCGGCAAATGCGGCTGTAAAAAATCAGCAGCGGCGATGCCGCCAGCCAGAGTGCCAGCCAGGCCGCCCGGCGCGGACCGATGAGGTCCCGGGCCAGCAGCGGACCGACAACCCCGCACAGCACACCGCAAATCAGCGAAGGCATTCGCAACATCAATTCCGACCAGCCCAGGCTGGCACGCAACGCCCAGGTGTAGAAATTCAACGGTATGCACGTTGCGCCCGGAATGGAAAAGTGCGTCAGCAGCCAGACGGGAGATTTGCCAATGACGTAGTACAAACCGTGCCATTCATCATCAATGAAAACCTGGTCCTTCAGGAGATACCATCGCAACCAGAGTCCGGACAGAAGCGCAATCCCGAGAGCGAACGCAAAAGTGACATCCCGGTACCACCGCAACGGTATTCTCATGACCCAAGACTAGTTCAAAACCCTGTGCCGTAGCAACCCGCCGTCAACCAACAACGCAGGGCCTTTTGTTTTGTGAGCGTGCGTTGTTGGAGTTCACACTTTAGCATGTTTTCGGCCCAAAACAGCCTGAAGGCTGAACACCAACAGGTTTCCCCGACAAAACAGAAGACCCTGATCAACAACGGCGCCCGGTTAAAAACAGATTTGACTCGGGCGCATCCTCCGTCTAACCTGCCCAAGTGAATCGCAATTTGAATCTGCTGCTAAACGCGCTGCTTCGCCGCGCGGCGGTCGGGTTCTGATTTGTTTACCAGCTTTATCAAACCCCACTGCCAGACGGCGGTGGGGTTTTTGTTTTAACCACGAATGAACACGAAACAGCAAAATTGGATGAACGGATTGTTGGATGGTTGGACTATTGGGTGGCGGAGCAAAATAGCTCATCCATCAATCCATCTGTTCCCTGGTGCCCATCCGTGGTTTAATTCCGTCAACGCCTGAGTTTATGCACCAACAACCGTCGAAAAAATACCGTCCCTTCCCGCCGGTCGCCCTGCCCGACCGGCAGTGGCCCAACCGCGTCCTCACTCATGCCCCCCTCTGGTGCAGCGTGGACCTGCGCGACGGCAACCAGGCGCTTGCCGTGCCCATGAACGTCGGCCAGAAACTCGAACTGTTCCAGACACTCGTGAAAATCGGGTTCAAGGAAATCGAGGTCGGCTTCCCGTCCGCGTCGAACACCGAATTCGCGTTCAACCGCCGGCTCATCGAGGAAAAACGCGCGCCGGATGACGTGTGGTTGCAGGTGCTCGTGCAGGCGCGCGAGGATTTGATCGAACGCACCGTCGAATCACTCGTCGGCGCGAAAAAGGCCATCATCCACATGTATAATTCGACCTCTCCAGCCCAACGCCGGGTCGTGTTTGGCAAGTCGAAGGCGGAAATTGTCGAGGTGGCAGTGCGTGGCGCGCAATGGATCAAGGACCGGTTGTCGCGGCTCAAGGGCACGGAGGTCATGCTCCAGTATTCGCCCGAAAGTTTCAGCGCCACGGAGGT
>CAZKTW010000039.1:0-19931 GCA_964555775.1 uncultured Bifidobacteriaceae bacterium | reverse complement strand
GCCTGCTGTTGCTGGTGTTGCTGGCGTGTGCCCCGCTGGTGGGATTGACGCTGCATACAGCGTCGGAAGAACGGCGGCGACTGGTGGCGGAATGGGATCAACGTTCGCAGGAGATGATGGATTTGGCTGTGCGGGAAGAAGGGCGGGTGATTGGCCAGACGCGCCAACTGCTGCTCGCCCTGGCGGAATCATCTGCGGTGCGTTCGGGCAACCGGCGGAACTGCAAGAAATTGCTGGGGGAGTTGCTGGACAGTTATCCGCGCTATGCCAACCTGGGCGTGATCGGGACGAATGGAATGGTGCTGGCCAGCGCCTATCCGGTCGCGGAGCCGGCCAGCCAGACCAACCGCCCGTTTTTCCGCCGCGCCCTCGCCACGCGAGCCTTTGCAATTGGCGATTTCCCGGACGGGCAGACGAACGGCAAGCCCACCGTCAGCTTCAGCTTTCCGGTTTTCGATTCCACCGGGAAGGTCGAGGCGGTGGTCTTTGCGGTACTGGATTTGGACTGGGTCAGCCGTTTCGAGTCCATGCTGCCGGGGCAATTGCCCTCCGGGGCCACCTGGACCGAAATCGACCACACCGGGAGAATCCTGGTTCGCTTTCCCCTGCCTGAAAAATGGATCGGCCAGCGTTTCCCGGACAAGTTGCTTTTGAAAACGGTCTTCAGTCGGGAACATGGCGTGGTGGAGGCTGTTACTTCGGACGGCATCACGGGTTATCATGCGTTTGCCGCCAGGCACAGCCAGCTCGTTGCCGGCGACGTGATTGCAATTCTCGGCAGCATCCCCAGGCAGGTTCTCTTTGCCGAGGCGAACCGCCGGCTGACTGGAAACCTGACGGGACTGGGGATTGCCGCCTGCCTGGCTTTCATGTTGGGATGGGGCGGCAGCTACCTGCTGGTTCTGCGTCCCGTCCGGACCCTGGTGAAATCGGGCGCCCGGCTGGCCAAGGGCGATCTCAGCACGCGCACGGGACTTGCCCATCGAGGAGATGAACTGGGGCAGCTGACCCGGACTTTTGACCAGATGGCCCAGGCCTTGGAACATCGCGAAGTGGAACGCCAGTCGGCTGATTACGCGTTGAAGGTTTCGGAAACGCGCTACCGCCGGCTGTTTGAAACCGCCCAGGATGGAATTCTAATCCTCAATGCCGATACCGGGCAGATTGAGGATGTCAATCCGTTCCTGACCAACATGCTGGGTTACACCCGCGAGCAGTTGCTGGGGAACAAACTCTGGGAGATTGGCCCGTTCAAGGACACCAAGGCCTCCCAGGCGGAGTTCAAGGAGTTGCAGCATGAAACGTATGTCCGTTACGACGACCTGCCGTTGGAGACCAGTGACGGCCGGTCCATCAATGTGGAATTTGTCAGCAACGTCTATCAGGTCAATGGCGGCAAGGTGGTTCAATGCAACATTCGTGACATCACCAAGCGCAAGCAGGCCGAGACCAAACGCAAGGAGTACAGCCGCAAACTGCAGGTGCTTTCCCGCCGGCTGGTGGAGGCGCAGGAGACGGAGCGCCGGAACATCGCGCGCGAACTCCATGATGAAATCGGCCAGGCCCTTACCGTCATGCAGTTGAATCTCCAGGCGATGTTGCAGTCACCCGGCGCCGACGACTTGACGCCGCGCTTGAACCAGAGTCTCAAGGTGGTCGAACGCGTGTTGGAACAGGTGCAGGACATCTCGTTGGATTTGCGTCCGTCCATCCTGGATGATCTGGGATTGGAGCCGGCCTTGCGCTGGTACACCGACCGGCAGGCGGCCCTGGTCGGATTGAAGGTGAAATTCCATGCCGATCGGCTCGAGCAACGCCTGGATCAGGTGATTGAAACCGAATGTTTCCGCGTGGCCCAGGAAGCCCTGACCAATGTGGTGCGCCATGCCCAGGCGAAAACCGTGACGGTTGAACTGCGCACGAAAGAGGGGCAGCTCCACCTTCACGTGCGCGATGATGGGATCGGATTTGAGGTGGCCGCCGTCCGGGAAAAGGCCGTGCGCGGCGCAAGCCTCGGCCTGTTGAGCATGGAGGAGCGCGCGGTGCTGGCGGGTGGCCGGTTTGAATGCAACTCCGCTCCCGGGCAGGGTGCCGAAGTCCATGCCTGGTTCCCGTTAAAGTGGCAGACCCCGTCGCCCGAACCTTAAACCCCATGAACAGTTCCATCAAGCCGATCCGCGTCGTCCTGGCCGACGACCACACGCTCGTGCGGGCAGGCATTCGCGCGCTCCTGGAAAAGTTGCCAGGGGTGGAAGTGATAGGTGAGGCCGGCGATGGCCGCGAGGTGCTGAATCTGGTCCGGCAGCACCGGCCCGATGTGGTTTTGATGGACATCTCAATGCCCGGCCTGAATGGGCTGGAAGCGGCCGTGCGCATGGCCAAGGAATTTCCGGATGTCCGGGTCATCATTCTCTCCATGCACAACAACGAGGAGTATTATTGGCGCGCGCTGAAGGCGGGCGCGGCCGGTTACCTGCTGAAGAAGGCGGCGACGGCCGAGTTGGAAACCGCCTTGCAACGGGTGGTTCACGGGGAAATATATCTCAGTCAGGAAATCTCCGCCCGCCTGGCCCGGAAACCTTCCTTGCAAGGAATTGCCGGCCAGAAAAGCCCGCTCGAACAGTTGACGGGCAGGCAGCGCGAGATTCTCCAATTGATTGCCGAAGGCCAGAACACCAAAGGAATCGCTGAACTGTTGAAGGTCAGTCCCAAGACCATTGAATACCATCGCATGAAATTGATGGATGGTTTGAACATCCACGATGTTCCGGGCCTGGTGCGTTTTGCTTTGAAGGTAGGATTGCTGCCGCAGGAAAAACTGGCGGTGGGCTAGTCAGATTAGGATTCTCCCAAAAAGATATCCAGGTCAATTCGGGCTTGATCGGCTTTGGCCGTCCGGCGATTGCCACCGTGGGCGACGATACCTGGCTGGCTGGCGACCGCTGCCGTCGGGGTTTGGACTTCCCAACGAATCGGCTGGTCAAAGCCGTATGCCGGGTCAAATTGCACTTCGAGTTTCATCATTTGCCTTTTTATCATGAGCCGCCCGCCGCAAGCTTGTGGGTCAGTGCCTCGAAAAATGAATCTCCCGCCCGATGCCGGCAAGATGCCAGCGCCAGTGGCCGGCGCGCATCGCCGCCGCCAGGTGCAGGCAGGAGCGGCCCCAACATTTTTGGCTGAGATAGAGTTTCATGATTTTAGCTTTCTTTGTCGGTTGACCGGAGACTGTCTAACCGCTTCCCAATCCTGTCACTCTATCGGTGCCTCGGCCCCCGACCTTTAAGGTTGTTTTGCGGTTATCCCCGGGTGCGATAGAAGCGCCTCGAAAAACCCGTCGCGTTCGTGTCCGTAAATTCCAACGCACCGGTGGCTCCCAAGGTCACCGTGCCGATGACGGTCCAGGTCATTAAATCCTGGGAGGCGAGGATATCATAGGTGTGGCCTGGCGCACCCGCCACGGTCACGGCAAACTGCCCCGCCGGCAGAGCCCGGATCTGCACTCCCTGGCGTGGCGTCGGCACGGTGTAGGACAATTCACCTGAAAGGGCGCTTTCCATGCCCAGCACGGAATACGTGGTCGCCGCAAAATAATAGGTGGCTCCAACCAACAGACCGGAAATGTCGGTGTCGGTGGCCAGCCCAACCGACATTTGGTTGGTGTAGTTGCCGCTGGCCCCACCGTAATAGATGTTGTAACCCGCAACATTTGGATCCGCACTTTGGTTCCAGGCCAGAGTGACATTGGCTGCCTGAACCACTGAACCGAAGGCGGCGAGGGTCAGGAGGATTCCCAGGAGCTTTGTCAGCCCGGCAATTTTGAAAGGCCAACACATAATATCGATCCCACGTTGGGTTCTGCGTTTATAAATAAGGTTCATACTCACCGTTACCCTCTGCGCCGCCTGGCCGCGACTAGGGTGTTCCTTGGCGCCACTGGGAAAACCCTTGGTCTTGGTTTGGAAGAGCAAGCCGGGGAGAGATGAAAGGGTCAACCGGGCGGTAGCCGAAATACCGGCATTAAACTAAACACGCTCGTTTCCATCAGCTGCAACCATCGCGCTGGCCAAGCACCGGGAATTGAAAATGACGGGGCACACTCAAAAATGGCGCGCGGAGTGGGCGTCAGGCCGTTCGCCCCCGGTTCCCGGTCTCGAAATCGAACCCCGGGCTGGAGGCAAAATGTCTGATTTAAGGGACTGGGGTGAACACCCCATGGCCCCGATCAATATTCACGTCTAGGTTCTTCTACCATGGAAGGTAATGAACTATTGCAAATGGGAGAGCCGGTGGGCGCATCAGTTCAAGGTCAGGCGCAGCTGCACCACCATATCCTTGTGGTGGATGACGACAGCGATATCCGCCTGTTGTACACCAATGCGCTGATTTCTCCCGGCTACGACGTGGACACCGCCGAAGATGGCGCCACCGGCTGGGAGGCGCTTCAGGCCAATCACTACAATCTTCTGATCACCGAACACAGCCTGCCCGGGCTGACCGGCGTTGAACTGATCAGGAAACTGCGGGCCGCCAACATGGTGCTGCCCGTGGTCATGGCCGCAAACAGATTGCCCCCGGACGAACTGGCCCGCAGCCCATCGCTGCAACTGGCGGCCCTGCTGTCAAAACCTTTCTACATCAGCCAGTTGTTGGAAACGGTGCGAACGATCCTGCGCTCTGCGGCCGGGGTCAACGAGCGACTCGATCTGCTGCCAAACTGGGGCAAGGGGTATTCGACGGTTGGTTCGCGGCAAAACGCCCCATAAATTCTCCGCAATTCCCGCTCCTGCTCCGTATCAATTTTATGAGATCAAAAAATATCGTGAGGTGGGAACAAACCGGTCCGGGAATTTGGACGAGAGCGACCGATGACGAGCCGTCATCCACAAAAAGGCCGGCGCGCAAGGCGCCTTCGTTAATTAACGCCTCAGCTTCCGCCGGAGTCAACCCGACAGCCTGGCAAGCGTCGCGTCCTGCCGCTGCCCGCATCCGCAGGTAGATAACTGCGGCGAGTCAAAGCCGTAAAACCCACCGCGAACAAGACACTCTGGCTGCCGGGCAGGGTCACGTTCCTCCGAGGCCGCTTCGGGAACATTCGAAGCCGCTCGTAGTGACCCGCCGTTGGTTGCCAACCAAGCCCTACGACCCCGGATTTTCGGGGTCATAGGGCTTCAAATCGCCCGCCGCAGTTCATGAACTGGAAGATTGCCGGGTTCCGCTTCTCTTGACAAACCTGCTGATTTCCTACCGCATGGCCGAGGAGGGGACTTATTTGGCATCCAGGGCTGAACGCACGATTTCCGCCAGTTTGAGCGGGGAGAACGGTTTTTGAAGAAAATTGCGGCCTTCGATCAGGGGGAATTCCTTTTTGCTGAAGTCGAGGCTGTAACCACTGATGTAAATGATTTTGAGCCCGCTTTTTTCCCGGCTGAGATGTTCCGCCAGTTCCCGGCCGGTCAGACCGCCCGGCATGACCATGTCCGTCACCAGGAGCTGAATTTGCCCCACGTGTATCCGCCAGAGTTCCAACGCCGCCGTTCCGGTGTCCGCCGACAGGACGTGGTAACCGCAGCGTTGCAGGAGGTGGGTCGCGAGCAGGCGGACCGACAAATCATCTTCGACCACCAGAATGGTTTCGGAGCCGCGCGGCAACTGCGGCCTGGCCCGGGAGTGCTTATCCATCGCCTTGGCATCGGTGACGGCCGGTACATAAATGCGGAAGGTCGTGCCTTTGCTGATTTCACTGGTCACGGCAATCCAGCCATGGTGTTGCTGAACGATGCCATAGACGGTGGCCAGACCCAGGCCGGTGCCTTTGCCGACCTCCTTGGTGGTGAAAAAAGGCTCGAAAATGTGCGACAGGTTTTCCGGCGCAATCCCGCAGCCGGTGTCGGTGACGCTCAGCCGGACGTAGGCCCCTGGTGAAGCGTTGGAGTATTGCTTCGCCTGTTCCGGGGTCAACGTTTCGGTGCCGGTGGCGATGGTCAATTGTCCGCCGCCGGGCATGGCGTCGCGGGAGTTGACGGCGAGATTCAACAGGATCTGTTCGACCATGCCGGTGTCGGCGTGAATGAGCGGGAGATGGGGGGCGTAATTTGAAGCCAGGGTGATGTCTTCGCCCAGGATGCGCTGAAGCAGTTTGGTCATTTGCGCCACCACCTCGTTCAAATCCAGAATGACAGGCTGCATGACCTGTTTGCGGCTGAACATCAGCAACTGGCGGGTGAGGCCGGCGGCGCGTTCGGCTGCTTCAATGATCTGTTCGGCGCTGTCCTGGATTTCGGCGGGCGGCAACTGGCCGTCCGTCAACAACGAGGCATTGCCGTGAATGGCGGTCAACAGGTTGTTGAAATCGTGGGCGACACCACCGGCCAACTGGCCGATGGCCTCCATTTTTTGCGACTGGCGGAGCTGGGTTTCGAGTTTTATCTCGCGGGTCACATCGCGCTTGACGGCGACGTAGTTGACGATCTTGCCGGTGGCATCGCGGATGGGTGAAATCGTGGACTCCTCCTCGAAGAGGGTGCCGTCCTTCTTTTTATTGATGATGCGGCCAGACCAGACTCCGCCTTGAGCGAGCACGGCCCACATTTGTTGATAAAATGCGGCGTCCTGCTTGCCACTCTTCAGGAGGCGCGGGTTTTGGCCAATCACTTCCTGCGGTGGGTAACCCGTGATCGTCTCAAAGGCCGGATTGACGTAGAGAATCTTTCCGCCGGGGTTGGTGATCAGGATGGCCTCGGCGGCTTGTTCCACCGCCGTGGCCAGCCGCATGTACGATTCCTCGGCCTGTTTGAGCTGGGTCACGTCGAACAGCATTCCCTGGGTGCCGATGACCTTCCCGTCGGTGCCAACGACCGGTATTCTCACGACGTGGAAGAACTGTTTTTCACCGGCGGCGTTGGAATAGACCTCTTCCTCCTCAACGGATATTCCGGTTTGCATGATCAGTTTATGCAGCTCCTCGCCCTTGGCTGCATACTTGGATGCCGCCTCATTCGGGTTAAGTCTTGCGGGTTCGCTGGCGGCAACCTGCAGGGCCTTTTTGCCCAGAAAATCCTCCGGCTTCAGGCTTTTGAGCCGGCAAAACAGGGAATTGACAAATACGTAACGGCCTTCGGCATTCTTGCGAAACACTCCGGCCGGCATCTGCTCCACGAGAGAATGATAGAGCGCCTGCGACATTTGCAATGCCGCCTCCATGCGTTGATTTTCGGCCCGGGCGCGCAAGACCGTGATGCCGTAACCCAGATCGCCCGCCAATTCGACGAGCAGACTTACCTCTTCCGCATTGAACGCGTGGGGTTCGGTGGAATAAACCACCAGCACACCCAACGCCCGGTCACCGGCCATCAAGGGAAGCGTGCACATGGCCACGTGACCCAGGTCTTTGAATTGCTCCGGGCAGGTGCCCGATGGCAATTCGTTGAAAATATCCTGAACGATGTACGGCTGGCTGGTGTGAATGGCTTTGCCAACCGGGCAAAGACCATGTCCGGCATCCCCCCAGGTGACGTTGAGCCGGCGCACGTGGTCGGATTCAAATCCGGCGTGAGCCACCGGACGCACCGTTTTGGCCGCGTCGGCTTCCGCATAACCCGCCCACGCGGTCACATAGCCGCGTTCCGCGACGATGAGCCGGCAAATACCGGCCAATAATTCGATTTCGTTCGTGGCGCGGATCAAGGCCTGATGGCAGTCGGAAACCATGACGAGGGCGCGATTGGTTTTTTGCAGGGTTGCCTCGGCCGCCATTCGTTCCAGTTCGCCCGCGGCGCGGACCGAGGCGATCTGGAGCAGACCCGCACCCAGCCGCGAATCCAACATGGGTTTGGTGTCCAGCACCGCCAGCAATCCGGCTGGTTTTCCGGATGAATCCGCCAGCGGAATCCCGAGGTAGCTTTGCGCTCCCATCTGCCCCAACAGCGCGTCCTCGGGGAATAATTCCTGAAGCCTTTCGCCATAATGGCAGAGCGTCCGGCCGATGACATTGGAACAGGGCGCGCCGCGAATGTTGTATTCAATGTCCGGAACGATCTTGCCCTTGGCGTAGAGACCGGTGGTTTGCACGGTCTGCGGGTCTTTGAGCCGTCCGACGAACACATAGTCCACTCCCAGAGTTCGGCCGATGTATTCCACCAATTGGGCCAGAAAGTTTTCATGCCGGGCATCCCAGCCCTTTTGGGCGACGAATTTCAGCATTTGTTCGGTCTCTTTGCGCTCGGTGATCTCGCGGCTGATGCCGATGAGACCCAGCAACTCACCTTGCGGCCCGTGATACGGCGTCTTGATGGTTTCAAATAGGCGCTTCTGGCCGATTTGAGAAGGAATCCATTCCTCATTCTGCTGCATTTTCCCGGAAACGAGCATTTCCAGGTCTGTCTGCCGGTTAAAGTCAGCTTCCGCGCGCGACAAAATATCGTAATCCGTTTTGCCAACCAGTTCCCGCTCGGACAATCCGAAGTAAGCCGTGAATGACTGGTTGCAGCCCAGAAACACCGACTCCTGGTTTTTGAAGAAGATCAGATCCGGGATGGAATCAACCAGGGCGCGCAACAGGGCGCGTTCCCGCGTCAAAGCGTCCTTGCTGTGACGCAGTGCCTTTTCGCCTTGTTTCAGGTCGGAGACATCGGTGGTGATGCCGAAAATCCGCCAACGATTTTCCGTCAGTTTTTCAACCGTAACGAACTGTTGCATCCAGTGATCGTGTCCATGCCGGTCCGTGCAGCGGAATTCATTGCGATAGAAGGGCAGGTCGTAGAGGAAGGCGTTCGCCGAATTCCAGTTCATCTGAACATGGTCCTCGCGATGGCGACTGCGGACCCAGGCTTGTTGATAGTGTTCTTGCGGCCTCAATTCGAGCGGGCAGATGTCCTGCGCCACTTTCTCGTTTTGAACTGGAAAGTTCCACCCGAACGGCGACTCCGGTTGCAAGGCCTTTTCCCGCCAGCCTTCCGGCCCGATGACTTCACCGTAATTGAGGATGCAGCGGGTTTGGGTGACGATCTGGCGCAGGCGTTCCTCGTTTTCGCGCAACGCCTGCTCGGTTTGCTTGCGCTCGGTGACGTCCCGGGCCAGTCCGAGCGTGAATTGTTCACCTGCCAGTTCAACCAGTTCCACGGAAATCCGTAAATCGCGAATTTCGCCGGTTTTTTTGCGGGACTTGATGTCCAGGTCTTTGCAGGTCCCTTGCGCGCGCAACTGCTCTATCATGGCGTCGCGCTCGGCTGGATTTGCCCACATATTCAAGTTCGTTGACGAACGTCCCAGGATCTCGTCACGGGCATAACCGTGGAGGTTGGCGAAGGCCTCATTGACATCCACCACCGTGCCATCGGCCAGGCGGGTGATGACAATGCCAACCGGACTGTGGTGGAAAATGGTCGAAAGCCGGGCTTCGCTTTCCCGCAATGCCCGCTCCGCCACCTTGCGCTCGGTGGCCTCCTTTTCCCAGTGGCGCATCTGCCGGCGCAATCCCCAGTACAACAAACCGGCCGTCACCATGACAAATACCCACCCTTTGTAAATCTCCAGTTGGTTGGCGACCGCCACGTCAGGCACTAGCGCATACAGCAATTTGCCGGAAAGGAGTATCCACAACGCCGCGATGGCGGCATAGAGCAGGCTGGTCCGGAGGGCTAATTCGGTGAAGCGGTTGCGCATACGTCTGTTCTTAAGCTAAAACGCGATTTTCCTTCAATTTCCCGACCTGACGGCATTGCCGGTACGGTTTCATTTCGGATCCGCCGCCGAACCCACGCCTAATCAATACCATCCGGTCCCGGTGAATCGCCCAGCGATTCTTGTCATTCTTTGGCTGTTTCTGGTTGGCCATCCGGCGGCCGGGCCAAAACTTCCACTCGCTTGCCGCCTGTTCTTGAATTACACTTTGCGCCCAATTATACATGATGACATCGGCTCAAATCCGCCAGTCCTTTAGCGATTTCTTCAAATCGAAGGAGCATACCATCGTGCCTTCTTCGCCCCTCATGCCCGATTCGCCGAACCTCCTGTTCACCAATGCCGGCATGAACCAGTTCGTTCCCATCTTCCTGGGGCAGGTGAATTGCCCCTACCAGCCGCCGCGGGCCGCCGACACCCAGAAATGCATCCGCGCCGGCGGCAAACACAACGACCTCGAAGATGTCGGCCTGGACACCTATCACCACACGTTTTTTGAAATGCTGGGAAATTGGAGCTTCGGGGATTATTTCAAGAAGGAAGCCATTGATTGGGCGTGGGAACTCGTTGTGAAAACCTGGGGGTTTCCGGCCGACCGCCTGTATGCCACGGTGTTTTGTCCTTACCTCGGCGAATCCGGCTGGGAAGCCCGGTGGAGGACGGAACTGGAACAGATCCTCGTTCTGGCCATGACCTCGCCGGACTACATCCCGCCGAATGCCAATGCTTCACCGTTTGAAATCGCCGACCAGGAAGCCGCGATGTATTGGGCAAAGAAATTCACCGCCGCCGGACTTGATTCCAAAAGCCACATCATCCCCGGCAACAAGAAGGATAATTTCTGGATGATGGGCGACACCGGCCCATGCGGTCCGTGCTCGGAATTGCACGTGGACCTGACGCCGGCCGGCGACACCAAAGGAAGCCTGGTGAACAAAGGCGACGCGCGCTGCATCGAAATCTGGAACCTGGTTTTCATCCAGTTCAACGCGAACGCCGACGGCACATATGCGCCCCTGCCGGAGAAGCATGTGGACACCGGCATGGGTTTCGAACGCGTTACCTCGATCATTCAAGGCACGAAAAAGTTCAAGGATTTTGCCAATGCAAAGATTTCGAATTACGAGACCGACATCTTCCGACCGATTTTCGACAAGCTGGAGGAATTGAGCGGCAAGAAATACGGCAGCACGCTGCCGAAATCCGGTAGTGCTGGTGACACCGAGCAGGAGAAGATTGACATCGCCTTCCGAGTTATCGGCGACCACATCCGGACGTTGAGTTTCGCCATTGCCGATGGCATCCAGCCCGGCAACAACGACCGCAATTACGTCCTGCGCCGCATCCTGCGCCGCGCCGTGCGCTACAGCCGCACGCTCGGCTTCAAGGAACCGTTCTTTTACAAGCTCGTGGATGTGCTCGCCGACACGATGGGCGACGTCTTCCCCGAAATCCGCGCCAGGAACAAGCAAGTTCAGGAAGTCATCCACGCTGAGGAAGAGGCGTTTAATAAGACGTTGGATACTGGTACAGCTCTCTTTGAGGAAGCTGTTAGGGCAATTGAATCGCTGCCTGTAGCGATGAGCGATGACGGTTCGAGTGCTAATTTCTTTGCCTCAAAAACGACTCGTGAAGCAGGATGGGCTGGACGGGATAGCCTTGGAACATTTGTTCGTCGTGATGATGGAACGATTCAGAAAATAATTTCAGGCGAAACAGCTTTCAAGCTCTACGATACTTACGGATTTCCTTTGGATTTGACCGAGTTAATGGCGCGTGAACGAGGGATGGCAGTTAATGTGGCCGGGTTTAACATTCTGATGGACAAACAGCGAAAACAATCGCAAGCCGCACAGAAGAAGGAAGTCATTTCCATTTCGCAAGTCGAGACCACCGCACCCACGAAGTTCGTTGGTTACGAGAATCTTGCCGTGGAGGCCAAGGTCTTAGAAGTCGTCGGGTTGAAGGACAAGACTGCAGTTATCCTTGATGGTTCGGCTTGCTACGCCGAAATGGGCGGCCAGGTAGGGGACGCCGCCCAACTCTACGTGGCTGCGGACGTGGGCCCGCGGCAAACTGCCACGGAGATTTTAGCCGCACTCTCACGCGTGCAGCCACGCTGGCAAATCACCAACACGCAAA
The DNA here is from genome assembly GCA_964555775.1 of uncultured Bifidobacteriaceae bacterium. Taxonomy (GTDB): domain Bacteria; phylum Verrucomicrobiota; class Verrucomicrobiia; order Limisphaerales; family UBA11358; genus UBA11358. The sequence continues at coordinate 8,111 of CAZKTW010000039.1, read as the reverse complement.
AGTCCGGCAATACCTGGCTGCATTTTCTTGCCGACGAGAAGTCACCCGCCGTTGGCAGCGAAGTCATCCTTCAAGTCGATATTCCTCGCCGCAATGCCATCCAGCGCCATCACACCGTCACGCATCTGCTGCACTGGGCGTTGCACGAAGTCGTGAGCAAGGAGGCTTCGCAAAAGGGCTCGTTCGTCGGCCCGGACAAATTGACCTTCGATTTCAATTCCCAGCCGTTGACGTCGCAACAGGTCGCCGACATCGAAAAACTCGTCAACGAACGCATCGTGGAAAACACCGGCGTGAGCTGGACGGAAGTGCCTTACGCCGATGTGAAATCGCGCAAGGACGTGATGCAATTTTTCGGCGACAAATACGGCGACACCGTCCGCGTTGTCCAGGTTGGCGGCGGGGCCGGGGAACTGAACGGTTATTCCATGGAACTTTGCGGCGGCACGCACACGCGCGCGACGGGTGAGATTGGTCTGTTCCGCATTGTGGGCGAAAACGCCATTGCCGCCGGCGTGCGTCGTATCGAGGCGGTGGCCGGTCTCGAAGCCTATCGCAAAGCGACCGACGAGGCCGCGCTCATCAAGCAGCTCGCGGGCAAGGTCAATTCACCGGTGCACGAACTGGAAAAGAAGATCGAGTCGTTGCTGGAACACCAGCGGGAGATGGAGAAGCAGCTCAAGGTGGCGCAGCAACGTGAAGCCTCAAACGCCGCCAGTTTGCTGCTCGAAGAAATCAAGACCGTGAATGGCCTGCCGGCCATCATCCACAATCTCGGTGGCGTGGACGGCGATTTTCTTCAGGCCGTGGCCGACTCGTTAAAGAGCCGGTTCAAAGGCGTGATCGTCCTGGGCGGCGGTCCGCATCGCGGCAGCGTGGCGCTGGTTGCCGCGGTCACGCCCGAGTTCACCGCGAAAGTCCAGGCGGGCAAAATCATCCAGCTGATTGCGCCGATTGTCGGTGGCAAGGGCGGCGGCAAGCCGGACAACGCCCGCGGCGGCGGCAAGGATGCGAGCAAGCTGGACGAGGCGCTCCAGGCCGCAAAGCAACTGCTCGGTTAGTCAGGCTGCCGGATTGCATACAAGTGCATCCTGAGGCCGTGTTGCCCAAACCGATTTGGCGATGGCCCACCGCGGCTGCCTGCTCGCGATGAATCGGAGTTCCAGCCGCACCACGTTCGACCACGCAAATATCTCCGGCCTTTCGTGGGCTCATTTATCAATCCCGGCTGCTCCAGCTGCGCCTGGAGTGCCAGGGTCTTTTTGTTTTGTCGGGGAAACCTGTTGGTGTTCAGCCTTCAGGCTGTTTCGGGCCGAAAACATGCCAAAGCATGAACTCCAACAACTCACGCTCACAAAACAAAAGACCCTGCCCGCCGCGTCACGTCTGATGATTTTGTTCTTGATGTGTTTGCCCCGGCGGGAGAATTTAGCTCCTCAGCAAAAGGAATGTGCGCCATGAAAACAATTTTATGCCTCCTACGGTCCGGCCGGCAACGTGCCGTTTTCTTGAAAAACGTCGGTTTGATTCTGCTTGGGGTCATGGTCGCGGGTTGTCCCGCCAGCAAACAAACGTCGGGAACCGGAACCGCGACATCGGATAAAATCATCATTCGCGGCTCGAACACTGTCGGGGAGGAGCTGGCCCCCCGCCTGATTGCCGAATACAAGAAGGATCATCCGGCCGCCAGTTTTGATCTGGAGAGCAAGGGCACATCGTATGGCATGGGGGCGTTGATGGGTGGTTTTTGCGACATTGCTGGGGCTTCGCGCCTGCCGCTCAAGGAGGAATTGGAAGTGGCGAAGTTTCGCGAGGTGGAGCTGAACGATTACGTCATCGGCGCCTACAGTGTGGCCGTGGTGGTGAATGCCGCCAATCCCGTGGGCAACCTGACTCGGGAACAGGTGCGGGACATTTTTACAGGGGCGATCCAGAATTGGAAGGACGTGGGCGGGCCGGATGCCCCGATTCATTTGTACATCCGTGATCCGATTTCCGGGACGTATATTGGCTTCAAGGAACTGGCGATGGAGAACAAGCCTTACATTTCGGAGCAAAATCTGTTCACGAACTACGATGGCATCGTCGAGGGAGTGGCCAAGGATGCGAACGGGATTGGTTATTCCGGCTTTAACCTTGCGCACCAGGCCGGCATCAAGGCCGTGACCATCGGAGGAGTCGAGCCCACCGCGGATGCCGTGAGCCAGGGCAAGTATCCATACGCCCGCACGCTCCATCTTTACACCAACAAGACAAAGGAAAGGCCGGCCACGCTTGATTTTATCCATTTTATCCAGTCGCCGAGCGGGCAGGCGGTTCTGGTGCAAATGGGCGAAGTGCCCCATTCTTGAAATCACCGCGCCTGGACGGGCGTGGCTGAAGAGACCGCTGACCCATGGCTGACGAACCGGTGGAACTGCCGATTGATGGGGTGCTGGATTTGCACGCGTTCAATCCGCGCGAAATAAAGGATCTGGTGCCGGATTATCTGGCGGCGTGCCGGGAGCGGGGCATCCTCCAGGTGCGGATCATCCACGGCAAGGGCATCGGCAACCTGCGGCGCACGGTGCAGGCGATTCTTTCCAAACATCCGGCCGTTGTTTCCTTCACCCTGGACCACCCGCAGTTTGGCGGCTGGGGTGCGACGCTGGTGCAATTGCATAAGCGTCCGGACGAGAGAACGCTCTGACATTGGATGCGCATTGGCATTGCGGGCAGCTGCCTTGGAGCGCCGAGCACCGGCTCGGCTCGGTGAATGGATGAAAAACAGGTCGAGGCGGTGCTCGGCGCTCCGTTCGGCGAGGAATGTTATTTCAGCAGATCCAGGGATATTCTTCTGATTTCGAAGTCCGCGCCTTCGCTTTGGATGCCGATGAAGCCGTTGGTGAGGCTGCATTGGGTGATTTCATTCATCAACTTGCCATTGATGATGGCTTTGACATCAGAGCCGGAGCAAACGGTCACATTCGTGTTCCATTCGCCGACCGGCTTTTCATTCGGTTCGCCGCGCAAGGCAACCGGGGTGTTGGCGTCCATGCCTTTGTGCTCCTTGCATTCGGCGCCAGCCATGACGAACAGATCGCCTTGATGGCCGGACTTGCCCTGGTTCTGAATGCACCTCGGCCAGACCTGGTCGGGCAGATGCAGGTGGGCGAGCACGCCGGTATTGTCGGCCTTGGGCGCAACTTTCACAAAGCGCCATTCGACGGCAAGTTCGTAATCACGATAATCCTGTTTCGTCCGCAAATAACCAATCGCCGTGCCGTTGCAGTGGATGACGTTGTTGGTGACGCTCCAGGTCTGCGCGGGGTCGGGATTGTTTTTCATGCAAAACGTCCAGCCGCTGAAATCCCGGCCGTTGAACAGTTCGAGGTGGTTTGTCGGCGCGAGGGAATCCTGCGCGGCAAGCCGGGATGCGGCCAGCGCCAGGCAAAACCCAATGGAACTGAATCGCATGCGCGAAAAATCACGGCACCTTTGTCGCGAGTCAAGCGCAATGGTGGAAACGCGGTGGCAACCTTTGGTCACCGCGCGTTGGCGTAGATCTTCGCCTCGGTCTCGGTGATCCGGCCATCCTTGTTGGCATCGCAAATGGCGACTGCCTCGTTGAATTCCACGTTCCGTCCGGGCACCACTTTACGTTCGGTCTCGAAGATGATGGGAATATCAATGGTGGTGGTGCTTTCGGAATGTTTTTGGGAGGCGGAGTTTTTGCTCAACGTCTCATAAAACAACCGGGCGGCCGCATCGCTTTCGAACTCGACCTTGGTCCGCTCCACGTCCTGATACACGATGGATTTGTGGGTGATGCAACCGCAAAGGAGGGAGGTCGAAGTTGCAACGACAATGAAGGGTCGGATGATTTTGTTCATGGTAGGTTTACCGGGCTGATGGTCAGGCTTGGGGTTGATGGGTGGAATTCATTCCGCAAGTTCGCGCAAGGCGGCATCGCGCTTGGTGAAAGAGGTGATCATTTTGGCAACCTCAATCGCATCCGGGCGGCGGCCCACGCGGGCGATTATCATGGCGGATTCATACGCGGCATCATCGCGCGCGGTGAACATGCTGATCTTGCCAATGACCTTTTTCACCAGGGTGCTGTCCCCGCTGGCGGCGGCATCTTTCGCCAGGGCCGCGAGGGCGGCATCGCGTTTGTCGAACGCGGAAATTGCGTTGGCCGCCTCGTAACGTGCGGCCAGTTCCTGGGGCGAAGCAGGCGGGGTGGGGGAATCCGGTTGGGGTTTGTCCTCCGGTTTCAGCGGGAGTGGGTCGCGCTGGTTTTGGTTGCGGTTCAAACTACCTTCCGCGACCTCGCTCCCTTTGCGAAAGCTGATGCTGCCGTTGACGGTGCTGGCCTTGACACGACCGCTGCCGTTGCCGAGCATGCCTTTCAGATTGCTGCCCACCGGGAATTCCTTTTTCACCACCAACGCGGAAAATTCGCTGTTCAGGCTGCCATTGAGAGTGCTGGCCGAGACTTCCGCATTGGCATTTGCCGGCAAGCTCAGTTCGAGCTGGCCGTTGACGGCATCCAGGGACACGGATTGGCCGCTGCCGAGCGCAACCATTTGGGCTTTGACCTCGCCGTTGACCGTGGAAAGTTTCAGGTCGCCCGCCACGTCCCGGACCTGGACGCCGCCGTTGACGGTGGAGGCTTCGATATTGCCGGCAACGCCATCGATCACAATCTGGCCGTTGACGCTGGAGATGTTTGCCAGACGTGCTTGTTGCGGGAGGTGGATGGCATAATCCACTTTCACGGAATCTTTTTTCCAGCCAAACCAGCTCGCGGCCTGCTTGGTGTGGATGGTGGCGTGATCCGAGGCGGCATCCACCTGGATGGCCAATTCTTCAACACTGTCCTTGGATTTGCCATGCTTGACGGCCTGGATGTCCAACTCATCGCGGTCCCAGCCACTGATGGCGATCTTGCCGTTGACATTGTCGAGCGCCAGGCGGCCATCGGCGGTGAGCGGTAGGGTCTGGCTGAAATCCTGTTGAAACCCGTCTTTGGTCCGATGGGCATAGGGTTCGTTCGGACTTTCGGCCATTGGTGCTTGCGAAGACATTTTTGCGCCGGCGGTTACCGGTGGCACTGGCGGTACCGATGGTACCGGGGGTACTGGGGCTACTGGAGCCACGACATAATTAACTTTCGAGGCGGTTATTATGGTGTTCCCTTTCGAGTCGGTTTGAAGTTGCACCTTGTCGGTCTTGAGTGTGCCGTTGGTGGTCTCGATAACGACCTGAGCATTTTGCGCCGAAAGGTTCAAAGTATTGCTGGGGTCTTCATGGGCGGCCGGGACAATGCTGGGGTTGCCGTTGGTTTGAACCGGTAAGGCTTGTTGCCCGCGTGCTCCGGCGACCGATTGTGCGGTGCCAGCAATGTTCGCATGGGACGTTCCGCCGATCTTATGATGCCGCACAAGCACCGTTGAAATTATCAGTCCGATGACGATTACCCCCGCAACCAACACGCTCCCCAAAAGCCAAGGCCAGATTCCTACCTTGGCCGGCTGCGGTTTGGGTTGGTTCGCGAAGGTCTCCCGCACATCCTGACGCCCCAATACGATGAGCGCCCAGATGCCCATCCCCAAACTGAAGAGGCCGCAGGACACGATGGCCAGAATGGCGGCAGCCACGGACCAGGCATAGCTCCGGAGCCGCAGCATCTGGAAGGCGCCGAACCCAATGAACAGCGCGAAAAGCGATTCAAAAATGGCGGTTCCCCCGATCAGGCCCGAAATCCATCCGCCTTGGTGGCCGCCGGCGATTTGGTCCAACCATTGACTGCCGCCGGGCAGCAGGAACTGCGCGTTGAAAAGCACGCCCACGAGTTTCAGGCCGGCGGCCAACATGAGCCCGACGGCAGGTGCCACGATCATGCCCGTGCCCGAAGCCGGCTTTTTCTCCGGCACTGGCTGCGGTGGTGGTGCAAAACCGGCGGCGATAGGAGGAGCGGCCCGACCCGGAGGCGGGCTGGACGGCGAACCGGTCATTGGGCTGGGACCAGTTTTCAAGCTGCCGGCTTGCGGGTGGAGCCAGTATGTCATTCTCCTTCCTTGGCCATCAGTGAACGCTTTGCAGAGGATCAAAATCCAATCAATGGCGGCCCAGACGATGCATCCAAAAATCAAGAACCCCAGGAGGATTCCGGTTATAGGTTGTCCGAGCGGGCCCAAAGTAGCACAGGCAATGATCAGCAGAATGCAACCGCCCAAAGCAGCCAGTTGCAAAAATGCGGTCCAGATTTTTCCGACGTAGAACCGGTGGGCGCCGAATACGCCAAAGAAGAAAGCCATCAGAAAAGCCGGAAGGATGATCTTGTCGCTCGTTGTTTTGCCCGATGCGGTGGCCTGCAGCGGGAGTGCGCCTCGTTTTGCCGCAAACCCCGCTGCCGGTGGCACCGTTCCCGAAATGGTTTCCACGTCTGTCTTAAGCTGGTTCACCTGCTGGTAACGGCGCTCCGGTTCCTTCTCCAGCGTATGCATCACCACTTCATCAAGGCGCACGTCGATCTGGACTTTTTTCGACGGCAACGCGAATTTTCCGAGCGGCAGTTCGCCTGTGAGCATTTCATAGAAAACAACGCCCAGCGAATAAATGTCCGCCCGATGGTCCACTGTCAGCGGCTTTTCCAGTTGCTCGGGCGCCATGTAATGTGGTGTGCCCACCACGTCCTTCGCGCCCGTGAGCGCCCGCCGTCCGTCTCCGACGCCCAGGATTTTGGCGATGCCAAAGTCGGCGATCTTCACCCGGCCCGATTTGTCCAGCAGGATGTTCTCCGGCTTGATGTCGCGGTGAACAATGCCCTGTTCATGGGCGTACTGCAGCGCCTCGCAAATCTTCGGCACAATCGTCAGCGCTTGTTCCGGCGTCATCTTCCCGTTCAGCAGCAACTGGCGCAGATTCAGGCCGTCCACAAATTCCATCACCAGGTAAAAAAGCCCTCCCGATGCACTCTCGTAGCCGCCGACGTGAGGAGGCGGAGTGGTGGTGGATTGAGAGACATCCGCCTCGTTACCTCGGCGGCTGCCAACGCAGCCGAAGTCATGGACGGTGACGATGTTGGGATGACTCAACCGGGCGAGCGCCTGGGCCTCGCGCGCAAACCTTTCGGTGAATTGGCCATCCTGATCCTTTTCCTGGGCCAGGATTTTGAGTGCGACGAGGCGGTTCAAGCGCGGCTGGCGCGCCTTGTACACCACGCCCATGCCGCCGCGACCGAGGCATTCGAGAATTTCCAGTTGCGGAAACAGCGCCGCGATTTCGGCGGGCGTCAACGGAGGCTGGATGATTTTGGTTCCCTGCGGACCGACCCCGCCGCCGGGTCCCTCCGTTTGGGCGGCGAGGCCGGCCTTGAGCATGCATTCCGGGCAAATGCCCCCCAGCGCCATGGGCGGCACCGGTTTCCCGCAATGCGGACAATTATTCTGAGTGACCTGGGTGGTTGCGGCAGGCGTTGGGGGCGTTGGAGCCGCTGCCGGAATGGGTGGATTGGGCGTGGGCATCTGACGGCGGCGCAGGAAGTAAACAAGTGCGGCGATTACTGTGATTACCAACACCCAAAACATGAAAGCGGCCAGGATGAGAATAATTTCCCATCCGCCAAGGAAGCCGGCAAACAAAGGGTGCAGGGTCATAATCGTTCTCCCGATTCAAGGATATTCGCGTTAAGCCAGTTCATTCACCACATACAAAGGGATTGCCGGCCAAAGGTTACACAAATCATTAAACGTGATGCCTGATCCGTGAACCCGGATTCACGCATCACGCATCACGTTTTACGTTTCACCCTCCCGTCAGCGTCCGGAACAGATACCGCAGTTCGTCTTCCACCTCGCCGGGAGTGGACACGGTGTCGGCAATGGTTTCGCGCAGCAGCGTGCGGTAACGCTGGCGCAGGCGATGCACGGCCACTTTTACCGCGCCTTCGCTCAGACCCAAAGGTTTTGCCAGTTCGACGTAGGGTGCGGCGTTGCTCGCTCCGGCCAGCGTGGCCCGCAACGTGTCAAACAACAGGCCTTTGCCTTGTGCGCGATATTCCGCGTCCAGCCGCTGGTAAACCTGTTCGAGCAGGGTGATGGCCCAGCGATGTTCAAACGCCTTTT
>CAZKTW010000038.1:0-19977 GCA_964555775.1 uncultured Bifidobacteriaceae bacterium | reverse complement strand
GCGCCAGGATTGACGTGACCGCGCCGAACGTCTGGATGCGCGATCCCCTGCTCTATCGCATCCGCCACGCCGAACATCATCACACCGGCGGCAAATGGTGCATCTACCCGATGTACGACTTCGCGCATTGCCTGAGTGATTACATCGAAGGCATCACGCACAGTATCTGTACGCTCGAATTCGAGGTACACCGCCCGTTGTACGACTGGATCCTGGAGAATCTCGACCTGCCGCGTCCCCTGCCTCATCAATACGAATTCGCGCGTCTCAGCCTCACTTACACCGTGATGAGCAAACGCAAGCTGCTCCAACTCGTAAATGAAAAACTCGTCACCGGCTGGGACGACCCGCGCATGCCAACGATCAGTGGAATCCGGCGCCGCGGAGTCACCGCCACCGCGCTGCGGGCCTTCGCCTATAATATTGGCATCACCAAATACAACGGCCTCACCGACGTGGCCGTGCTCGAACATTGCATCCGCGAAGACCTGAACAAGCGTGCGCTGCGCCGGCTCGCCGTGTTGCGCCCCATCAAAGTTGTTATTACCAATTATCCCGAAGGCAAGACCGAGGAACTGGACGCGGTGAACAATCCCGAGGACGAAACCGCGGGCAAACGGAAGATTCCGTTCAGCCGCGAATTGTACATTGAACAGGATGATTTCAAGCAAGTGCCGCCGCCGAAATTCTTCCGCTTGAAACCGGGCGGCGAAGTCCGGCTGAAATACGCCTACATCATCAAATGCGACGAAGTGGTCAAGGATGCCGCCGGCAACATCACCGAACTGCGCTGCACCGCTGACCTTGACAGCAAAAGTGGCGGAGCCACGGCGGCGCGCAAAGTCAAAGGCACCATCCACTGGGTCAGCGCCGCGCACGCGATTGACGCGGAGGTACGCCTCTACGACCGCCTGTTCACCGTGCCCGAGCCCGATTCCGCCTCCGCTACAAGCTCCGGCGCGACCGGGCTGGCGGCCGATTTCAAATCCACGCTCAACCCGCACAGCCTGGAAGTGGTGACGGCGAAGTGCGAACCCAGCCTGAAAGACGCCAAACCGGAACTGCGTTATCAATTCGAGCGCTTGGCCTATTTTGCGTTGGACTTAGACGCCAGACTCCAGACCTCAGACGCCAAACTGATTTTCAATCGCACCATCACTCTCAGAGACACTTGGGCGAAGGAAGCGCAGAAGGGATAACCTTCTTTATGAGCGAGACAAACGCAGGTCTAGACAACATGACCGGCCAGTGGTTCGGGCAATAATATTCAAACGACTTCAGAGTAACCACGTCAATTGTGGTCAACATCGAGCCGCGTTCTCCCTTACACGCTTTGCTAATAGGCGTTGATTCTCAATATCAACGTCGAACGATTGCTGCCGCGACGATTGAAGCCAAAGCGAATAAATTTGTTGGTAAAACATTTGATTACCAGGTTTACGACCATTCGCCATTCCTTTGCGTTAAATTCGTTCCCCGCCGCCAGGGATGGGCCTGTTTTTCTCGACTGGAGGTGAAACCGGAGCTATCGTTTCACTGGATTTTAAAAAATGACTCCGCAAGCAGCATTGGACGAGCAGATAGAACGTTACCGGCGCATGACAGGCGAGCAGCGGCTGGCCATTGCGCTGGACCTGCACGAGTTGTCTTGTGACATGGCCCGGGAAGGAATCCGCCGGCAATACCCCAAAGCCGATGCCGCCGAGGTCGAGCGTTTGCTCCGTCAACGTCTTGAACTGGCGCGTGCCGCATGAACGAACGCGAACTGCTGGTGGATTGTCTGCGCCGGCTGAACCGGGTGGACCTCACCTATTATTTGACCGGTTCGATGGCCAGCAACTATTGGGGCATCCCACGCACCACCCACGACCTGGATTTTGTCATTCAGCTTCCGCCCTCAGCGGTGGCGAAGATTGTTTCGGCATTCTCCCCCGATTATTTCATGGACGAAGCGTCGGTCCGCGCCGCGTATCAGCCGCCGCACCAGTTCAATGCGATTGACACCCGCTCGGCGTTAAAAGTGGATTTCTGGCTGCCCACGCCGTCACCTTACGACAAGGAAATGCTCCGGCGGCGCCTGCACGCAAAACTGTTTGGCGAGCCGGCGTGGATCGCCACGGCAGAGGATGTCATCTTGCACAAGCTGGTTTGGAATCGGATCACACCTTCGGATCGGCAAATGGGAGATGCAGCCGGGGTGATGGCCGTGCAACGGGCAACGCTTGATGAGGGTTATTTGAAGAAGTGGGCGACGGAACTTGGTTTGGTAGATGATCTGGCACGGCTTCTTTCAGGAGAGATTCGGCCAAAAAAGACCTGAAGCGCCTCATGCCGATACGCTTCAAAACTATTTTGGTCTCTGCGCTCCGCGGCTTTACAACACGATTTATTCCCTGGCGCGCAGCACCGACACCTTTCGCCGGCATTCTTCGACGGAGGCAAACGGATCGTAATCGTTGATTTGCACGGCCAGTTTCGTAAAAACCCAACGCAAAGCGTCCCGACCAAAAAGCCGGGTCCGTGAATTGTCGGATTCGAGCAGGGCGATGACCCGAGGAAGGTAAACTTGCACCTCCTCGCCGCGGAGTTGCAGGTTCAGCAGCGCCAGAGTCTGGATAAACGTCCATTCCTTCTCATCAACTACAGCCTTCAATTCCGGGTTCGATTATTTCTGCATGCTTTTGAACAGCCACTCCTGGCTCAGAAAACCTGGAAGGTGGCCGAGGACAAATCCCAAAGAACCTCCAACCAGGCCACCGATGATCGCACCGATCACAACGAACCCATGACCGATGGCGGAACCGAGAAGAATTCCCAGGATTGTTCCGCCAATATCCAACACCGCGAACAAGGTAAGCCGGGTGGGCACACTGGGAAGCCGAACCAGTGGGTATTGCGGATTCCGGGCGCCAGTTTGCTGAGCGGTCGGGTTCAAGCCATCGCGGGTGGTTCAAGTTTCAACTGCTCAAGCCTGACAATCTGTTCAAACATGGATTTGGACACCACGACGTCGCTGGCCAGCTTCTGAGTTTTCTCGGTCATTTTTCCCTTCTTATCGATGGTCACCGTCACGTTGGCAACCGTCACCGTGAAAAACTCCTCGCACTTGGGCGAATGCTTGACGGTCAACCGGCCAAAGGTCGAAGCACCCTCACGTTTCGCCCGGGCTTGAAACAGTGAATTAAGATCGCCGGCCTTGAATGCCTCCAACTGGGCCGGCTGGGTGAATGGCTCCAGCGTGCTGATCTTTTTTTCCTGGTCGAGCCAGCTTTCGGTCCGTTCATCAAACGGCGAACCTGAGATCATAACGTAAGACACGAGGGTGCTCAGACTCAAGATCATGAGCGCTTCCACCGCCCACACGATACCGAGAATGACCCCGGTGACCGGTTCTCCTTTCAACGTCCAGGAGCCGTGTGCGTACAGATATTTCATTCCCTTCAACATTTCGTCCGGCAGACAGAACGCAGGCGAATCCCCGAAATAAGCGTGAATGTGCCCGTTCCATCCGAGGTACAGGCCGGAGAGGCCCGCCAGCAAACCGCACAATGGCGCCAGCGCGTTGTTGCGCACCTTCCCGAATTTCAGCATCCACCCGGCCAGGAAACCCACCACGCCGCCGTAACCCGCCGTGATGAAAACATTCAGGTAGATGAACGGGATCCACTTGATGAGATAGGCATAAACGTAGCCAAGCGGAAAACCGGCGACGATGGGAACGACGAGGGCCAAGGCCAGGCCGTGAGGACTGAATTTTCCGGAATGCCGGTAGAAGAGATGGGTTTCTGCGTTCATAGGGTAAGTAGGGGTGAATTTCGGGTTTCAGGAGGATGGTTGTCAAATCAAATGGCCAGGTACGAGGCGGGGATGGCTCCAATCGTTACAACCGGCATCGCGCCTGACCGCCTGCGGTTGCAACGTGTAAACTTTCCCCCGTCAGGTCTTTCGTTTCGGTTTTTCACCGAATACGCTGTCGATCGCTTTCCTGAATTTGCTGTCCGGAACGGGGTTTTTAGCGACCGGCCCGGCGATCTCCGCCTCCAAATCAAGCACGAACGTCTTCAAACGATCGCACCGGGCCTGGAGTTTTTTGATGGAAGCCTCCAGTTCGCCCACTTCGTTTCGCAAGGTTGCCGCTATTTCCTGTTTGTTCATGATATGGATGCCAGCGTTGAATTTCTGCGACCCACTAAACCAGCTTGGACGCCAAACTCAAGCGGAAAGGTCGCGAAATGATGCCAGCCATGGCGTGGCTTGAGACTGAAGCTCAACCAATTGAGGTCCAGCCTCGACGCTGCAACCGTTTTATGGTTTGTTGGTTTCCCACCGGCTCAGCCGGTGTTGTATGAAAAGAATGCTCCTCGCGTCCCTGACCGCCGCGGTCCTGGGCATCTCGGGTCCGTCAGCCGTGGCCGATGATGCCGCGGTGGAACTCAAGGCTCTGGTCGGGCAAATCAGGGACGACATGGCCGGAGGCAAAACGAATGCGAGCGACCTGGCCGCTGATTTGAGGCAATTCGACGACTTGCTCTTCCGGCACCGCGGTGAAAAAACAGATGCGGTGGCCAACATCGTGTACATGAAAGCCATGTTGTACGACGATGGTTTTCACGACCCGGCCAAGGCCGCCGAACTCGTGAAACAACTCAAGGTTGATTTCCAGGGCACGGCATTCGTTGCCGAACTGGAGAAACGCGAAGCAGCGGAACTGGCGGCCCAAAAAATCCGGGCCGCGCTGGTGGTGGGGACAAAATTCCCCGACTTCAACGAAACCGACCTGTCCGGCCAACCGCTTTCCCTCGCCAACTCCCGGGGCAAAGTGGTGCTGCTGGATTTCTGGGCGACAACGAGCGAGTCATGCCGCGCCGAATTGCCCCGGATCATGACCGCCTACAGAAAATATCACGACCAGGGATTTGAGATCATCGGCATCAGCCTGGACCAGGACCGGGCGAAATTCACGGAGTTTACCCAAGCCATGGGCCTCGTCTGGCCGCAATACTTCGACGGGATGGGCTGGCAGAACAAACTGGCGGTGAAGTACGGTGTTGAAAGGATCCCCGCCACCTACCTGCTCGACCGGGAAAGAAAAATCATCGGCAAAGATTTACACGGCGAGGCCTTGATGGCGGCCGTGGCGAAAGCCCTGGGGGGAAATTAACAGCGTCGATGCCGGAACGTGGTCAATTCTTCACGGCAACCGGGGAAAACGTCCCCGCCCAATTTCCATTGCCGCTCCGCGACCAGCCGGCCATTCCTTCGCAAGACCGAGATGATCTGGCGCGGTTCATTCGCCGGATGGCTTGCGAATTTTCCTGAGGTGGCGGTAGCCGACCAGTTTCCGGCTTTTTTCGTCCCAGAGCCGGAAGGTGAAGGATTTGAAACTGGAGAATAACGTGATGGGCCTCACCGTTTGAAACAGCGGGTCGGCCTTATGACATCTCTCCAGGTTGTAATTGGGAATGCGTGGACTCAGGTGATGAATGTGATGGAACCCGATATTGCCGGAAAACCATTGCAGAATGCGGGGCAGCTTGTAGAAGGAACTGCCCTGCAAGGCCGCCGCCGTGAAACTCCAGTTGTCGCCACGTTCCCAGTAAACATCTTCAAATTGGTGCTGGACGTAAAACAACCACACGCCCGAACCGCCGGCAACCAGCAGGATGATCAATTGGATCACCACATACGCCTTGATTCCGAACAGCCAGCTCAACCCGACGGCCATGGCCAGGATGGCCACATTCATCGCATGGACTGAATGGCGTTCCCGCCGGCTGGCCTTCGGCGACGGAAACCGTTGCCGGATCAGGAACAGGAACAACGGCGCAATCACGAACAACACGATGGGATTGCGGGCGAGTTGATAGGCAAATTTTTTCCAGCGCGACGACTCCAAATATTCCTGCACGGTCAGGGTCCACACGTCGCCGGTGCCACGCCGGTCCAGGTCACCGGCACTGCCGTGATGGATGGCATGTTCCCAGCGCCAATGATAGTAGGGGGTGAAAGTAAGGATGCCCGCGAGAAACCCCACCGCGTCGTTGGCGATCGTGGATTTGAAAAATGAGCCGTGTCCGCAATCATGAAAAATGATGAACACGCGCACCACAAATCCGCCGGCAAGAACCGCCAGCGGGACCACCAGCCACCAGGACACCGGCAGACAAAGATACATCAGATACCAAAGCAATCCGTATGGGATGATGGTGTCAATGATCTGCCACAAGGCCCGCCACGTCGAAGGCTTCTGGTAGCGGAGCACGATTTCCTTCCAGGCCGCCAAGTCGGTCTTGGATTCGCCTCGGACCGAACTTGAATCGTTCATCATAATTCACCTGCTGCTTTCTTGATCTAAACTTATCTCAACGACGGGCGCGTTACATCGAATGCGTCATAAACCCGGTCCGTGAATGTGTCTTCAAGTTAATGCCGGGACGTACCAGTTGTCATGTGGGGTGTTCACCCCAAGGGCGGAAGCTTGACCCGAATTGCGCATGATTGGGCCGCGGACATTGGAAACCTGATAAATGGCTACTACATTGAAATTCTTCACCGGCCGACGGCGCTTCAAGGGCCAATCCGCCTCCGGCATCAGGTCTTCCGGCAGGCTCGAGACGACAGCAAATCTTCGCAGGGGAGAACACCCCATGGCGGCCCCAACCGGAATGAACGATGCTGCGTTTCATGAAATTATTACTGCTTCTAACCTGCATCGTCATTTTGCTTGGTTCCACCGGTTGTCTTTTCAGGGCTGACGGGGGAGGCGGAGGTGGCCGGGGTTATTCGGACCACGGCGACCATGGTGGAGGTCATGGCGATCATGACGACCATGACGGCGGCCATGAACACCATTGATTGAGGCAAAGCGCCTTGATGCAGGGAACGAACCGGCTTGAATTGCGGCTTCGTATCTTTGATTAAATCCCTTCCCCGCTCCCATGCGTGGGCTCGTTTCTTGCCCTCAGGGGCGGGACGGGCTCGCGTCGTTTTCTACAATCGGTGCCGCATCTCACCACCCGCATTTGAAATATCCAAACGATCCCCGGCATCAGGTCGTCCCGGGCGGAAAATGGAAATCAGCCCTGCACATCGTACCGGGTTCATCGCCTCATCGAATTCCGTCCTGAAGGGACGGCGGAATCACATGGGCAATTTCACCATCCCGTCGGTACGAATGCGGGGTCTTTTGTCTTGTGAGCGTGAGTTGTTGGAGTTCATGCTTCAGCATGTTTTCGGCCCGAAACAGCCTGAAGGCCGAACCCCAACAGGTTCCCCCGACAAAACAAAAAGGCCCTGGGTACGAATGCGCCATGATCAGGTTTAGGCTTGTGCTGGCCGCAGGATGGTGGTTTGTTGGTTTTCATCCCGCACAGCTGAATTGGATTATGAAAAAATTGATATTTGCATCTCTGACAGCAGTAGTCCTTGCCGCATTCGGTCCGGGAACCGCTGCCGCCGGCACAACAAACCAAAATGATTTCGCCTCGGAAGTGACAACCGCAACCGCGCAGTTGAAACAAAAGTTCGACTCCGGCAGAATCACGGAAACAGACCTGGCGGGAAATCTTAAGACCATCAACGACCTCATCGCCAGGCATCAGAAGGACCCCGACCGCGAACAATTGGCCCGGCTTTACCTGCTGGATGCCCACATCTATGCGGATGGCTTAAAAAAATCCGCCAAGGCAAGAACGATATGGGCATATGTCGTCGCGAATTTCCCCGGCACCCTGGCCGCCCGGGGAGCGGGCGCGTCCCTGGCGCGATTGGATGCACAACTGGCAGCCGAGCCGGGCCCGCAGGTTCCCGAAGGCCTGGAGCTGGGCCAGAAATTTCCCAGCTTCAATGAAACCGGCCTCAATGGGGAATCTTTGTCCGTGACGGCTTACCGCGGCAAGGTGACGTTGATTGATTTTTGGGCAACCTGGTGCCCCCCTTGCCGGGCAGAACTGCCTAACGTGACCGCCCTTTACCGGAGTTATCACGCCCAGGGTTTCGAGATCATCGGCGTCAGCCTGGATCACGATCGGAGTGCGCTGGCGAATTTCATCCAGGCGCAAGGGATGGCCTGGCCACAATATTTTGACGGCCAGGGTTGGGACAACGAACTCGCAAAAAAATACGGCGTACACAGCATCCCCATGACCTATCTGCTGGACCGGCATGGGATCATCATCGGCAAGGCATTGCGCGGCGGAGAACTGGGAGCGGCCCTGATCAAGGCCCTGGCAGACAATTGACGCGGACAGCGCAACGGCGCTTTGGGTAACGAGCCCGGTTCAATCGTTACAACCAATGTTGCCCGTCAGATCAGCGGGTTGCACCCCTTGAAGACTTCAAAAACCCTGGCTAAGTGAAACGTGCGGACTGAGCGGTCCGCGCTCCGGAAACTCGAGCGGATTATGACATCCTCGCCACCTGCAAAATTGCAATCTGCAAATCTTGCCCGGCATTTCGCATGTCGGCAAGAGTGTTAGAATCCGCTTGTTCGCTTCAAGAACCCGTTGATTCGATATCTCCGGCGCGTGGCGGGAATAAGGCTGGATATGAACGTTGGTGAATAAATCCATGTTCACCGAACCAAAGACAGTTATGAAATTAGTCCTTTGTTTGATCTGTGTCGTCGCGCTGCTCGCGACTGCGGGGTGCTTGCATTATTGTCCCCGATCGGGATCATGACGAACATTGGGAGCATCACGGAAAGCATGATGGATGGCATGGCGGCGACCGTGATGACCATCGGCAACCTAGGACGCAAAGAGAACCCCAATTCCTTTTGGGGCGCAGTGACGCGCCATCGCCCTCCGACGACACGATGCGTCGCTTCAAACCCGCTCCAGGTCAAAGGCTCTTTGCAAATGCGGCAATGACGGCCAACACTGCCGCAAAAACAACCAGAATTATCAAGGCGGTCTGAAAGTGGCCAAAAAACAAGGACACAGCCAGACAACCGACGACGACCTGGAAGATTAGAAGCAATAAAACCTCGAAGCGGCCCCAATCTTCAAGATGAGCGAGCTTGTAAATCAGGGCCACGATAAGAGCGGGAACAATCATTGCGCGGGCCGCCGTCGGGGCGAATGATACCATCAGCCAAATGGACGTGGCCTCAACGAGTGAGGCCATGGCGGCAATAGCCACCTCCTTTCCAAGGCTGAGCAACTCAAGGCTGTCATCGATCAGGCTGTAAAACATGTTCAACAACACGAGGGCCGCACAGAGCGACAGGAAAGCCAATGCCCAAAAGATCAAAAGTTGTATCGCAATATGCATATCGAAACGCTTTGCGTCCATGCGAGGCCTCGCACGCACATCCCGAAAAATTGTTGATGAAATCGGATTAACCCAGCTTGTTTCCGCATTCCGGGCAGAATTTTGTGCCGGGCGGGACTTCGGCGGAGCATTTTGGACATTGCGACACGACCGCGAGCTTGGCCCCGCACTCGGGACAGAATTTCGCTCCGTGGGTTTCGGCGTGGCACTGCGGACAAACGAGTTGCTGGTCGCGTGTGACGTCTTTCTGTTTTCCGCGTTGCTGCCCTTCGGCCAGCGCCGCCTCACGGGCGGCCTGCGCCTCGCCTTCGGCCCGGGCGGCGCTGATTTCCACCTCGACCGCGGGCGCACAATCGCGGCACAGGCCCTTGTCGCCGTTCCAACAGGTTTCACAGGTGTACTTCAGGCAACGGGCACAGCGATGAAAATGATGTTGGGCCAATTCGATGGCGGCGGTAAAGGCAGCGTCGTGCGCCTTGCCATAACCCGCCTGCGCCAGGCCTTCGGCGGCGGTGCTGGCCTTCCCCAATACACCTCCAAACATGCCCGCCGCCTTGCCCAGCCAGCTTGAGGCTTGTTCGCCGCGATAAGGAACGAATTCCGAACGCCACGCGTCGCTGCAACGTTCGCAGTAAAATTCGAATTGAAAGCCGGCGTTGGCGCCCGATTGCACCGAGTGGTCCGTGAAGTTTTTGCTGAATTTGATCTCGCTCATGATTTGCTCCTTTTCATCCGACCCTTTTATGACTTCAGATCAGCACTTGATTCTCCGCTCAAAATCCCGCGACAGCAATCTGAAAATAATCCCGCCGCGTTCCGCCGGCAGGGTCTTTTGTTTTCTCGAGGAAACCTGTTGGAGTTCAGCCTTCAGGCTGTTTCGGACCGAAAACATGCTAAAGGATGAACTCCAACAACTCACGCTCACACAACAAAAGACCATGGTTCCGCGGGTCGCATCCGCGCACTGTCCCATATTTCTCTCCACGTTAAGCGCTGGGATATCCAGTTTTCTTCACAAAATCCGTCGCCCCGGCACTGCAACCTTTTGGGAGCGGCAGCCGGTGGGGAGACCTGGCCAAAGTGTCAAAGTTATTGACGCCATCCGCGCCGGGAACCTCGCCGGACGCTTGGCCTGGGTTGTGCTGTTTCATCTCGAGCGAAGTATGATAACCGGAGAAACAACAGGCGGAGACACTGACTTTATGGATTTGCGCCCCGGCGCCAAACCCCTTCCCTTGCTGCGGGGCGGGCCGGTCATCTCGATCAAAGCTGAAACCGGAAACCTCGCCACCCTGGCCCGGATGCAAAACGAAATTGACATCGTCCGGGACATTTCCACGCGGCTCGACGCGGCCCAGATCGGGTATATGCTCACCGGCTCGATGGCAATGAACAGCTACGATCTGCCGTGCGTGCCCCACAATCTTGACTTCGTCATTGCGCTGCGCCCCCAGGACGCCGAAGTCATGGTCCGTTTGTTCAACCCCGACTATGACATTTCCCGCGAGGGAGTGGACAGCGCCATTGCCCGGCAATCGTTCTTCAATCTGCTCCACCGGAAAAACCGCATCAAGGTGAACTGCATCCTCTGCCAGCAAACCAAGTTTCGGCTCAACGAATACAGCCGCCGGCAGCACGTCAAATTTGAAAACTTCATGACCTGGATTGTGAGCAAGGAGGACCTCATCATCTCGAAACTGCATTGGGTCCGGAAATCGCGTTCCCCCCGGCACCTGCGCGACGTGAAGAACCTCGTGGCCACCGGCTGCGACGCGAGCTACATCGAACGCTGGACGCGTGCGCTCGGAGTATTCAAGCTATGGGAAGAATGCTCGCAAGTCTGACACGGTAATCTCTCCAAGTTCGTGGCCCGTCATGCTTGGGGCGGGCGAAGACGTTCAAAGCGCGAAGTTTGTTCCCGCCCAGGTCCGGGAGTGTCCGCACTGCAATTGAAGATTTCGTTCATGGTTTCCAGCAACCTGGGGATCTCGATAGGTTTGGGAATAAACGCCCGGGCGCCGGCGGCCAGGCAACGTTCCTTGAACTCCCCCGCCCCGGACATGACGACGATCGGAACTCCCTCACCCACACCAATGCGCCGAAGCCAGTCAATGATCAAAAAAGCGTCCCAAGTATTGCCGCTTTGGGCGACATCGGGTGGAAAGAAAACATCGAGCAGAATCAAATCCAGCTTTTCCCGGCGCGCAATCGAAAAGGCTTCGGGTCCGTCAACAGCGGCATAGACTTTATAACCCCTGGAATTGAGCGCGGGAAACAGTGCCTGCAAGATGACCGGATTGTCATCAATCACCAAAATCTTTCTGGCCGAAAGATGGGAAGCCATAGATACGCCCACATTGTTTACCAATCCGGGAAGGAATCGAGCACCATTTTCGGTAATTTGGTACTTATAAGAGCTGATTTTCCGTCGAAGTTGGGTTCAAGGGGAGTGGCAGCCGGCAAATCGGCCTCGGCCTGGTTCCGGCCCCATCGGCGCATGATTGAAATTACAGCCAGGGGTTTTTAAAGGGCGAAATCTGCCACCAGTCCAGGTCGGGCTTGAGTCACGGTTTCTGGCGCGTGATGGCCGAAGAGTCCTCGGATGGTGTCCAGCAACCTGGGGATGTCGAGCGGTTTTGAAAAAAACGCCTGAGCGCCGGCAGCCAAACAACGATCCTTGAATTTCCATGGCTCGGCTGCGGAAATAATAATGATCGGGACTCCATCAACTGCGCCGATGCGTTGCAGCCAGTCAAGGATCAACAAACCGTCCCAAGTATTGCCACTTTGAGCGATATCCGGCGGAAAGAGAATATCGAGAAGGACCAAGTCCAGCTTTTCCCGGCGCGCCACCGTAAAAGCTGCCGGCCCATCAGCCGCGACCAGCACTTCATGACCATTCGATTCAAGCACCAGGGACAATGCTTTCAGGATGACCGGATTGTCGTCCACGACCAAAATCTTTCTGGCGGCAAACTTGTTCACACCATGACTATCGGCTGATCCCGGAAAGAATGGAGTGCGATTCTTGTCATTTTTCAACCCGAAATTGAGCATTTTCCATTGAATCCTGAGTTTCGCGGCAATTTCTGCCGCAACCCGTCCCTCGCTGGTTATTGTTTTCAGCAAACCTGTGCCGGAATTGGCAAGATTCGACATCGGGAAAGGCCGGTGTTTCCGGTTCCAAAAGTAGCGCTCATCCGGCTCTGCCTCCCTGATTTCGGATTAAGCGCTCGCGTGGCTTAACGTTAAACGACGCGGGGCCTCAGCAATTTTTCCCAAGCTTTTGACAATAGATGGCCAGGGGGTATTGCGTATTGTTTATAGTTAATCGCCTGTTGAAAGCATGTTATGACAATCATGGAAACGAACGAATCAGTCAGAATAAACCAGTCCTTGCCGCCGGCTGGTGAGCATGTCTTGGTTCGCTGTCCCAAGTTTAGTTGCCTGGGTTATCGCGATAAAGACGGAACCTGGAAAAATGTCTTCACCGATCAACCGTTGCCTGACGTTGTTGATTTCAGTGAAATTGGTTGACGGTTTCATCTCCCATCCCATCCCACCCCGCCCGCCGGATGAATAACTGCTCCGTGGGTTCTATTTTTTGTAATGGCAGAGGTAGGCCACGTCGGCAGAGGCTTCAACATCGAAAGACGTCTGTGCCGGCACCACGAAGAACTGCCCCTTGGAAAACGTCTGCCACGAACCCCCCGGCAGTTTCGCCTTCAACGTGCCAGCGACGACGTGCATGTGCTCCACCGAATCGGTCTTGAAGGTGTATTTTCCCGGTTCAATCACGCCGGTGGTGGCGTAACCTTCCGGCGTGTTTAATCCCAGACTCTGAACCTTTCCGTCAAAATAAGAACTGTGCTTCATGGCCGGACATCATTGCTGGTTCCAGCCCCAATGGCAATCCGGCAACGCAGGGACTTGTGTTTCAACGATGGCACGCGTAGAACACCCGCCGATGATGGTGAATGACAAAACTCAGGGCCCTTCAGCACCCGCCAGGCGGAGCGCCCGACTCAGGCTCGTTGGCACCCTCGTGCTGGCACTGGGAATCGGCGGTGCGGGCGTGGCTTATTGGCTGGGCTTCCGTTCCACGGACTCGAACGATGATCTCTCGATGATGGGATACAACAAGGCCGAACGGCGGCAAATGGAAAGGCTTTACGGCAAAATGGGTGCCTTGCTGGATGATTGGACGGATGACTTGAAACGTCCCGGCACGCAAATGGTCCTGATCGCGGGTTTTTCCGTCCTTATTGCGGGCGGTTGCTTTTACTTTGCCCGGCTGCTGGAATATGACGACAAAACGGATTGATGGATTTATCCCGGGGCTTGTCTGAGAATGTGGCGGCGGGCCTCCCGGCCTGCCGTGGAGGGCGGCATCCTGCCGCCCGGAAGAATCGCCGCCCTGACGCCGCTGCCTGGGATTTCAAAGGTGTTAATGATGGCGGACGGTTTTTTCCGCCGGCTGGAAGCCCGGCTCTACATCAGCCAGGATGGCTGACGCTACATTTTCAGACAGCCTCTCAGGGACCAAGCCGGTTCTCCCGTTCTTTCCCAAATGCTTTGCGGTCTTGCACGTTGGCGGCTTTGCGTCAAATCTTTTCGCCATGAAACCATTCTTTCTTGCGGCGGTCATCGGGTTGACGGGCATCGCCGCGGCCGTCCCCGGCGCGGACACCAACGCCAACATTGCGGCAGCATCGCCGCACCTTGTCCGGTTGTCCGAGGTGCGTCTGCGTGATTGCTGCGTCTGGCCGGACACCCGGTCGCACACATATTATCTCGTCAGTTCCACGGGACGGCGCGGGCCGAACGGCCGGCCGGCAGTGATTGAATACACAAGCACGGACCTGGAGACCTGGGACGGTCCACGGGTGATTTTTGAAGTGCCCGGGGATTTCTGGGCGCAACGCGGCATCTGGGCGCCGGAATTGCACACCTACCGAGGGAAGTTTTATCTGTTCCTCACCTTCAACACTGACGACCCGTTCCCGGAGCAATGGCGCGACTGGCGGCCACGGGTGAAGCGAGGATCCCAGATTCTGGTGTCCGATTCGCCGCGCGGGCCGTTCAAGCCGTTCGCCAATCATTCCACCCTGCCTGCGGACATGATGACGCTGGACGGAACGTTATGGGCGGAGGATGGCGTGCCGTACATGGTCTTTTCCCACGAGTGGGTGCAAATCACGGACGGGCGCATGGAATACATCCAGCTCAAGGATGATTTGTCCGACACGGTCGGCGAACCGAAATGGATGTTTCAGGCCAGCGATGCGCCGTGGAACAAAAAATCGGAGCAATACGGCTGTCACGTCACCGACGGCCCTTATCTTTACCGTTCCAAAAGCGGAAAGCTGATGCTGGTCTGGTCAGGCTTTGGCACAGGTGGCTATTCTGTGGGCCTCGCGATGTCGAACTCGGGCAAGCTCGCCGGTCCCTGGGAACAGCAGGCGCAAACGCTCTTCTCTGCCGACGGCGGACATCCGATGTTGTTTCAACGTTTCGACGGACAGTGGATGATGATCCTGCATCAACCAAACCACGCACCCGACGAACGCGCGCAATTGTTCGAGGTGGAAGACACGGGCGACACCCTTCGATTGAAAACACATTGAATCTTCCGCCCTCCTGACCAAGCCGGGCCGCTCGGGTGGATCAAAGGCCGGAATTGCAGACTTGATTGCCCCATCCATAATCGCTAACCAATCGCATCTTTTACAGCCAGCCAAATGTTGCCATGACACCGTCCGTCTCCATTTGATTTCGCCCCATGGCAGACGAATCCTTCAAGGAATTTGTTCTCGACCAGTTGGCCGCGTTGCCGGAAGTGCGCGCCCGGGCGATGTTTGGCGCCCATGGATTATATTCGGGCGAGCGGTTCTTCGGGATTCTGGACGAGGGCCGGTTGTTTTTCAAAACCGACGCGCAAACGCAAGCAGATTATACGGCGCGCGGCATGGGGCCGTTCACTTACGAGTCAAAGGGCCGCCGGCTGACCATGAGCTATCACGAAGTGCCGCCGGATGTATTGGAAAACGCGACGGAACTGGTCGCGTGGGCGCAACGAGCGATCGGGGTTGCGGCCGGGAATAAGCAGCCGAAGCCGACCCGGCCAAAACGATCTCACCGCCGGGCATGACACGCCAGGACCAAAGCATCCAATTCCGTCATCGGATGGCTGCCTCCGGTGACGGCAGGGCGAAGAGGGCGGCCGGAACAACCCACACACGAGTTGATTTGGAGCGCACCGGCCTGCCCCTCTTCGAAGAGAGAATTCGACTGCCGCGATGGTTTCCATTTCCATTTCTTCACACTTAAGAGTCCGGAACGTTGAATTTGTTCCCGCACCGTGGCAGTTTGGCAATCCGTTCAAAACGTCTTCTTTCGTAGCTGCCGAGGCTTGCCGCGCCATAACGCAGTGACGGCGGGTAACGAGGCTCAAAGTTTCATGAACATTCAGAGTCTCCTCACGCCGGCAGTTGCTCGGTGAACGGGCCGATACGCCAGTTCGGACGGTGAGATTTTCCGTTACGGCATGTTTTTTGCTTTTCTTGACGGCATGTCGAAACGAATATTCCAGCACATGAAGCGATTTTTCATTTTATTCGCCGTCGCTTGTGCTGGCGCCGGCGCCCGGGCCGACCTGGTGCTGCAGCAGCAAATTGTCATGGCAAACTACAATGGGGTGGCTACCATGAAGGTCAAAGGGGCCAAAGTTCGACTGGATGTAAACAACGGCCAGAACCAGTCTTTGAGCACCATCATGGATTTGGATACGGGTGAAACCATCAACCTGATGCACTCCCAGAAAATATTTCTTAAGACCGCCGGTACCCCGATGAATCAAACCCGGTCGCTGGGTAATGGAACCCCCTCCAAAGCTCCAGTCCCACATGCCACCGGCAAAACCCAAAAAGTGGGCGAATACGACACCGAGCTTTACACCTGGTCCAATTCCCGCGGCATCACCGGAACGGCCTGGGTGGCCAAAAGCTTCCCGGATTATGCCCGGGTTCGGACGGATCTCGCCGTGCTGGACAAAACCGCCGGAGCCGGCGATGACACCAGTCCCGAGTTGAGCATGCTACCCGGCATGGTGGTTAGGTCACAAGTCACTGGCAGCGGCCAAACGATCACGATGGCTTTGATTTCCGCCAAGGAAGGGCCGCTGGACGCCTCACTCTTTGGCATACCCCGCGACTACAAGGAATTGCCACGGCCCAAACCAGTCCAGACGGTTGCCACCCAGCCAGCCCCGCAAAAAGCATCCGGCACTTCCACCAAAAGTGTGCCCGCCACCACCCCCAAGGCACCCACCCAAAAGTTGCCCAGCTGGTAGCCGTCCGATTCATTTTTAAAAGCTCTTTGCCGGAACGGGCCGAAGCACGCTCCCTTTTCATCCCGGAATTCGGGCTGAATCGACTTTGTAAACTGACCTGCCTGCAATATAATCCACGCAAATGCCAGTCCAGAACCGCATCGTCAAAGTCCAGAAACGGAACCGGGCCCTCGTCAAATTTGACGCCGGCCGCATAGGCAAGGCCATCCTCCGCGCGGCAGAGTCCATCGGCGGATTCCATCGGGATCTGCTGCCGGGCGTGAACGACCAGATTTTCAACGCGCACGGTGCGGATGAAAACATCGCGGGCTTCCTGGCTGACGCCGCCATCGTGTGCCTCAACTCGGATCCGCATCACCTGATTTCGAATTTTCCGCCGACCATTGAAAACATCCAGGACAAGGTGTTGCACGCGTTGCGCAGCTACGGTTTTCAGAATACCGCCGATGCCTATGAATGTTACCGCTGGGGCCGGCACTGGCTGCGGGAGGGAGCCATTGCCAAGGAGCATTTCGCGAACAACGGGTTTCCCCGCGAACGGATGCAGCAAATCCTCGACTGGAATCGGCGGCACGGCGTGGACACGGTGGCCGGCCTGAACGACGCGGTCCGCAGCGGGCGCATCCAAGGGGTGATCGAAGCTTCGCTGGAGATTTATGAGCGGTCGCTGGATGAGGCCGCCCAAAAGGTCCTGTCCCGGCTGAACGCGGGCGATCCGTTGCGGATGATGTGGGTAAGCGGCCCCAGTTCCTCCGGCAAGACGACCACGACGGTCAAGCTGACGCAGCGGCTCGAAAAGCACGGCCTGCGTTTTCTCATGTTGAACCTCGACGACTATTTCTGGTCGCTGGTCGAGCATCCGACCGACTGGATCAACGACCGGAATTACGAGGCCCCGGAAGCGTTGGACATCCAGTTGTTGAACCAGCATCTCCGGACGTTGCTCGACGGGCAGGCGATTGAAAAACCGGTTTACAGCTTCAAGGAAGGCCGGCGCGTCGGCTCCAAAACAGTCCGGCTGGAACCTGATCAGATCCTGTTGCTGGATTGTTTACATGGATTTTATCCCCCGATCACCGAAGGTATTGACGCCTCCACCCAATTCCGGCTCTACATCGAAACGCTGAACATGCTGTACGAAGGCGATGGCAGCACGAAACGGCTCACGCAGTTTACGGACGTGCGGCTCATCCGGCGCATGTTGCGGGACGCGCGCCATCGCAACCACAGCGCGCTGCGTACCATTTTGCACTGGCATTACGTGCGCTACGGCGAATTGTTCAGCATCATCCCGCTCATGGGTCTGGGCGATCATGTCATCAACGGCGGGTTCCCCTTTGACCTGCCCGCGCTCAAGCCGTTCTTCCTCGGCCCGGGCGGCCTGTTGCCCCCGCCGGAGGATTTCGCCCCTTACGCGGGTTTTCTGGACGCCCAGATCCGTTACGACCGGGTGAAAACGCTGCTCGAATCGGTCGAAGGTTTCACGGAGCAACAGCTTTCCGCCACCGGCCTGATTCCCGGCGACACGGTGATCCGGGAATTCATCGGCGGCAGCACCATCCGGATCCCGCACAACGAGTAACGGCCGATGACTCCGCGGGCATTGACTTCACCTGGTCGGAAGACGATAGTCTCCCCAATTAATCGACTATAAATTGACACCAATCCGGCTCCAAAAATGAAAACAAAATTATTTTTCGCCCTCGCGACGGCCATCCTGTTATCGGCGAATCCCTTCACCGCTCCGGCCGTGGCCGGCGACGCCACCAATGAACTCAAGGAGCTGATCACGAAGGTCAAGACCGACCTCCAGGCCGGCAAGAAGACCGAGGCCGAACTGGCGGATGATCTCAAACAGTTCGATGCCCTGCTCGCGGAACACGAGGGCGAAAAAACGGATGCGGTGGCCAGGATTCTTTACATGAAGGCAATGTTGTATGCGGAAGTGTTTCAGAACCCCACCAAAGCCGATCAACTGATGAAGCAGCTTAACACAGATTTTTCAGGAACCCCATTGGTGGCCGAAATGAAGCAACAGGCCGAAAAACAGAAGGCGGCGGAGGCGATCCAGCGGAGCCTGGTGGTGGGGGCAACCTTCCCCGACTTCGTTGAAACGGACATCAATGGCAAGCCGCTCTCCATCGCCAACTACAAGGGCAAGATCGTTTTGATGGATTTCTGGGCGACCTGGTGCGGCCCGTGCCGGGGCGAGATTCCCAACGTCGTGGCCACCTACCAAAAATACCACGAAAAAGGTTTTGAAATCATTGGGGTCAGCCTGGACCAGGAACGACAAAAGTTGCTGGATTATACCAAACAACAAAACATGACCTGGCAACAATACTTTGATGGCGAGGGCTGGGGCAACAAACTGGCCGTGAAATACGGCATCCAAAGCATCCCGGCCGCTTTTCTCCTCGACGGCCACGGCAAAATCATCGGCCGGGATTTGCGGGGCGATGAACTGACGCAGGCCGTGGCCAAAGCACTGGCGGCCAGATAAAAAGAGCGGGTTCCCAAGCGGCAGGGGGAAGGCCCAACCCATTCAGTTGCTCGCACTGGTATAGCGGCGGACGGAATAACGCCAGAACCAATCGGAAATAAACGCCCAGGCGAAACCAAGCCCCAACAGTACCAGCCACGACGAGGTCGATGTCAATTTATCCGCCAGCACCCGCACCGGCACATTGGATACCAGCAGCACCGGCAGGGCGAAGGTGAATACAGCCTTGAACACGCCGCGAAACGCGTCGTCCGGCATCCGCGCGATGTTGAACAGGTTGTAGTAGCCCCACACGATGCCCTGCGCGCGCACCGTCCAGAAGCTCACCGACGCGAGCATGAACATGAGCGAGTAGTGAATCAGCAGGCCGACCAGGCATAATGCCGCAAAGCCAAGGAGTTGCCCGACACTCGGATGCAAATGGAGTTTGTCCGCCGCATAAAACATGACACAGGCGGCAAACGCGGCGTTCGCAAACGACGGGATGTCCACCTGCCGCAGGGAAACGATGAAACGGGTGTTCACCGGCAACAGCAGCAGGAAATCCATCTTGCCCGTGCGGACCAGTTCCGAGAGGTTCGTGCAATTCACGAGGAAAAATGCCTGGTAAATCTGCTGGATGAAATTGCTCGCGCCGGTCAGCAGCACGACCTGCCACACCGTCCAGGTACCGACGAATTCGGTCTGACTGAACAGCACCCCGACAAAGCTGAGTTGCAGTCCGAACCAGACCACCTCGACGATGATCCACAGGAGGAAGTTGCCCTTGAACGACATCTCGCGCGTGACGGAATTTCGCCACAACACGGCATAAATGGCAAGGTAACGCCTCAAGTTCATCTACGCGTCA
>CAZKTW010000037.1:0-20159 GCA_964555775.1 uncultured Bifidobacteriaceae bacterium | reverse complement strand
ACCAGCCTTCGTCGTGGACCAGGGTCGCGTTGATGATGCCGATCAGGTGCAGCGAACCGGCCTTGATTTCCTGGAAAAATTCGCCCGGGCTGCGGCGCCAGATTTCCCGCGCCTGCGGCGAGCGGACCAGCAGATACAGCCGGTTCAATTCCTCCCACAGCTCCAGCGTGAGCTGGTCCCGCACCATGCGGGCGTTTTCGCGCGCCTGGCAGACACATTGGACGATGGAATTCGGGTTTTCGGTCTGGAACACAAGAAATTCCGTCACCGCCTGGCCGGTGGCGTGCGGATGCAATTTGAAAAACGCCTCTTCATCGCCGGTGCTCTGGACGATGGGCAGCCAGTATTCGGCGAGCATTTTTTCATCCAGGTCGTGCAGGTCGAGCAGCAACTGAAGATTCACGTCCACGATGCGCGCGATGTTTTCGGCGCGTTCAATGTAACGCGCCATCCAGTAAAGCGAATGAGCAACGCGGCTTAACATTTTTTAAGGAGGAACATTCAACATTCAACATTCAACATTCAATTTCGAACGCCCAAGTGAACATCGCCTCAAAAGGTTTCTTCCTTGAGCGTTGGGCGTTGAATGTTGAATGTTCGATGTTGTCTTCATTCATCGCCGTACAAAACCCAGGTATCCTTGCTGCCGCCGCCTTGGGACGAGTTGACCACCAGCGAACCCTTGCGGAGCGCCACGCGCGTCAGGCCGCCGGGAATGATTGATACGCGCTCGCCCGACAGGATGAACGGCCGCAAGTCCACGTGCCGGCCCTCGAACCGGCCGTCGCAATACGTCGGGTGCTGCGACAGGTAAATCATCGGTTGCGCGATATAGTTGCGCGGCTCGGCGACCACCCTTTCGCGGAAGATCTCGATTTCCTCCTTCGTCGCCTTGGGTCCCATCAACATGCCGTAACCGCCGGATTCGTTGGCAGCCTTGACCACCAGTTCGGGCAGATGTTCCAGAATGTATTTGCGGTCGGCTTCCTCGCTGGCGAGATACGTCGGCACGTTCGGAATGATGGGCTCCTGGTCCAGATAGTATTTGATCATTCGCGGCACGAAATAATACATGACCTTGTCGTCAGCGAGACCGGTCCCGATGGAGTTGGCCAGCGACACGTTGCCGGCGCGATAGGCATGGACGAGGCCGGGAACGCCGAGCATCGAGTCGCGCCGGAAAACCGTCGGGTCAATGAAATCATCGTCAATGCGCCGGTAAATGACGTGTACCGGCTGGAGTCCCTTGGTCGTGCGCATGAACACCCGGGAATCGCGCACAAACAAATCGCGGCCCTCGACGATCTCGATGCCCATCTGCCGCGCCAGGTAGGTGTGTTCGAAATACGCGCTGTTGTAGGCCCCGGGAGTGAGCAGGACCACGGTGGGTTCCGCCACGCCCGACGGCGCGATGTGCCGGAGGCATTTCAAAAGTTCCTGCGGGTAATTTTCCACCGGCCGCACGCCGATGCCCTCAAACATCGAAGGAAATGCGCGCTTCATCGCCCGGCGATTTTCCAGCACGTAACTCACACCGGACGGGCAACGGCCGTTGTCCTCCAGCACGAGATAATGGCCGTCCTTGTCGCGGATCAAGTCCGTGCCGCAGACATGGACATAAATCCCCTTCGGAACCTCGAAGTTGATGAATTCACGCCGGAAATGCCGCGCCGATAGCACGTAAAATTCCGGGATGACGCCATCCTTCAATATTTTTTGTTCGTGATATATGTCATGCAGGAACAGGTTCAGCGCCGTGATGCGCTGGGCCAGGCCGCGTTCCAGGAATTCCCATTCCGTCGCCGGGATGATGCGTGGCAGCAGGTCGAACGGAAAGATTTTCTCCGCGCCCTGCGCGTCGCCATAAACGTTGAAGGTGATGCCCTGCCGGAGAAACGCCGTGTCCACCGCCTGCCGCTTGGCATCAAATTCCGCCGCCTTAACCCCCTTGAACAATTTGTGAAATTTCCGGTAGTGCGAGCGCACCCCGCTTTGCAGGTCGAGCATCTCGTCAAAACCGCCGTTGTTTTTATATTTGTTGAGCATATCCCGAAGTTGCTTTTTGGACGGCGTGCGCATTTTCCGCCAGCCCCGGCGGCAAATCGCTCCCTGTCGTTGTCCGGAACCAAATTGGCCACGACCCCGGCATCTCGCTGTTTTTCAGTGCTTTAATGCAATTCATTCGCCACAACGCCGGCCCGGAAACGCAGTCGCGGTTAAACATTGACCGGCTTTAAGCAGGCGCCTTGCCGGATGAAAATATTTTTCGCCGGCCACTTGCCCTGCGGCCCCGGCTTGCTTAATTTCTTTGCGCCTTGAAAAAGACCAGCCGACCTGTCATCCCCCGCAAAACGATTTACCGTCTCTCCATTTACCTGCGCTGCCTGGCGCGATTGCGCGAGAATGGCATCGGCACGGTGTCCAGCGATGCCCTGGCCAAGGCCGCTGGCGTCAAGTCCACCCAACTCCGCAAGGACCTCGCCTATTTCGGAACGTTCGGCACGCGCGGCCTCGGTTATGACGTGGCGGAACTGTCCACCCGGATTGCCGATGAACTCGGCACCTCGCGCTTGCAGCCGGTCATCCTCGTCGGCGTCGGCAATCTCGGCCTGGCCCTCTTGTCGTATCGCGGATTTGAAAAGGAAGGTTTTGAAATCATCGCCGCCTTCGATGCCGAGCCCCGGCGCCGGCGCGACAAGGAAATCAAGCAGCCAATCCACAGCATGGACAAATTGCGCGACTTCGTCCAGACGCATGGCGTTAAAATGGCGATTCTCACCGTGCCGGCCATTGCCGCCCAGGAAGTGGCCAACTCGCTGCTCGATGCGGGCATTGCCGGGATTTTAAATTTCTCGCCCATCGTCCTTTCCGTGCCGGAAGAGGTCATGGTCAACAACGTGAATCTGGCCATCGAACTGGAAAACCTGAGTTACTTCACCCAGGAATAAATTCTTTCGGGTAATGAGGTGTTTGCAATTCTTGGTGGGGCGAGAGTCCGCGCGAGCCGTCGTCGCTGCGCTTTCACACGTCCAGACCAACTCGTCAGCAGCCTTCCACCCTCCGTAGCGAGGCTGCTGCGGAGGACGGGCGCCCCGCCAAAACGTGCCACTGCCTTTTTCAAAGCCTGCCAGCTGCGCGGTTTAGAGTCTTTTCGCCAGTTCCGCCTGGCTCTTCGCAAAGATTTCCTTGTGCAATGAGTTTCCGTGTGAATCCATCGTCACCACCGCAGGGAAATCCTCCACCTCAAATTCCCAGATCGCCTCCGGCGCGCCGAATTCCTTCATCATATAAACGTTGCGCACCTTTTTGATGCACTCGGCCAGCACCTGCGCCGCGCCGCCGACCGCGTGCAGATACACGCAGCCGGATTCCTTGCACGCCGCCAGTGTCCGGTCGCCCATGCCGCCCTTGCCGATGACCCCGCGCAGCCCAAATTCCTTGATGATTTGCCCCTGGTACGGCTCTTCGCGGATGGATGTCGTCGGGCCGGCGGCCGTGGCCTTCCATGAACCATCAGCCTGCTTCATCACGACCGGGCCGCAGTGATAAAGAATCGCGTCGCGGAAATTTACTCCCGCCGGCAGCTTGCCGCCCTCGTGCAGGTATTTGTGGACCGCATCGCGCCCGGTGAACACGACGCCGGAGATCAGCACCTCGTCGCCGACCTTCAGCGCCCGGATTTTTTCTTCGGTGAAGGGAAAGGAAAGTTTGATCATGGCTCGTACAATCTCAAATTCTCAATCGTTCTGCCAGCAAATCGAGAATCTTGTCCATTTCGCCGGACGTCAGTTCGCCAAGCTTGCGCTCCAGCTTCACGCTGGCAACAGTTGCGATTCGCTGCACATCGAAAGCACCCTCGTCATCAAGAAACGGTTTCGGGATGGGAACCTCCCAATGATTGCCTCGCAGGGATGTTGTGTGAGCGACAATGGTGAAAACATCGAGTTCATCGCCTTTGAACTGGCGCGTGAGAACCAGACAGGGACGAACCTTCGCCGCCATGCCGAGATCAACCTGCCAGACGTCACCGGGTTTTGCGGCGGGCATTCTTGGCCTCCTGTTTATCCATGTCTTTAAACATCGAATCGGCGGCCTCGTGGAGAAAGAGCGATCCGTCCTGCTCTTCAAGCTCGCGCAATCGCTGGCGGATGGCGGCACGCTCATCCGCCGTCAGCTTGGGCAGCTCTTGTATGATTTCCGCGGCGCTCATGGGATCAATCTAACGCCGCCCGGAAATGCTGGCAAGTCCGACGGCATCACTGCCGGCGAACACAGTGCCGGAAATCAGCATCTCGTCACCGACCTTCAGCGCCCGGATTTTTTCTTCGGTGAAGAGGAAAGAAAGTTTTGTCATAAATCGAAACTTGAGCTTCCGTCTATTCAATACAACCACTTTCCAATCTTCCCCTCGGCATCCAGCGCCACGCCCTGGCGGCGATAGGCCCAGCACATGTAGCTGATGCTGACGAAATAGGACGCCGGCAGCCGGTTCGCCGCGCAAATCTTCACGCCCAGCAACGTCGTCTTGCCGCCGAAACCCATCGGGCCGATGCCAAGTTCGTTCGCCGTCTTCAAAATGTCCTGCTCCAGCTTGTCCAGTTCCGGGTTCGGGTTCCGGTCGGGAATCAGCCGCAGAAACTGCGTCTTGCTCATTTCGTAGCCTGTCGCGCGGTCGCCGCCGATGCACACGCCGAGGATGCCCGGTCCGCAGCCCTTGCCCTGCGCCTGCAAGACCGCGTCGAGAATCACCTTCCGACAGCCATCGAGGTCGCGGTTGGCCTGGAGTTTTTCAATCGGCAACGAATATTGTGCCCCGACGTTTTCGCAGCCGCCGCCCTTGAGCACGAGCCGCACACTCTGTTCCGGAGAGCGATGCTGATGGAAATGAAAGGCTGGCGCTCCGGGACCGACGTTTGTGCCGTCGTTCACACCGGTAAGCGAATCCACCGAGTTCTGGCGGAGAAAACCTTTCTTGGTTGCCAGCTTCACCGCCTCCTTCGCCGTTTCCTCAAACGTGATCTGGTCGAAACCAACCGGGCAATCCACGTAAAACAGAATGCTGCCGGTGTCCTGGCAGATGGGCTGCGACTTGCGTTTGGCGAGCTGGATGTTCTGGTCGATGATCTTCAGCGCGCTTTCGGCGATGGTGCCCTTTTTTTCCTGTTCCAGCGACGCGAGGATGGACTGGTTGACGTCGTCGGGAATTTCCGCCGAGGTGCGCCGGATCAATTCCAGCAGGGAATTTTGCAGTTCAGACATAACAGTTTTGCGTCCAAAGTAGAGATTGAGCACTCCAGCGTCAACTGATGGCACGGCAACCTTCATTAATATTATCAAAAGCGCCAGAGGGCTGGCGCACTCCGGAACGCTTCGCGCATTTCAAAGATCATCGGGTCGCGCCCAGCGTTTTGGACTGCGGCGGCCCTCCGCCGCTTTTCCAGCCGGTGCATTTCTGAAGCTCGACGCTACAACGAAGCTGGTCTAAGGTCGGAGCATGCATAGCGACATCCGTGTCGCCACACCGCCGTCCAAACCGCTGCTGGTCTTCGACGGCGACTGCAATTTCTGCACATGGTGGATTCGCCGCTGGCAGCAGAGGACCGGCGATCGTGTGGATTATCTTGCCGCGCAGGACCCGGGCATCGCCTCGCAATTCCCCGAAATCCCGCGCCAACAATTTGAAACCGCCGTTCAACTCATCGAAACCGACGGCACGGTTTATTCCGGCGCGAAAGCGGTCTTCCGCACACTGGCGTACAATCCGAACCAGCAATGGCCGCAGCGTTGCTACAAAAAATCGCCGTCGTTTGCGAATTTCACCGAACGGGCCTACCGCCTCGTGGCCGAAAACCGGACCTTTTTTTCCCGGCTGACGCGCTGGTTCTGGGGCCGGCACGCCGAACCGCCGGCGCATTTTCTGGTCCGCTCCCTTTTCCTCCGGGCACTGGGCGTGATTTATCTCATCGCCTTTGTCTCGTTGTGGACGCAAATCAGCGGCCTGATCGGGCACAACGGCATATTGCCCGCCGACCAGTTCATATCCGCGGTCGGACAACAATGCGACCAGAAGGGAATCGGCCTGGGCCGCTATTATTTTGTGCCGACGTTATATTGGATTGATTCATCCGACGGCTTTCTCCATTTCCAATGCGCGGCCGGCGCGGTGCTGGCCTGTGTGCTGATATTCCGGGTCGCGCCGGTGGCGTGCCTGACCCTGCTCTGGTTGGTTTATCTTTCGCTCGTGACAGTGGGCCGGGATTTTCTCGGCTTTCAATGGGACAATCTGCTGCTCGAGACCGGTTTCCTGGCGATCTTCTTCGCTCCGCTGCAATGGCTGCCGAGGCCAACCCAAGAACCACCGCCCTCGCGCCTGGCGCTCTGGCTGCTGCGATTGCTTTTGTT
The DNA here is from genome assembly GCA_964555775.1 of uncultured Bifidobacteriaceae bacterium. Lineage (GTDB taxonomy): Bacteria > Verrucomicrobiota > Verrucomicrobiia > Limisphaerales > UBA11358 > UBA11358. The sequence goes on along the minus strand of CAZKTW010000037.1, from coordinate 13,757 downwards.
CAAACTGATCTTTTCTTCCGGCTGCGTAAAACTGGCGAGCGGCGACCCGACCTGGCGCAACCTCACTGTGCTCACGTTCCATTATCAGACCCAGCCGCTGCCGACGTGGATTGGCTGGCACGCACAACAACTGCCGTTTTGGTTTCAAAAGACGTCCTGCGCCGGAATGTTCGCCATCGAAATCGGCGCGCCGCTCCTCATATTTGCGCCACGCCGGCTCCGTTTTTTGGGCGGTCTGTCCATTGCCTTTCTCCAAATGCTGATTCTATTGACCGGCAATTATACGTTCTTTAACTGGCTGACGCTGGCATTGTGCCTGCTTCTACTGGATGATTATTGCCTGATGAAATCCGCTTTTCCCAAGGTTCAGCGGCCTGTTTCACACAATTCAGCGCGGCGTTGGCCAAAGGCCGTCACCGTTCCGCTCGCCATTGTGGTCATCGCCATTTACCTCCTGCAAATCAACCTCGCCGTCGGAAAGCAACCCATCTGGCTCTTCCCCGCTGCCATCGGAGAGGCCTGCCTCTCGCCGTTGCGCAGCCTGAACAGCTACGGATTGTTCGCCGTGATGACCACCGAACGGCGTGAAATTGTCGTCGAAGGCAGCAACGACGGCGTGAACTGGCGGCCGTACGAATTTAAATACAAACCCGGCGATATCAACCGACGACCGGCCATCGTTGCCCCGCACCAGCCGCGACTGGACTGGCAGATGTGGTTTGCCGCCCTGGGTGATTACCGCCAAAATCCGTGGTTCGTGAATTTTTGCGACCGGCTGTTGCACGGGTCGCCGGAAGTTCTGGCGTTGCTGGACAAAAACCCGTTCCCGGACCATCCGCCGCGCCAGGTTCGCGCCGGATTGTATGACTACCGTTTCACCGACGCCGCCGGACGCCGCGCCACGCGCGCCTGGTGGAAACGTGAATTCATCGGCGAATATCTGCCGCCGATTTCTCTCCGCGAATAAATCCAACCCGCACCATTCCATGTCATCCATAAAACTTACGGGCGAAACGGTTACGAACCGGACGACCGACTGGTTCACGCCCTGGCGGTTCGCGGTAATGCTCGCCGTGCTCATCTGCGCCGCGTTTCCACAGGTCGTGCCCGGATTGCAAACCTTCATCGTCCGCGATTATGGGTTTTTTGCCTATCCGCTCGCGCACTTTCAGCAGCAATGTTATCAGAATGGCGAACTGCCGTTCTGGAATCCGTACAACAATTGCGGCGTGCCCTTCCTCGCGCAGTGGAACACCATGCCGTTGTATCCGCCGTCCATCATTTACCTGGCGCTGCCGTTGCACTGGTCGCTGGGGTTTTTCTGCTTGTTGCACCTCTGGTTCGCGGGCCTGGGCATGTATTTTCTCGCCCGCCGATGGACGGACGATTCCTTTGCGGCGGCGTTCGCCGGCACGGTGTTCGCCTTCAACGGGCTGACGTTGAACCTGCTCATGTGGCCAAGTCACATGGCCACCATGAGCTGGATGCCCTGGGTGGTGCTCGCCGTCGAAAGCGCCTGGCGCGCGGGGGGACGGAAAATCATCCTGGCCGCGCTGGCCGGCGCGATGCAAATGCTCGCCGGCGGACCGGAAATCACCTTCCTCACCTGGCTGTTTCTGCTGATGTTGTGGATTCAACACTTCATTCACGGCGAGGCCCCCCGATTGGGCATGTTGTGGCGATTTCCATTGATCGTGGCCCTGGTCATTTCGCTGACGGCGGTGCAATTGCTCCCGTTCCTCGATCTTGTCGCTCATTCGCAGCGCGAAATCGGTTATGCCGACGCGCGCTGGTCCATGCCCGGCTGGGGCTGGGTAAATTTCCTCGTGCCAATGTCGTTTGGTTCGACGGTCACCGAAGGTGTTTTTTTCCAGCACGGCCAGTATTGGACTTCATCGTATTACCTTGGCATCGGTTCGTTGTGGCTGGCATTGCTGGCACTATTGGGGGTCCGTGAACGCCGCGTGCGACTGCTGGGTACCGTCGCCGCCATCGCACTGCTTTTTGCGTTTGGCGAAAATACGCCGGTCTATCCCGCGCTGGGGAAACTGATTCCCCAATTGAGCCTGGTCACCTATCCCATCAAATTCGTGCTGGTCATTGCCTTTGTTGCGCCGTTGCTGGCGGCTTTCGCCTTGATCCGCCTCCAACAATTGCAAAGGCGGATCGTTTTCGTGGGCGCGGTTTTGTTCGCACTCCTGACCGCGATTTTATTCTGGGCCTGGCGATCCCCGTTTCCAGCCGACGACGTCCGGGCGACCCTGCTCAACGGCCTGTCGCGCGCGCTGTTCCTGGCCGCGACCGGGGTGGTGTTGCTGGCATTGACGCGTGAATTCAAGCCGGGGTTCCGGCGGCTGGCACCGATGATTTTGATCGTGGTCGCCTGGCTGGATGTGTTCACCCATGAACCGACACAGAACCCAACCGTGCCCCCATGGATTTACCAACCCGACTTGTCGCGCAACCGGCTGGCATTGAAACCGCAGCCCGCAGCCGGCAAATCACGCGTGATGGTTTCCCCCATGGCGCAGCATCAATTTCTCGGTTTCGCCACCCGCGACCCGAAAAATAATTTCCTGGGCAAGCGGCTGGGCTATTGCGCCAATTGCAATCTGCTGGACGACGTGCCAAAAGTGGACGGCTTCCTCTCGCTTACACCGCGCGAAATCGACGATGTGCTGTCGCTGTTTTACACCACGACCAATGCCGATTATCCACGGCTGGCGGATTTCCTGAGCGTTTCGCACATTACCGCGCCGGATGAAATTTTCCACTGGCAATCACGATCAAATTTTCTGCCGTTCATCACCGCCGGCCAAAAACCGGTTTTCCTCAATGACGCCGAAATCCTGCCGGCCCTGACCCAATCCAACTTTGACGGCAGCAAGATCGTTTATCTGCCGCCGGAGGCCAGATCCCTCGTGGTTGCCACCAATTCAGCCAGCGTCCGGATGATCAGCTCCCACTTCACCCCGGACGAGGTGGACGCGGAAGTGGAAACCCCTCAACCGACGATCGTGGTGATTGCCCAGACCTATTATCACAACTGGCGGGCCTGGCTGGATGGCCGGCCCGTACCCCTGTTGCAGGCAAACCACGCCTTCCAGGCGGTCGCCGTCCCTGCGGGACGACACGGCGTGCGGCTCGACTACCATGATCACGCCTTCGAAATCGGGGCGGCCATTTCCATCTGCATGTGGATCAATTGCCTCATCAGCCTGCGTTTGATGCGGGAACGTCCCAAGTCCTACGGACCGCAACATTGGGAACCGGATTCCCCGGTTTATTAATTGCGAAAAGTTGTTCTCGACAAACCACGCGGTTTTGCGGATTCAAATGTGGCGCAGACCATGGCCAAGACCAAACGCATCGGCATCCTGACCGCCGGCGGCGACAGCCCCGGCTTGAACGCCGCCATCCGCGGCGTCGGAAAAACCGCGCTCGGTTTTTACGGCATGGAGATCATCGGCTTCCGGGATGGCTTCCGCGGCCTGGTCACCGACCGCAGGCTTCGCCTCGATCGAACCACCCTTTCCGGCATTCTCACTGTCGGCGGCACCATCCTCGGCACCAGCCGGGACAAGCCGCATCGCATGAAGATTGACGGCCGCAGCCGCGACATGACCGACGTCATCGTCAAGAATTACGCAAAATACGGACTGGACGCGCTGGTCTGCCTGGGCGGCGGCGGCACCCAAAAAAATGCCCTGCGGCTGGCGGAAGCCGGCCTCAGCGTCATTTCGCTGCCCAAGACCATTGACAACGACGTGGCCATGACGGATGCGACTTTCGGCTTTGCCACCGCGCTGGACATCGCCACCGAGGCCGTGGACCGGCTGCACAGCACGGCACACAGCCATCATCGCATCATCGTGGCGGAGATCATGGGCCACCGCGCCGGCTGGCTGACGCTGGGCGCAGGCATCGCCGGTGGAGCAGATGTGATTTTAATCCCCGAAATTCCCTATCACGTTGACAAAATCATTGAGGCCATCCGCCGCCGCAGCCGGCACGGAACGAATTTCAGCATCGTTGCCGTGGCCGAAGGCGCCATGAGCGCGGAAGACGCGCGCGCCTTCGCCACCGCGGAAACACACCGCGACCGGGCGCGCAGCCCACGCGAACGCAACGAGGCCAAAATGGAACTCGCCGCGCTCGAAGCCAAGCACAGCGGCAACACCTTGCGGCTGGCCCGGCAGCTTGAAGAACTCACGCACCTCGAATCGCGCGTCACCATCCTCGGTTACGTCCAACGCGGCGGCATTCCGTCACCGGCGGACCGGTTGCTGGCCACACGGCTCGGCAGTGCCTGCGCGGATTTGATTCATGAGAACGTGTTCGGTGTGATGGTGGCGGCGCGCGGTGACGGCACGGAACCCGTGCCGCTCATAAAAGTCGCCGGCAAACGCAAAACTGTTCCGCCCAATCATTCGTGGGTGGAAACCGCCCGCCGCGTGGGAACCTGCCTCGGTGACTAGGCCGACACAGACAGACTGGCGCTGCTGCTGGCACGAACCGGTGAATGCCCGGCGCCGCCTCCCTTGATGACCGACGCCCCTGCCGCCGGCCGGGAAACAAAAATCGTCGCGTCAATGCCGAATTTCTTCTTGTAGTCCTGGGCGATTTTTTTGGAAATGGCCTGGACGGCATCGGTTTTGACCAGGGCCACAGCGCACCCGCCAAATCCGCCGCCGGTCATGCGACAACCAAAAATCCCACCCTTCACTCCGATGCCCTCGGCAATCTGGACGACGGCGTCCAGCTCCTTGCAACTGACTTCGTAATCGTCGCGCAACGAAGCATGGCTGGCATACATGAGCTGGCCGACGGTCGGCCAGTTGGAGGCGCGAACCCCTTCGGCCGCATGAACGGTGCGTTCAATTTCACCAATGACGTGCCGGGCACGGCGGAAAACCACCTTGTCCATTTTGGGCCGGGCCGCTTCGAGCATGTCGGCGGTCGCATCCCGGAGCGAAGGCACGCCGAAAAATTTTGCGGCCGATTCACATTGTTTGCGACGCGCCGGATATTCACTGCCGGTCAATTCGTGCTTCACATTGGTGTTGATGATCAGCACGGTGACGGACGAATCCGTCATCGGCACCAATTCCGGTTTCCGCGAGCGGCAATCCAGCAGCAAGACCCGGTTTTCCTGGCCCATGACGGAAATATACTGGTCCATGATGCCGCAGGGCATGCCGGCGTACTCGTGCTCGGCCTTCTGGCAAAGCAGAGCCTTTTCAACCGGATCGAGTTTCTTCCCGGTGATGATTTCGAGCAATGTGGCCATGGCGACTTCCAGGGCGGCACTGCTGGAAAGGCCTCCGCCCAGCGGCACGGTTGAAAAAACCAGCGCGTCGAAGCCACCGGGATTCAATCCCCGGGCCAGAAAACCGGCGATGACCCCGGCCGGATAATTCGCCCAATTGCCACTGGCAAACGGTTTGAGTGGTGCCGCCAAATCGATGATTGCAGGCTTGTCACTGTGAGTGGAATAGAGCCGGATCAGTTTGGTGTCTGGATTTGGCCGGCTGGCGGCGATGATGGCATAACGCTCAATGGCCATTGGAAAAACAAAACCGTCATTATAGTCGGTGTGTTCACCGATAAGATTGACGCGACCGGGGGCAGAGGCGATCCAAGTTGGTTGATGCCCGTAAACATTGCTGAATTGCAGGGCTGTCTGGGCACCAAGTTCTTTAAGCGTCATGTAGGTAACAACTTTGCGTGACAACTCTAGTCTAATCTTTGCCGGCAAAACGTCAACTGGTTCTTGGTCAGGCGGCGGGCGGTGTTTTCTTCCCCCGCGCGGCCCCAAACAGCATTAACACGCCAAACACCAGCAAAACAATGCCCCACCAGAGGTTGATGTTAAGGTCACTGCCGCCCGCGTGGGTAAGGGATCCCGCACGATTGACGGTGCCGTAGCCCGTAAGCAACACGCCGATGAGCGTAAACATGAGGCCGATTGGCCAGCGAATATCAAGTCCCATAAATTTATTTTTGATTGATGATTGATGTTTAACTGGTTCGAAATCACCAGAAAATCAAGTTGAGAATGATGCATCCGATGAGCAGCACGGTGCCAACTACGGCGGGCCGCTGCCAAACGGGAACGTTGTGTTCCACGATTTTCGGCGTAAGCGAATAGACGAGGCCTTTCAACTGCTCGTCGCTCTTGGTGCGGCTGGTGGCCAGCGAAAGCACCAGCGTCAACACGAAACAGACGGTGAACGCGAACGCCGCGAGCCAGAAGTTCTGAGCCATTTCGCTGGGGAATCCAATCTTCATGCCGAGGTAGCCGCCCTTGACGCCCGGCAAATTGCCGTGGGCAAAAGTGACGGCGTGGAACAAGGTCGAACTCACGATGCCGCCGAGCAAGCCGAAGAATGCCCCGATGCTAGTGGTGCGTTTCCAGAACATGCCCAGGAGGAAGGTCGCGAACACCGGTGCGTTCACGAAACCGAACACGAGCTGGATGATATCCATGGCGTTGTTGTATTGCCGCGCAAAATAGGCGCAGAGAATGCTCAAGCCGATGCCGACGACGGTGATGAGCTTGCCCATCCAAAAATAATGCTCATCGCTTTTGTCCGGCACAAAGAAAGCCTGGTAGAGGTTGTAGGTCCAAACGGTGTTGAAGGCGGTGACGTTGCCCGCCATGCCGGACATGAACGAGGCGAGCAAAGCGGTGAGCGCCAAGCCGAGCAGGCCGGCCGGACAATACTTTTTCACGAGCGAGAAAATGACGCTGTCGTAGTCGTATGCAGCGACGCTCATATAGACGCCGTTCTTGATCTGGTCGTCGGTCATTTTGCTTGCGGCATTGGCGGTGATGAGCGCGGTGATTTTGTCCGCATTTACTTTTTGTCCGAGCGCGTCACTGACGTCTTTGATTTCGGTGGCCGGATTTGGCGGATTGGTGTTTTTGATGACATCCACCGCCTTGTTGTAATTCTCCGGCGCGATGATGGGCGGCGGGATGCGGTAATTTTTATCCGGCAGCGCGGTCAGTGCAACGGCCAGCATGCCGGGCAGAATGACCAGCGCCGGGAACAGCATCTTCGGAATGGCGGCGACAATCGGCGTGTTGCGCGCGGCGGTCATGTTCTTGGCGGCCATGGCGCGCTGGACGACAAGAAAATTGGTGCACCAGTAACCGAAGGATAGCACGAAGCCGAGTCCGAACACGATGGCAAAGACATCCACGCCCATCGGATTGGCGGATGATCCGCCGAGTAGCGGCTTCCACGCGCTGGTCCACGCGTCCGGCGCGAAAGCTTTGGTGTTCAAATCCAGCGCCATCGGATTTTGAGCGACGGCGTGGAGTTTGTCGGTCATCGCGCTCCAGCCGCCGACATCTTTCAAACCGAGATAAACCACCGGCGCAAAGCCGAGCACGATCATGAAGAATTGCAGCACCTCGGTGTAAATCGCCGAGGTCAATCCACCTTTCAAAACGTAAACCAGCACGACCCCGGAGCAGACGAACAGGGCAAAGTGATAATTCCAGCCCAGAAGCTGGTTGAGCAGCTTGGCCAGCGCGTTCATGGAAATACCGGAGGCAAACACAGTCATGATGGCGAATCCAATGGCGTTCAATCCCATCACTGGCTTGTTAAACCGCATTTGCAGGTATTCCGGCACCGAGCGGGCTTTTGAGCCGTAATAAAACGGCATCATGAACACGGCAAGAAACACCATGGCCGGAATCGCTCCCACCCAGTAAAAGTGGGCGGTGGCGATGCCGTATTTGGCGCCGCTGGCAGCCATGCCAACGAGTTCAAGCGCACCGAGATTGGCCGAGATGAAGGCCAGGCCGGTCACCCAGGTGGGTATGGAGCGCGCAGACGTCAGAAAGTCCGACGACGTTTTCATGTAACGGGCCAGCGTCCAGCCGATACCCACCACAAAGGCGACATAAGCCAGCAGAACTGTGTAATCAACCCAGGCGAGATGAATTGGTTGCATAAGGATTGAAGAAGGATTTAACGATTTAAGCCATGGGTGTCAATCCAATTGATTTCCATCCCAACGTGGTTTATCGTCTTGGCAAATTAAACTTATGCCTACAAAAATTGAAGAAAAGACCAGGGAACTTTGCCAGGTGATTGTTGACCAGCCGGAAATGATTTCCATCCGCAAACGCATCGATACTTTCCTGTCCGACTCCAATGCCCGCGGCCAATATGAGACGGTAATGAGCAAGGGCCAGGCCTTGCAGGAAAAACAGTCCCAATCGCAGGAACTGGATGGCACCGAAATCGCCGAATTCGAGAAGCACCGCGACGCCCTGCTCGGCAATACCGTCGCCCGGGGATTTCTGGACGCGCAGGAGGAACTGCACAAAATCCAGCATTCAATCCAGAAACACATTTCCAAAACGCTCGAACTGGGCCGGGTTCCCGGCGAGGCGGATTTTGAAGATGAATCCTGCGGTCACGGTTGCGGCTGCCATCACTGAAGCGACCCGGCGGCTGCTTTCCAGCTCGATTGCAGAGTCGGTCACACTGGCTCGGGGGACACGGCAACCAAAATACCCCACCGCAAACCGACCCCCGGTGGATTCCGCCATTCCGGGGAAAGTGCACTATTTTCAAAGCCGTTCTTGAAGAACGGCGCACTCGGCTTATAATCATCTGTATCCGTGCCCTCATCCGTGCCCAAAAATCAAAAACGCGTTCTGTTGGCGTTGGGGTGGTATGATTACCGCCTGCATCAAGGCATTGAGAAATATGCCCGGGAAAACGGCTGGCATTTGTATGCCGATTTCGCAAGGGAAAAAGTCATTCCTTGGGGCTGGGAAGGCGATGGCGTTCTCGCCTGGTTGGGGGCGGGTGACGACCTGGCCGAATTTGTGCAATCCACCCGGAAGATCACGGTGGATTTCAGCCTGCGGCGCCCCCAGTTGAAATTTCCCCGCGTGTTGGAGGACCACGCACATGCGGCGCGGCTGGTGGCCGACCATTTTCTTTCCCGCGGATTTGGCAACTTCATGTTTTACAGCGATGCCGACAACTGGTCTTACGAGGAACGCGGCGAGGGATTTGTCAACGCGTTGAAGGAGGTCGGCCATAAATGCACCTGGTTGCGCTGGCATCAATCGGCGGATTTTGCGGCCGGACGGCAGGAATGGAAGCGCAAACGCAAATGGTTGGGGACGGAAATGAAGCGCGCCCACAAACCCCTGGCGGTTTTTGCCGCCAACGACCAGCAGGCCGTGGACGTCCTGGAATCCTGTGAAAACCTCGGCCTCGCCATTCCCGATCAGGTGGCGATCGTTGGCGCGGAGGATTATCTCCTGGCGCCGGACGCGATGCATATTCCCGTTTCCAGCGTGGACACCAACCTGGAAACCCTGGGCTATCGCGGAGCGGAGTTGCTGGACCAGTTGATGAACGGGCAGCCCGCGCCCAAGTCGCCCATCCGGATACCGGCCAAGGGCGTGGTGGTCCGCCAGAGCAGCGACATTCTTGCCATCAAACACCGGGGTGTTGCCAAGAGCCTGCGCTTCATCTGGGAACACAGTCACGAACCCATTTGTGTCCAGGATCTGGTGGCCATCGCGGCCATGTCCCGGCGCGGAATGCACAAGGCCTTTCTGGAACACGTCGGGCGCACTCCGGGACAGGAACTGCAACGCGTGCGCATCGAGCGCGCAAAAAAATTTCTCGCGGAATCCGGGCACAAGATTGAAACCCTGGCCCGCATGTGCGGCTACCAAAGCATCAACAGCTTTTGCATCGCTTTCAAGCGCTCCACTGGAATGTCGGCCAAACACTACCGCGAGAGCGTCCGGCATTGACCCGCGGCAAATCCGCTTTTCGCCCCGGCCCGCTTCTGGAATAATCCCGTGCGTGTCCGGACCCTTTCAGCCCAGCGACCGTCACCGATTCGAGGCCGCCCTGCGCCGCTTCGACGAGGAGAATTCCCGCGACCCGAATTCCGAGATGGCGGATGGGGCTCCCCGCCCGCGCGAATGGCTGTACGCCCAACGGCTCACGAAATGGGTTTTGCGGCTCGACCCGGAGGCTTCCGAGGCGCTGCGTCTGGCCGCCCGCTGCCAGCACCTTTGCCGCTGGGAAATCCCGCGCCAATCGTACCCGATGACCCGCGCCGGTTACCTGCAATGGCGCGCCACGCTTAAAACATTTCACGCCCAAAAGGCGGGTGACCTTCTGCGCGAGGCAGGGTATCCGGCGGAAATGGTCGGTCGCGTGCAGGATTTGAACCTTAAGAAAAACTTTCCGGCCGACTCCGAAAGCCGCGTGCTTGAAGATGCGCTATGCCTGGTTTTCCTCGAATTCCAGCTCGCCGCCCTGGCCCAAAAAACCGCCGAGGACAAAACCATCAACGCCCTGCGGAAATCCTGGCAAAAAATGACCGAAGCCGGCCGCACTGAAGCGTTGAAGCTGAATTACGGCGAGCGCGAAACAGCCTTGCTGCAACAGGCACTCAAAGGTTGATCCTCACCAACGGGTGCTCCCAACGTGCCAATCAAAAGCCCTTCGTGATTCCACCAACCCACGAAGCGTTTCCGGGTTTGCTGCCAGTTGGAAATAATTTCGCCGGTTTGGCTTTTCTCGGGCGGTTTCAAGCCTGGGGCGGCGCGCACGGTGTGTCGAGCCCCGGCCCGGCATTGAAAGTTACTTTACGACCTCAAAATCCGCCGGGTCGCCGGAGGCGGAATCCCTGCAAATCCAGACCTCGAATTTTCCCGGCTCCACCAGCCAGTTGCCTCTGGCGTCGTAATAGCCCAATTCCTTGTCCGAAAGGGCAAACGTCACGTCGCGCGATTCACCCGGTTGCAACAGCACTTTCTGGAAGCCTTTCAGTTCGCGCACCGGCCGCGGGCCCGCGGAGGTCGCGACATCACGAACATACAGTTGCGCGACTTCAGTTCCTGCCCGGGTACCGGTGTTTTTAATCTGCACGTGCGCGGTCAGGGTTTTGCCCGCTTTCATTTCCGGCGCGCTCAATTCCACCTTGCCGAATTCAAACGTGGTGTAGGCCAGCCCGAAGCCGAACGGATACAACGGAGTGTTTGGTCCATCCTCATAATTGCCCTTGTATTCACCAGAGCCCGGCCGCCCGGTATTGAAATGGTTGTAATGAATCGGCACCTGGCCGACGCTGTATGGAAAAGTCGTCGTCAGCCGGCCCGCCGGGTCAACGTCGCCAAACAAGACATCTGCCACGCCGTTCCCACCTTGCACGCCGGGAAACCATGCCTCCAAAATCGCCGCCGCCTTTTCCTGGAGACGCGGCAATGCAAGCGGACGACCGTTCAACAACACCACAATGACCGGCTTGCCCGTCGCCGCAACGGCGTCAAACAGTTCCTGCTGCCGGCCCGGCAGACCAAGCTCGCTGCGGCTGGAGGATTCCCCGCTCCAGTCGCGGGGTTCGCCCAGGGCCATGATCACCACGTCCGCCGCGTTGGCCACGGCGACCGCCCCCGCAATCTCATTCGTACCCGTGAGCTTTTCGATGACGGGCGATGGAACCCCGAAATGCGAGCGGGTCTGGCCGCTGGCGGGTTCAACGATGGCACAACCCCGTGCGACGGTGAGCCGGGCGTCCACCGGAATCTTCTCGCGCACACCGACGGCAAGTGAAACGACATCCTCGGCATGAAAACGGGAAGCCCAGCAACCGACAAGCTCCTCGGTTTCCTCAGCCAACGGCCCGATGAGTGCGACTTTTTTCACCTGACGCGAAACCGGCAACGCGCCGTTCTCATTTTTCAGCAGCACGCAGGATTTGGCCGCAGCCTCACGCGCCAGCGCCAGCGCATCCGGCCGGAGAAACGCCGTTTGGCAGCGGGTTTCATCCACATACGGCTGGTCAAACAGGCCCTTGGCAAATTTCACGGTCAGGACCCGCCGCACCGCCTCGTCCACGACCGCTTCCGGCACGGTCCCCTGCTCCACCTGCTGTTTCAAGGTGTCCACATAATTCGACGAGGCCATCTCCATGTCCACGCCAGCGATGATGGCCAGGCGCGCCGCTTCGGCCTCATCCGCCGCCACGCCATGCGGAATCAACTCGTTCACGGCATCCCAGTCACTGATGACAAAGCCGGGAAAATGCCATTCGTCGAGGAGAATTTCCGTGAGCGTATGACGGTTGGCGCTGGCCGGCATGCCGGACAGGCAATTGAATGCGCTCATGACCGTCCAGGCGCCCGCATCCACGCCGGCCTTGAACTGGGGCAGATAAAAATTCCTCAGGGTGTATTCGGAAATTTCCGTGGTGTTGTAATCACGGCCACCCTCCGCCGCACCATAACCGACGTAATGTTTCAGACAGGCCACGATATGATTCGAATCGATCATCCCGCCCTGCGGGATTCCCTGGAATCCGCGCACACTGGCTGCCGCGTCGAGCATCCCCAGCCACGGATCTTCGCCAAAACCCTCGGCGATGCGGCCCCAACGCGGGTCGCGCGCCAGGTCCACCATCGGCGCAAACGCCCAGTCAATGCCCGCCGCCGCCGATTCACGGGCGGAAATCATCTGGGTCCGCTCAAATAATGCCGGCTCCCAGGCGCAAGCCTGCGCCAGCGGAATCGGAAAGATCGTGCGAAAGCCGTGGATCGAGTCGTGCCCCAGGATCAACGGAATGCCCAGCCGGCTTCGTTCCACGGCAAGGTGCTGCAATTTGTTGCGCATCACCGGCGTTTCGATCAGCGAGGAACCATCAAGAAAGGAACTGATTTCACCCCGCGCGAGCCGGCCGGCGAATACCGTGTCCGGATTGCTTCCAAAATCTGACTGCCAGAGCTGGCCGATTTTTTCTTCCAGCGTCATCCGCTCCATCAAATCGTACACGCGCTCAGGGAGTGGTAGCGCCGGATTCTCATAGACATCCATCTTCCCATTCTTGTCCAGGTCAATCCAACCCTCATGATAAAGGGATGGTTCCGCCGCTGGAACGGCGAAGGCAATAAACAGGCAACTGGCAATAAAGAGGTGTTTCATGAACGCGCAATTTGCCCGCGCGGAGAAGGGAATTCAAACCGATTTGCTTCTTATTCGCAGCCGCGGGCGCGCCGTTCCTGGGAGCGCCGGCTATAAGGCTGGCCCCACCAGCACCACAAACTCGCCCTTCAAACTCCGCCGGTTTGCAATTTCCAAAAGCTCCGCCGGTTTGCCGCGCAGAAATTCCTCGAACTTCTTCGTCAGTTCGCGGGCCAATACTACTTCGCGTTCAGAAAACACCTCATTCAATTCGCCCAGCAATTTCTCCACGCGATACGGTGACTCGTAGAACACCAGCGTCCCGGCGACCGTCTTAAGCGATTCCAGTTTGTTCCGGCGTTGGCCGGATTTGTGAGGCAGGAAACCCACGAAATGAAACTCCTCGGTCGGCAAACCGCTGGCCGTCAACCCCGCAACCAGCGCGCTCGGACCCGGAATGGACTCAACCCGGAAGCCGGCCGCAATCGCCGCCCTCACCACGCGTTCGCCCGGATCGCTGATGCCGGGACTGCCGGCGTCCGTGACCAAGGCGACTTTTACGCCGCGCCGCAGGCGTTCGATGATTTCCTCGCTGCGTTTGGCCTCGTTGAACTGGAAATAGCTCAACAGCGGTTTGGCGATGCCGAAATGCTTCAGCAATTGTCCGGAGTGACGCGTGTCCTCGGCAGCGACGACGTCGCACTCGCGCAACACGCGCAGCGCGCGCAACGTGATATCTTCGAGGTTGCCGATGGGCGTGGCCACGAGATAAAGCGTGCCCGGAGTCAGCGGCGG
>CAZKTW010000036.1:0-20270 GCA_964555775.1 uncultured Bifidobacteriaceae bacterium | reverse complement strand
GCTCGCCGATCCGGGCCGCCGCCGTGGACCAGAAGCTGGCCACCGGCCAGTTCGATGCGCTCACGCTCATCCACAACGAGACCTCGACCGGGGTCATGAGCCCGCTGGCCGAGATCGCCGCGCTCAAGAAAAAATATCCTGACGTGATGTTCATCGTGGATGCGGTCAGTTCATTGTCGGCGACAAAGATCGAATTTGATGCGCTTGGGATTGATGTGTTGCTGGCCGGCACGCAAAAGGCGTTCGCGCTGCCCCCGGGCGCGGCGGTTTTCACCTGTTCTCCGGCGGTACTGGCCAGGGCGGCGACGGTCAAGGATCGCGGGTATTATTTCGATTTCGTGGAATTTCAAAAAAATGCCGAGCAAAGCATGACGCCGAGCACGCCGAGCATCGGCCACGTTTACGCGCTGGCGTCGAAACTCGACGACATTTTTGCCGAGGGCTTGGAAACGCGTTTTGCCCGTCACCTCAAGCTGGCCGAAATGACGCGGGCCTGGGCGGCGAAACACGGCTTCACGCTGTTTCCAGAAAAAGGTTTTGAATCCGTGACCTTGACTTGCGTGAGCAATGGCGCCAGACCCGGTGGACGGGTTGTGGATGTGCCCAAATTACAGAAACTCGTCAAGGACCAGGGTTTCCTGATTGACGGCGGCTACGGTAAAATCAAGGGCACGACCTTCCGCATCTCGAACATGGGCGATGAAACCGTGGCGACCATGAACCAGCTCTATGCGGCGCTCGACAAGGCGATGGCCCAGCTCTAAGCACGCGTTGCTCCTTTCCCAACCGGCAATCCCCATCAAGGATTGCCGGTTTTGCTTTTCGTTTGACACCGGTGCGGCAAGATGCTGCCGTGCCTGACAACTATTGTCTTGTCTATCTGCGCAATGGCGCGCGGTCCATCCGTTCCCTGGCTGAAGCCGAGACCTTTCATCCCGTCGTCGGACCGGCCATCGAAGCTGAGGCGCTTTACGTCCGGCAATTGCGCCTGCCGGAACGCGTCCAGGCAACCCCCGGTGAATTTGTGATTTGGGATATCGGTCTGGGTGCCGCCGCCAATGCGCTGACGGCCATCCGGCTGATTCGGGAAGATTTGGAGGGCAAACCGGGGCATCTCCGGCTCGTCAGCTTCGATCATACCAGTGCCGCGGCGGCATTTGCGCTGGCACACGGTGTGGAACTGGGTTATGTGGCCGGCTACGAATCCGCGCTGGCCGAACTGGTCCAAAATCGTTGCGTGAAATTCAGTGATGGCTCGCTCCAGATTGAGTGGACGCTGGAATCCGGCGATTTCCCGGCGTGGCTGGCGAAAACCGTGGCGGCAGGCATCCTGCCTGCCGTAGAGTCGGGCGTCCCGCCCGGCGGAAAGGTCGTTGGGAACACAGCGCGTGCTGAAAATTCGAGCGCCGGTCCGGGCGACAGGATGCCGCCCTCCACGGCAGGCGGGACGCCTGCCGCCAAACCACCACCCCACGCTATTTTGTTCGATCCGTTTTCGCCGAGGAAAAATCCTGCGATGTGGACGGTGTCGTTGTTTGCCGGTTTGTTTCGCCGGCTGGACCCGCAACGTCCGTGCGTGCTGGCCAATTACACCCGCAGCACGATGGCCCGGGTGACAATGTTGCTGGGCGGATTTTTCGTGGGGGTGGGACATCCATCGGGCTTGAAGGAGGAGACCACCATGGCGGCCAACCGGATGGACCTGCTGGACGAGCCGCTTGACCGTCAGTGGCTGGAGCGCGCGAAATGTTCCCACAGTGCCGAGCCATTGGACGGACTGGTTTACCGGCAGGCGCCGTTGTCGCCTGAAACCTGGGCCAGATTGCAGCAACATCCGCAATTTGAGCAAATGAAACAATAATCTGCACTTGCGCGCCGGGCGGGATGCGCGAAACTTCAAAGCATGATGGCACCAGACGAGGCGGAGCAAATGAATACCCTTTCAAAACAATCAGGTTTTTCGCGTTGGGTACGAATTGCGGTGATCGGCCGCAATCCCAAGGTGACATTGATGCGGATTGCCGTCTTGATTGTTGCCTGCGTCGCGATTTTTGGATTCATCCTGTTACCCATCCGTGTTGAAGGGATCAGCATGTTGCCGACCTACAAAGATCGCTCATTGAATATCATAAACCGGCTGGCCTACGTCCGGCACGAGCCGCAACGGGGCGATGTGGTGGGTATCCGCCTTGCGGGTCCGCATGTGCTGTATATGAAACGCATCATCGGTCTGCCCGGCGAAACGGTTGCCTTTGAAAATGGTCGCGTGCTGATCAACGGCGAAGTATTGGACGAGCCGTATGAGAAGACGCCGTGTGATTGGAATTGCCCGCCGGTCAAACTGGGCCCGGATTTTTATTTCGTCGTGGGCGACAACCGCAGGATGCCTTCTGAAGATCATGTGTTTGGAAAGGCTGAACGCAATCGTATTGTTGGCAAGGCCCTCCTGTGAAAAATATTTTCCGCATCGTGTTACTGGCCGCCCTGGCGGCGCTGGCCCTCTGGTTGTGGACGGTGGCGTTTCCCGGTCCGGAAAAAGTCATTCGCAAACGGCTCACGGAGCTGGCCGGCACGGTTTCATCCTCCCCCGGGGGGAGCGACCTGGCGCGGCTCGCCGCCGCGCGCAGCCTGGCCGGATATTTCGGAACCAATGTCGAGATGAATGTTGATCTGGCCGGGCACGGCCTGCACGACCCGATGATCCGTGAGGAAATCACCCAAGCCGCCCTGGCGGCGCGCTGGGGCGCAGGTTCGCTGACGGTGAAATTTCCCGACATCAACGTGACGGTGGCCCCGGACCAGCAGTCCGCCGTGGTGGACCTCACGATGGAAGCGAGCATTTCCGGCGAACACGATCCTATCGTGCAGGAAATGAAGTTGACCCTGCAAAAGACCGGCGGGCAATGGCTGATCACACGCGTCGAAACCGTGCGAACCCTGTCTTGAGGCGGGGTTGGGCCATTTTGAACTTTGAACCGCCGTAAAATTTTCTAAACTCCAAGCATGAATGTTTTTGTCACCGGTGGTGCCGGCTATATTGGGTCCGTCTGCACGGAAGAACTGCTGGCGGCCGGCCATCAGGTCACGGTTTATGATAATCTCACCGAAGGTCACCGCTCGGCGGTGGATTCGCGGGCCAAATTTATTCTGGGCCAGCCGGAGCAGGAGGGGGACATCCTTAACGCCGTTGTGTCCGCAAAACCTGATGCGATCATGCACTTTGCCGCCAATGCGCTCGTGGGTGAGTCCATGACCAATCCCAAAAAATATTTCCACAACAACCTGGTCAACGCGCTCAAACTGGCCGATGCCGCCGTTGAATGCGGTGTCAAAAAATTCGTGTTCAGCTCCACCTGTGCGACCTATGGCCCGCCCGACCGCGTGCCGATGACCGAGGATTTGCCGCAGCGGCCGATCAATCCGTACGGCGAGTCCAAGCTCATGTTCGAGAAGGTTCTGCTTTGGTATCAGGAGATTTACAAACTCGAGTTCATTGCCTTCCGTTATTTCAACGCCGCCGGTGCGAGTGAAAAGTTTGGCGAACATCACCGGATTGAGAGCCACCTGATTCCAAATGTTCTCTTCGTCGCGCTGGGGCGGAAGCCGCAGTGCGAAATTTACGGCACCGATTACCCGACGCCCGACGGCACGTGCATCCGCGATTACATCCACATCAAGGATCTGGCGCAGGCGCACATGCTCGGATTACAGCCGGGCAAAGCCGGTTTTTACAATCTGGGCAACGGCGACGGTTATTCCGTGAAGCAAGTGATTCAGATGTGCGAAAACGTGACGGGCAAAAAAATTCCCGCGGTGGAAAAACCGCGCCGGCCCGGCGACCCGCCGAAGCTCGTCGCCTCGGCCGAGAAAGCGGTTCGCGAGCTGGGCTGGAAGCCGAAGTTCCCGAAACTGGAAGACATCGTGGCCACCGCCTGGGCGTGGCACCAAAAGCATCCGGGCGGGTACCCGGATTAGATCGCCATCGTTTTACGGCAGAAAAGGGCCGACTTTTGTCAATTAGCGTGTGGTTGCGTTCATTTGCCGGCTGGATACTAAAGTGACGAAATAAACGGGCGAAGTATGCTTTGCGCTGGAAGCGGGATTCAGGCAGTTTCCCTGAAACAGATTTATGATTGCAGCCATTACTGGATTGATCGCCGGCACCATTCACGTGCTGACGGGTCCGGATCATTTGACGGCCATTGCGCCGCTGGCGGTGCGCCGGCCCAAGGGGGCGTGGATTCCCGGCGTCCGCTGGGGCCTCGGCCATTCGTCGGGGGTTGCCGTGGTCGGGTTGCTGTCGCTGTGGCTGCGGGACCGGTTGCCGGTGGATTTGTTGTCGGCGTGGGGCGATCGGATTGTTGGCGTGGTGCTTTTCGGGATTGGCCTTTGGGCGTTGCGCCGGGCGTCCAGGCACAATGTCCACGCTCATGAGCACGAGCATCAAGGCGATCGTCACGTGCATCTCCATGTTCACCATCATCATGCGCGGCATGAGGAACCCCGGGCGCACGAACGGCACACGCACGCGGCCTTTGCCATCGGCACCCTGCACGGGCTGGCCGGCAGTTCCCATTTGCTGGGCATATTGCCCATGCTGGCGTTACCGACGAAGATGCAGGCTGTCACTTATCTGATCACTTTTGGCGCGGGCACGGTGCTGGCGATGGCGGGATTTTCCTGGGGCATGGGATGGCTCACCACCCGTTGTGCGACCAACAGCGTGAAAGTTTATCGCGGACTGATGGGCACCTGCGCCGTGGCTGCCATGGTGATCGGTTGCATCTGGTTCGCGGGCAAGAGCTGGTAGAATGCGAACACGCCCGCCGGCGGGTTGAATTTTCATCGACTTCTGAGGGCAGTGCAAAATCCTCCGTCATCAAAGGTGGCCTGTATTTTGCTTTCCAAGTTTGGGTGGGCGGCTTAATTTGGCTTGAATTTCCCGGGGGAAGCCGTTCAGTTGCAAATAAAGTTGGCCATGAAAACTATATTTCTCGTTGAGGACGACGCGGTGGTGGTCAAGGTTTACGGTGCAAAGTTTGAGCGCGAAGGTTTTCGCGTCGCGGTGGCGGAAGACGGTCTGGTTGCCCTGAAAACACTGCTGACGGTCAAACCCGACATCGTGATTTTGGACCTGATGATGCCCAAGCTGAACGGCGTGGATGTCCTCAAGTACATCCGTTCGACCCCCGAATTGAAGAAGACCCCGGTGATCATTCTTTCCAACGCCCACATGACCAGCCTGGCCTTGGAAGCGGCAACGATCGGCGCGGAAAAAGCCCTGTTGAAATCGAGTTGCACCCCCAGTCAATTGCTCGAGGTGATCAACAGTCTCCTCAGTGGAAAGGCGGTGGACAGCGACCCGACGAAACGACTGGCGGTGCCGGCTCCGCCGGTGGCCAAACCGTCCTGAATCCAGAAATCGGCTTGCCAAACCCGCCTGCTCGCGGCAGGATCCGACATGGCAGTGACGCGGCAGTCCGGCTTCGACGATCCGTTCTACCAACCGGCGGATCAGTTTTTCCCTGCAAACAGCAAGATCGGACTGACGTTCGACGACATCACGCTGGCGACGCTGTATTCGGACATCCTCCCGCGCGACACGCAACTCGACACCCGGCTGGCGGAAAACCTGCACCTTAACATCCCGGTCATTTCGTCGGACATGGACACCGTGACCGAATCGCGCATGGCCATCGCCATGGCGGCCAACGGCGGCTTGGGTCTCATCCATTACAACATGCCGGAGCGCCTGCAGCTTTCCGAGGTGAGCCGCGTCAAGAATCACGTGCACGGCCTGATCCAGGAACCGATCACCGTTGCCCCGGACCAGCTCATCGGCGACGTTTTGAAAATCATCGAAGAACGCAAATTTGCGTTCGGCACATTCCCGGTCGTGGATGGCAAGGGCAGGCTCGTCGGCCTGCTTTCCGGCCACGTGGTCAAGCCGCGCTACGCCAAACGCAAGGTCGCCGACGCCCTCACGCCGCGCGCCCAGGTCCACACCATCCGCCAGAAGGAACTGGGCAAGGACCCCATCAGCCGGGCCGACAAATTTTTCACCGAACATCTCGGCATCCACAAACTGCTCGTGGTGGACGATCAGGACAAACTGCGCGGCCTGTTCACGATGAGCGACATCGAGCGCATCGCGCAGGAACGCAACGCGCAGTTCAAGCCCGCGCGCGACGCAAACTTTCACCTGATCTGCGGCGCCGCCGTCTCGACCACGCGCAACGCCTTCGGCGAACTCGACCGCGAACGGATTTTGAATCACGTCGGCGCGCTGGTGGAACGCGGTGTGGACGCGGTGGCGGTTTCGACCGCCCATGGCCACAGCAAAGGCGTGGGCGACACGGTCAAGGTGCTGCGCGACGCCTTTTCCAAACTGCCGATCATTGCCGGCAACGTGACCAGCGCGGCGGGCGTGGAATATCTGGCCGATTGCGGCGCGAACGCCATCAAGGTGGGGCAGGGACCCGGTTCCATCTGCACCACGCGCATCGTCGCGGGGGTGGGCATCCCGCAGATGACGGCGCTCTACGTCAGTTCCCGCGCGGCGGCCAAAAAAAAGGTCGCGGTTCTCGCCGATGGCGGCATCACCAAATCCGGTGACATTATCAAGGCCCTGACGCTGGCCCAGGCGGTGATTTGCGGCGGCATTTTTGCCGGTTGCAACGAGGCGCCCGGCGATGTCGTCGAAATCGGCGGCAAACTTTACAAGCAATACCGCGGCATGGGCAGTCTGGCGGCGATGAAATCCGGCTCGGCGGCGCGTTATGGCCAGCCGGCAAATCCCACGCAGAAGGTCGCCGCCGAAGGCATTGAAGCACTCAAGGAGGCGTGCGGCTCGGTGGATCGCGTGCTGGCGCAGCTCATCGGCGGCATCCAATCCGGAATGGGTTATCTCGGCGCGGCGAATCTCGCGCAACTCCGCGAGAAAGCCCGTTTCATTCGCGTCAGTCCCGCCGGCATGCGTGAAGCCGCCCCGCACGACGTGGTGGAATTAAAGACGGGCAATTGAAGAATTGGGTTAATGGATTGATGGATTGGCGGAATACACGGTGACGGAAGTCTCAATAATCCACGAACCCAATAATCCATTAAGCCATCAAAATACGATGGGTTCGTTCAATTTGCCGCATTGCACGCAGCGGGAGCGGTCCACGTCCGCATCGTCGGTATAAACGTAACCGCAATTCTTGCAGCGGAAGATGCGGTCCTCGGTATGCGTCGGCCCGAAGCGGCGCCGGCGCATTTCAGAATAAATTCCAAGGCCGCACAGTCCTCCCAGCGCCAGGGCCACATAAATCACAATGAGGGTGGCGGCACTCATGACATTTTAACGGTCGGGTTCATTCGTTTTGCTCAGCGGCACGGTGTGCCAGTTGAAAACCAGCCGGCCAACGGTCAGATGCGATGCGGGGACAAAACGTGCCGTCCGGGCAAGTTCAAGCGCGCGCCGGTCGGCCTCCTCAAAACGGACGGCAGCTTCCAGCGGATTGTCGGCGGGCAGCAAAACAGCCTCAACCACGTTGCCCGCCGCGTCCACGACCACCTGCACCTTGCTTGGCGCAATCACGTCGTTGTAAGGTAACGATGGCACATTGATCTGGTTGAGCAACGGTCGCTGGGCCACGTCGCCCTGGATGGCCAAGGTGGAAGTTTGCGCGAGCACGGGTTCAATCGGCAGCCCGGGGGCACTGAAATTCAGCGGCGGTTTCAATTGCAGTTCAATGCCCGCGAAACGATTGGTCTGCATGAATTCGTTAAAAGTCGTTCCCAGCTTTTCGCCGGACAAGGACAGATCGCCGGGCGGTTCCGTCCAGCGAAACGATGGCGGTTTCATCGCGGGCGTGTGGACCCGCATGGCGGACGCAAAATCTTGCGAATGCGGCAGGGCAAAGAGCGTGGGGTCGTTCAGTGCCAGCCATTCGTCGGCATCATCCGCCAGTTGAAGTGTCGGAACCCAGGTCACCGGGCGCGGGACGATTTCTTTCCGCCCGCCGAAGGCAAACAGCATGATGACATGTGCGGCATAGGCCAGCGCGACCAGCATCAGCCACCGGCCATGCGACCAACGGCCGGCCCCGGGCGGTTCCGGCCGGGACGAAACCGTTCCGGCCAGTCCGGCCGGAGGCGATTCGGCGGAAGCGGGGTTCATGGTTCGACCGGTGTGGTGACCGCGCCCGGCAGGGTGGCGAGCAACACGTTTTGGATTTGGGCCTCGTGCGCCAGCAATGTCAGGCGGACCAGTTGTTCGTAAGTCACGGCCTTGTCGGCGTGGACCACGAGCGTGAGTGGTTCGCGGGATTTATGGACGGCGGTTAGGAGGGCTGATTTTAATTTGCTCGCCGCGATGACTTGGTTGGCGAAATAATATCGTCCGCCGGCATCCACGGCGATGGCAATGGTGGGTTGGTCCGTGCCGGGCAGGTCTTTTGCCAGCGGCACTTGCACGCCGGGGATGGGCAGCAGCCCGCCCACCATCAGGAAAATGACCAGGAGAAACAGGACCGCGGCGAACGGCGCCATGTCAAACGGGCCGCGCAAGAGCCGGGAATGACGCGGAAATTTCACGAGGGTTTGCCGTTTCCGTTTTCGGTGAGGATGTTGACGATTTCGGCGGCGGTGCGTTCCATGTCGAGGACGATTTTGTTGATGCGGCTGACAAGATAATTGTAGCCGGCGTGAACGGGAATGGCCACGGCGATGCCCGCCGCCGCGCAAATCAGCGATTCCCAGATGCCGTGGGAAAGCTTCTCCATGTGTGCGTACAGTCCCGCTTCCTGGATCTGGCTGAAGATGTCAATGAAACCGATAATGGTGCCCAGCAGCCCCAGCAAGGGCGCGATTTGCGCGATGGTCGCCAGCAGGTTTAATTTTTCCTCGAGGCGCGGCACTTCGGTGAGGCCGGCTTCCTCGACCGCCTCGCGCACGCGGTCACGGCCGCGGTCGCGGTTGAGAATGGCGGTTTTGACGATGCGGGCGACGGGGCCGGGCGTGGCGTCGCAGATGGAAATGGCTTCGACGACGTTGTCGCGTTTGAGCACGGTGCGGACGCCATTGAGGAACTCGGCGGAATTGATCTGGGAACGGTGACAATAGAGCACGCGCTCGATGAATGTGGCGAGGGCGATGGCGGCGGCGAGCAGAATCAGCCAGATCACCGGTCCGCCATTGGTCAACAGTATTGGCATGAAGTTTTTATAGGCGGTTGGATGGCGGGTGACAAGTGGCAAGTGAAGCTGATGGGTGAAACGTAAAACGTGAAACGTGAAAATGAAGCGTGACTGGACAAGGTGCACGTTTCCCGCCTCACGTTTCAGGTCCCGTGTTTTCGGCTTGCTTCCGGTCTGCCGCCAACGAATGCTTTCCCATATGGAAAATCCCGACCAATTGCGCGAATTGTTCCGCATGCAAAAAGCCCTCAACGAACGCATTGGCGTCCACACCGGGGGCATGAACGACGAGGAAAAAAGCAGGTGGATTTTGAATTATTGCCGCGCGATGTCGCAGGAACTGGCTGAACTCACCGACAGCGTGCCGTGGAAATGGTGGGCGAAATACCAGAAATTCGACGGCCAGAACGCGCGCGTGGAGGTGGTGGACCTGTTTCATTTTCTCATCAGCCTCGCCCAGGTGCTGGGGATGAGCGCCGATGACGTGTTCGCCGCTTACGTCAAAAAGAACGAGGTGAATTTCCAGCGGCAGGAATCCGGCTACCGGGCGAAGGACGAGGGCGATTCGAAACACATTTGACCGTCGCGCTTGCCATCCATGAACAACTGGAAAAACTGGATTTTCAAGGACGAACCCTCGCCGGCAAATTCCCAGGCCGCCCGCACACGCGCGCTGCTGCTGTCTGCGCCGTTCTTGCTGCTGGGGCTGCTGGCGTTGGTGTTGTTGGTGCATGATGGATTGCTCGGCGGTTTGAGCCGGCAGAAAGCCATGACGCTTTTGAGTGCGACGGTGGTGTGCGTCGGCCTGCCCCTGCTTATCTTCGGTATCACCGCCAAAAAACAGGCGCTGACCACCGGCGGAACGAAATCCGGTGACAGCGAGAAACCGTGGCTCCAGCGGAAAGATTGGGCGGCGGGTCGTGTCCCGTCGTCATCGCGCCGGGCCATCTTGCTGTTGTGGATTTTTGTCGTTTTTTGGAACTTCATTTCCGCGGCCATCGCGTTTGTGGTCATGTCGCAGGCGCTTCGTTCCGGCAACCATGCCGCATTCATCGCGTTAATTTTTCCCGTCGTGGGTGTTGCCGTGTTGGTTTATGCCGCAAAAACAACGCTCGCCTGGCGGCGGTTCGGACAATCCTGTTTTGAAATGGCAGCGGTTCCCGGCGCTCTGGGTGGCGCGCTCGCAGGGAAGATACAGGTCAAAACCCGATTGCACCCGGAACACGGCCTGCACCTGCGCTTGAGTTGTGTGCGCCGCACCACCAGTGGTTCGGGAAATGATCGCCGCACGATCGAAAAAATCCTCTGGCAGGACGAGAAATGGCTGCGCGCCGACCTGCCGCAAACCGGTTTGGACGCGACGGACATTCCCGTCTATTTCCGGTTGCCAGACCAGCAGCCGGCATCCACGACCGGCCAGGGCGATGGGGTCCATTGGAAATTGGAGGCGTCGGCCCGGCTACGGGGCCCGGATTTCCAGGCGACGTTTGCCGTGCCTGTTTTCAAGCTGGCAGAAACCCCGGGGCCATCCGATGATCCGACCGTACAGTACCAGATTTCCCTCGATGAAGTCCGGCGGCTGATCCGCTCGCGGATCCAGGTGAATGATATTTCGGGCGGCGGCCGGGAATTTGTTTTTCCCGCCGCGCGCAATCCCGGTTTTGCCTCCGGCGCGACGGCGATCTGGTTGATCTGGACTGGCATCATCGTCCTGCTGTTTTGCAAACATGCGCCGCCGCTGTTGCCACTGGCCTTCGGCGCGGCAGATTTGCTGATGACCGTGTTTGTTTTTGACCTTTGGTTCCGGCGCGGCCGGGTCGTGGTCACGCCGGGGCAGCTCAAGATCGAAACTTCCTGGCTGGGTTTAAAAAAGCAGCGTACGCTCGAACTATCCGGCGTGGCGAATATTGCGGTTGAAATCGGCGCCAACGCCGGACATTCGGCCTATTACGATTTAAGAATCCAGACCCGCGACGGCCAGGAATTCACGGCGGCAAAAAATCTTGGCAGCAAACCGGAGGCGGACTGGCTGGTCCGGGAAATGAGCAAGGGACTGGGGCGTCCGCCGGTTTGACGCAGAAAATCCTCGGCAAGCGCCGGCCACCGGCTAACATCGTCGGCAAATGACGCGTTCTGTCAGAAATAAAATTTCCATAAAAAATGTCCCGCCACGCTGGCGCAAAGAGGTCAAACGCATTCTCATCACGGAAGCTCAGATTGCGCGGCGGATTCGCACGTTGGCGCGTGAAATCGAACGCGATTTTCGCGGACACGAAACAGTCGTCGTTTCCCTGCTCAATGGCACCGTCATGTTCCTGGCGGATTTGATCCGGCATCTCAACCTGCCATTGCGGCTGGATTTCATCGGGGTGTCGAGTTACGGCGCGGGCACGGAATCCGGCGAGCTGGTTTTTACCAAGGAATTGCGGCTGGACGTGCGTGGACGCGACGTGCTGCTGGTGGATGACATCCTGGACACCGGCAAAACCCTGAGCCGCGTGCTGCCCAAGTTGCGCGCGCTCAAACCGCGCCGGATCAAGGTTTGTGTGCTGCTCGACAAACCTGTGCGGCGGGTCGAAAAAATCAGGGCCGGCTACGTCGGTTTCGAAATCCCCGACTTTTTTGTTGTCGGCTATGGGCTGGATTTTGCGGAACGTTACCGTAACCTGCCGTTCGTCGGCATTTTGCATCCGCACATTTACAAGCAGGCCGGCAAGCGCATCGGTGAATCCGGAGGACAAAAATAACCCATGGAATTGAGGCTCGTCAGTCTGTTCGGCTGGTTCGCGATGATCGCGACGGCCTGGGCGATTTCCTATAACCGGAAAAACTTCCCGTGGCGCACGGTCATCTGGGGCATCGGCCTGCAATTCCTCCTCGCGCTGCTGATTTTGGACACGCAGGCGGGCAAGGATTTTTTTGTGGTGGCGGGCAAGGTGGTTCAGAAGCTGATCCAGTTTTCGACTGACGGAACCAAATTTGTTTTTGGCCCGCTGGCGGACGGAGATCTCCTCGGCAAAACTTTCGGGCCGGAACACGGCATCATTTTTGCCATCCTCGTCACCGGCACGGTCGTCATCGTGTCCGCGCTGTCATCGCTGTTTTATCATTGGGGCATTTTGCAGCGCGTCGTGCGTGCCGTCGCGTTTGTGATGCGCCAGGCGCTGGGCACCAGCGGCAGCGAAACGCTTTCCGCCGCCGCGAACATCTTCATGGGCCAGACCGAGGCGCCGCTCGTCATCCGGCCCTACGTCCCGCGCATGACGCGCAGTGAATTGATGACCATCATGGTCTGCGGCATGGCGCACATTGCGGGCGGCGTTGCGGCGGTGTATGCTGCCATGGGCATGGCAGCCGGTTATCACGACACCGCCGGGCATCTGCTCACCGCGTCCGTCCTGAACTGTCCCGCCGCGTTGATGATTGCGAAAATCATGCTGCCGGAAACCGAGGTCAGCGAAACCGCCGGGACTTCGCCCGCCACCGTTCCGCGCACGACGGCCAATTCCATCGATGCCATCTGCCGTGGGGCCGGGGACGGTTTTCATCTCTCGCTGAACATCATCGCCATGCTCATCGCGTTTATCGCCATCATCGCGCTGGCGGATTATGTTGTCGGCTTTCCGCAGACATATTTCGGCGTGAAAAACCCGGTGACGCTCCAAAATATTTTCGGTTGGATCAACGCGCCATTCGCCTGGCTCATGGGCGTGCCGGCACAGGATTGCGTCAACATTGGCCAGATTCTCGGCGAACGCATTGTGCTGAATGAATTTGTCGGTTATCTCGACCTGACGACCCACGCAAAGCAACTGGCGCTGGATCCGCGCAGTTTCACGATTGCCACCTATGCCTTGTGCGGGTTTGCGAATTTCTCGAGCATTGCCATCCAGGTGGGCGGCATCGGTTCGCTGGCGCCCGAACGCCGCAGTGAAATGGCCAAAATCGGTTTTCGCGCGATGTGCGGCGGGCTGCTCGCTGCCTACATGACCGCGTCGCTGGCGGGATTTTTATTGTGAACCTTCACCCTGGCCCTCTCCCATCTGAATGGGAGAGGGAGAATTATCCTCCGTCGTTTTGATACGTCAAAAGCCAGAGCTTTCAAAACGATTAATCGAACTATGGAAACGTTGTTTGCTGTTCCTTCTCCCGTCGGACGGGAGAGGGTCAGGGTGAGGGTCAGGGTGAGGGCAAGATTATTTTGAAATCAGAGGATGTTTCCATTACGATTATGCCGCATTTATTATGGCATTTCTTAACGACAATTATCTCAAGCTCAAGGCCGGCTACCTGTTTCCGGAAATCGGCCGCCGGGTGAAGGTGTTTTGCGAGGCCAATCCGGAAGCGGCCCAGCGGCTCATCCGTTGCGGCATTGGTGATGTGACCGAGCCACTTCCGTCCGCCGTTATTACCGCCATGCACAAGGCCGTCGATGAAATGGCCGTGCGCGAAACGTTCAAGGGCTACGGTCCGGAGCAGGGTTACGAATGGCTCCGCGCTGCCATCGCCAGGAATGATTTCCGCGACCGCGGAATGGACATCGCTGACGACGAGATTTTTGTCAGCGACGGTTCCAAATGCGATTGTGGCAATATCCTCGACATCCTCGGCGCGAAAAACAAAGTCGCCGTCAGCGACCCGGTGTATCCGGTTTATGTGGACACGAACGTGATGGCTGGCCACACCGGTGAGGCCAACGAAGCTGGGGCCTACGCGAAACTCGTTTATCTGCCATGCCGTCCCGGCAATGGATTCATTCCCGAGCCGCCCCAGCGGCACGTGGACGTGATTTATCTTTGTTCGCCAAATAATCCAACCGGTGCGGCGGCCAACCGCCCGCAACTCGAGGCGTGGGTGAAATATGCGCTCGAACACAAGGCCGTCATTTTGTTCGACGCGGCCTACGAGGCTTACATCACCGACCCGGCCTTGCCACATTCCATTTATGAAATTCCCGGCGCGCGCGAGTGCGCGATTGAATTCCGCAGTTGCTCGAAGAATGGCGGGTTCACCGGCGTGCGTTGTGCGTTCACGGTGTTGCCGAAATCGCTCAACGCCCAGACCAAGGCCGGCGGATTCCAGCCGCTGCATCCGCTCTGGCTGCGGCGCATGACGACCAAATTCAATGGCGTGTGTTACATCGTGCAACGCGGTGCGGAGGCGCTCTATTCGCCCGAGGGCAAAACGCAGGTGCAGGCGCTCATCGCGCACTATCTTGGCAACGCGAAGGTGTTGTGCGATGGTGCGAAACGGGCCGGCCTGAAAGTTTTTGGCGGCGTGAACGCGCCGTACATCTGGGTGAAGGCGCCAAAAGGCGTCACGAGCTGGCAGGCATTTGATAAAATTCTGGGCGAAGCGAATGTGGTTATCACACCTGGCAGCGGCTTTGGCGCGAAAGGCGAAGGTTATTTCCGCATCAGCGCCTTCAACAGCCGCGCCAACGCCGAGGAAGTCGCCTGCCGCTTGCCGGAATTGAAGTGGTGAGGTCGGCCGCAGCGGCGTCTCGGCAGAGCGCCGCCATTCTAAATTTGTTTGCGGCTTTCTGCCGAAAGCCGCTACGCCCCATTTTATTGTAGGAGACGACGTGAGGAGTCTTATTCTGAAAAATCCGCAATCCGTAATCGCCAATCCAGAATTGAAATGAGTCTCGTCACCTCGACTCCTACGAGTCAAATGAAGGCGGACTCGTCGCCCACTCCGCATTCCGCATTGGCAACTTGTCGCGTCCCGCAAGGCGGGACGGACGGGAACTCTTTTTCCTGAATTTAGTTTGGGATGGACAATGGGGGCCGGGGGTGCTGGTGCCGGACTTGCCAGCCGGTTGGAATCCATTAATCTCCAGCCATGCCTGAATTAAGCCGGTTTTACGGCATTATCATCCGAATGTTCTATGGCGATCACGCGCCACCCCATTTTCATGCCGTTTATCAGGGCGAGCAAATCAAGGTGAACATTAATACCCTTGAAATTATCGAAGGCGACATGAGCCGGCGCGCGCGGGCGCTCGTCCTCGAATGGGCGGCGTTGCATCGTGCCGAACTGGGGCAGGCCTGGGACCTGGCCAGCCGGAATCAGGAACCTTCCAAAATTGCGCCATTGGAGTAGAATAAGGACATGATTCGGATCATTTCCGCCGAACCCCTGCCGGACTGCCGGTTGAAAGTCACCTTCAACGACGGCGTCAGCCGGATTTTTCCCGTTGAACCCGAACGGCGCGGCGGTGTGTTCCTGAAATTGCTGGACGCCCGTGTTTTCAATGCCGTCACCGTCAATTCCGACTTTGGCTGCGTGGAATGGCCGGGCGGTGTTGACCTCTGTCCGGACACGATGCATCAGGCCGTGACCGGTGCGGAAGCGGAACCTCATGCGCCGATGGTTTTGCGCGAAGAAAAGAAAAAACCATAGCTGCCGGCGTAGCGGCGTATCGGCAGAGCGCCGCAAACTTCCGCAGGGAATTCAAATGGCGGCTCTCTGCCGAGGAGCCGCTACGCCGAAGAACGCCGCCGATTTAAATTCGGTCAGCGGCAGTCTGCCGACGCGCTGCTACTTGTGGAAATTGGAGGGTGTTGCAACCAAATTAATCATTTCCAATCAGCCAGAAGTCTGATGGACTGCAATTTGTGAACATCGTTGTCTGGATCACGTTGGGGCTGGTTCTCGCCCGCCTGGCGATGGAACTCTGGCTGGCCTGGCTCAACCGTCGGCATGTGCTTGCGCACGCGGATGAAATGCCGCCGGCTTTTCGCGGAGTCATTGACGAGCCAACCTACAAAAAATCCGCCGCGTACACACTGGCCAAGGGCCGGTTGGGAAATATCGAAGGCATTTGCAACGCGGCGGTTCTGCTGGTTGTTTTATTCAGCGGAGTTTTGCCGTGGGCCTTTCAGCTTTTCTCCCGCGGGCTTGGTCAGTCGGCCTGGGAGATGGCGGCGTTTCTTTTTGCCGCCGGGCTGGCGATGTCATTGCCGGGCTGGCCGTTCGATTGGTACGCGCAGTTCCGACTGGAACAAAAATTCGGGTTCAATAACTCGACGCCGCAAATCTGGTGGTCCGACCGTATGAAAGGGCTGCTGCTCGCGCTGGCCCTCGGCTATCCGCTGCTGGCGCTCATCCTGAAAATTGTTCAATGGACTGGAACATGGTGGTGGTTGTGGTCTTGGGGCGCGGTGCTGGCGTTTCAACTTCTGATGAGCGTCCTCGCGCCGGTTTTGATCCTGCCGCTGTTCAACAAATTCACGCCCCTGCCGGAAGGCGGCCTGCGTGAACGGTTGTTCGAACTGGCGCGGCGGACCCAATTTCGCGCCCAAAGCATCCAGTTGATGGATGGCAGCAAACGTTCAGGACATTCCAATGCGTTCTTTACCGGGTTTGGGCGGTTTCGAAAGATCGTGCTGTTCGACACGCTGGTCGAGCAACTGACCGAACCGGAACTGGAAGCGGTGCTGGCGCATGAAATCGGCCACTTCAAGAAAAAGCACATCCCGAAAATGCTGGTCTTCTCGGCCGTCAGCCTGCTCGCCGGCTTTTACTTCATTGCCGTGCTGGCCCGGCAGGAATGGTTTTATCGCGCCTTTGGCTTTGAGCCAGGAACGGTTGCCCCGGCGTTGTTGTTGTTTGGGCTGTTGGCGGGGACGGTCACGTTCTGGCTTGCCCCTTTGCTTCATTGGTGGTCCCGGCGTTACGAATATCAGGCTGATGCCTTCGCCGCACAGGTGATGACCGGGACGCAATCCCTGATCGGTGCCTTGCGCAAGCTGAACGAGAAGAACTTGAGCAACCTCACGCCGCATCCGCTCTACAGTGGATTTTACTATTCGCATCCCGCATTGCTGGAGCGGGAACAGGCTTTGGCGGGAAAGACCTGAGAGCCTGTCTGAATATGTGGCGTCAGCCATCTTGGCTGACGTAGAGCCGGGCTTCCAGCCGGCGGAAACAACCCTTCGCAATCAATAACGACTTTGAAATCACAGGCCGCGGCGTCGTGGCGGCGATTCTTCCGGGCGGCAGGATGCCGCCCACTACGGCACGCCGGGAGGCCCGCCGCTACATTTTCAGACAAATTCCGACCGGGGCAATTGCGATTTACGATATGAGACCTCTGCAAAACTCCCAGTCATCGTAGCGGCGGTTCGGCAGACCGCTGCATTTCCCACTGACATTTACAGATGCGGCTCTCTACCGGGGAGCCGCTACGCCAGCCTTCAAAAAGCTTGCATTATTTGCGGTTAAGGGCATTATCAGGGTCGAGGCCCGTCGTCATGGAACCCAACAATGGCACACCTCGCAAACGACACGTCCTGATAGTGGACGACGATATTCCTCTCGCTTGGTCTCTCAAAGAAATCCTCGAAAGTGATGGCTATGAGGCCACGATTGTGCCCGATGGCGTACTGGCGTTGAAATTCGTTCTCGACCACCACCTGGATGCGGTGGTCTGCGACCTGCAGATGTCGCGGGTGGAAGCCGACCTGTTGTATGCCACGGTCGAGAGATCAAACCCCTCGCTGGCCCGGCGTTTTATTTTCATCACCGGACTTGACGACGGTCCGCAATTCCAGAAATTCATTGATACGACCGAGCTGCCGGCGCTACGCAAGCCGGTGGCGCTGGATGCGCTGCGCGGTGAGGTAATGCGCGTGGCGGAGCGGAGATGAGCCGGACGAAAACGATTCACGCGCCGGGCGCAAACAACAACAATTTTTCGGTTTCAGCGCGCCAGTCATCCAGACGATGCAGGACTCCGGCGGCGTCGAGATAATCCAGGTCAAGTTCCAACGGTTTGCCGGGAGATGAGTCCTTGGAAAATCCTGCGGCGAAGACGTTGGCCACGTGAACCGCGGTCAGGGGGCCGAAGGCGCCCGCTCCGCTTTTTTCCGGTTCCAGGTGAAAGGCAATCGTCTGAACCATGGGCGCGGAAAGGCCCCACAGTCCGAACAGGTAGGCGGCCACACCGGTGTGGGTGGCGCTGAAAATTTCCAGTTCCGCGTCCTGAAATGCGATGCGCCGTTCAGTGGCCAGCGTGATGGCCTGCTGGCATTGTTGGGGCAGGTTTTGCGCGAGCATGAGTTTGCCGGCGTTGCGCAACATGGCGGCGGCGCAGGCGTCCTCGGTCTGGCTTTCGTCGGCCCTTTCCATTTGCATGATCACCCGTGTGATCCGGGCGCAGCACAAGGCATCGTCCCACAGTTTCCGCGCGGAAAAGCCCTTGATGGGAACGCGCTCGAAATTGGAGAAGACGTGGGCCGACAACGCGATGGAACGGACGGCGGCGAAGCCGAGGAACTGCACGGCTTCAAACGCGCTGCTGACTTTTTGATCTAGGCCAAAGGCGGCGGAGTTGGCAACCTGGAGCATTTTGGCGGTCAGCCCGGGATCCTGGACGACGATGTCGGCAATGTTCTCGACCAACGGTTCATCGGCGTTGATTTCCCTCATGATTTTCAGATAAACCGAGGGGAAGCTGGGCAACGCATCCAGTTTTCCGACGAGGGCCTTGAGTTTGTCGTCCTGCAAATAGGCGTCCAATTCCCGGATGCAGGCCAGCGTGGCCAGCAATTCCTGCTCGCGGACGGGTTTGGCCAGGAACTGGTGCGTGGTTTCCAGGCAGCGGGCGATTTCCTCCTGGTCGTTGATGCCGGAAATGACGATGCGTGACGCGGTGGGATGCTGCCGGCGGATTTCCGTCATCAACTCCACGCCGTCCATGCCCGGCATCCGCATGTCCGTAACCACCACGTCAAACCGGCTTTGCGCCAGGATTTCGAGCGCCTGCCGGCCGCTGGCGGCCACGACCGTTTCCCACGCGGCGGATTGATCCTCCAGCATCATCGCATAGACATTCAACAGCAAGGGTTCGTCGTCCACGAACAGGATGCGTTTTTTCATAAACCAGCCGCGTGCAATTTCAAGCTGCCCGATGTTGTCATGCCGCGGGAGCAATGGCAACAGTGCGACCAATCCGGCTCAAATTAACATTGTCACGCATCCGCCCGCTGGCTAAGCTTAACCTCCGTTTGCTTTTTCAGCGGCTGAATTTTTAACCGGAAAACAATTTATGTCACAACATCGCAGTCTGCGCGCGGCGTCCACCCTCGGTGGCAAGCGCAACGTTCTCAAGCGCTTTGAGCGCACCGAACTTCTCAAGAAACGGGGCCAGTGGAAGGACGGCGACCGCATTACCGGTCTCCGCAAGACCAAGCCCGAGGTGTAGCAAGCGACGCGTGACGGGTGGCAAGGATTCGCGCCGCCTGCCAGTTGTGCCGAATCCCGCGATGCGGGAACCGGCGGGCCTTTGAGCCATGTCACCCAATACCCGACTGCAAAAATTTCTGGCGGATGCCGGTGTGGCTTCGCGCCGGTCCGCCGAACAAATCATCCTGGCTGGGCGGGTCAGCGTCAACGGCCAGCCGGTCCGCCTGCTCGGGACGAAGGTTGATCCGCTCCATGACAGCGTGACGGTGGATGGCCAGCCCGTTCGCGCCAAACGCAAGTTGTATCTGGCCATGCACAAGCCGGTCGGTTGTGTTTGTTCGGCGCGGGATGAACTCGGGCGTCCGACCATCCACGATTTATTGCCCAAGGAGTGGCAAAATCTGCATTCCGTGGGCCGTTTGGATTTTGACAGTGAGGGATTGATTTTTTTGACCAATGATGGACAATTCGCCCTGTGCCTGACTCACCCGCGCTACGGCGTCCACAAAAAGTATCTCGTGGGCGTCGAGGGCAGGGTGGATCCGGCGATGTTGGAACGATTCTTGCGGGGTGTCTGGCACGCAGGTGAAAAACTACAGGCCCGGGGAGCCCGGCTCATTTCGGCCAGCCGTGCCAAGAGCCTGGTGGAACTGGAACTGGGCGAAGGCAAAAACCGGGAAGTGCGGCGGTTGTTTGAATCGCAGGGTGTGAGGGTGAAACGGTTGCAGCGGACACAGATTGGGAAAATCAAGCTGGGCGAGTTGAAACCCGGCCGTTGGCGGGCATTGACAGAAACCGAGATAAGAACTTTACTTCAGGAAATATGAAAATGAATTGCTGGTTGATATTGGGCGTGATGATCGCAACAAGCGCGGTCGCGCAGGACAATACAAACAC
>CAZKTW010000035.1:0-20927 GCA_964555775.1 uncultured Bifidobacteriaceae bacterium | reverse complement strand
AGATGGTTCAATGCCGGTAACCGCATAATTCCCGCGCCTGCCGCCGTTCTTCGCGCGTCAGAATTCCGGCGAACGGATGGAACTCGCGCAACCGCGCGTCCGCCTCGTTCGCGCCCGCCAGCACTTCCTGCAACCGGCGCCGGCCGGCCTCGCTTTGTTCCGCCATGGCCAACAAACCATCCCATTCCCGCAAGCGTTGCGGCGCACTATGGCCTTCGGCCAGCCATCGCGTGCAGTTGTCACGCGCCACCGCCAGCAACGACGGCTGACGTCCCAGCTTCGCCGCGAGCAGTTCCCAAAAAGTTGGCAAGGTCGTATTCACACCCATTCAAGCCGCTGGTAAGCGTAAGCCTCAGGGGATTTTTCGCAAGTAAACGTTGCGCGTCTCAATTCGCCACTTCTGCGGGCTGCCTTAGGAACCGGATGAAGCGGGTCATTTCAGACGGCATCACCAAGGCTAAACGCCAAAGGCTGCTAAAGCGGGGGCCTGGAAAAAAGCTGAACGCTGAAGTTCATCCCGAAAATCCTGTTCATCCGGTCAAAGATTCTTCGCGTCTTCGCGTCTTTTTTTATCCGTTTTTATCTGTGTTCATCCGTGGTTAAGAAAGCTTTCGCGTGGTTTGCGTGTTTCGCGGCTCGCACCCTTGTCTGGTCCCTGCCGCGGCAGTCTCAGCCTTCAGCTTTCAACCGTTGGACTTTCCTCAAACCGGCCGGTGCGTAACCGGCCGGTGCGTGACGGCCCGATTTTTTGTTGCCAACGATTTCCCGGGATGACAATTTCGCCGCGGGTTCTCCATGCCGTTGCGTAAAGGGGGTTTGGGGAAAAACCAACGCACCATTGAATCTCATATAACCGACAAAACTTATGCCGCCCCAAAAGAATTCCACCACCACCGGCACGCCCCGTTCGCGCTGGTCGCGCCCGCAAAGCCTGGCCGCTGCCCAAGCCCCAAACCCGGGTGAACTGCTCCCGTTCATTCATCCCAAGGGCAAGGCGGTGATGGCCCTGGCGGACTTCTATCCCGCCCAATCCATGAAGGACATCGAAAACTTCGGGTCCATTTCATTCCATGCGTTCGGGGATTCCGGATCCGGCACGCCCGCCCAGCACGCGGTGGCCGATGCCATGTCCCGCGACATCGACCACGCCAAACCCCAGCGCGGGCCGTCCTTCCTGCTAAACCTCGGCGACATCGTTTACGGCCCCGACAAGATGGCGGGTTACGCAAACAAGTTTTACCGGCCCAACGAGAATTATCACAACCTCATCTTCGCCATCCCCGGCAATCATGACGGTGAAATGCGCAGCGCGCTGGATAAATCGTCGCTGGAGGCGTATTTCGAGAACTTCTGCCAGCCCAAGGGCAAACAACCGCCGCTGGGCATTTCCTTCGGCTGCAGCATGCCGAATCAACCCGGAGCCTACTGGCGCTTCAACTGTCCGTTCGTGGACGTCATCGGGCTTTACAGTGGCACGGGTGAAGCCTACGGGGCCATCGCGCATCCCGAAATCGGGGACCAGCAGAAAACGTGGCTGGAGCAGACGCTCATGGACATTGCCACGGAACGCGCCGGTGGACGCAAGCAGGCGCTGGCCATCGCGGTGCATCATCCGCCCTACGCCAGCGGTCTGACAGCGGGCGGCTTCGGGCATCCGGGCAATCCAACCTTGTTGCAACAGATGGACGGCTGTTGCACCGCGGCGAACGTCTGGCCGGATGTGGTGCTCTCGGCCCACGCCCACAATTACCAGCGCTACATGCGCACCCGCAACCTTGGCGCCACGCAGCGCGTCATCCCCTATGTCGTCGCCGGCGGCGGCGGCATCGCCCCGCAACCCGCACCGTCACCGATCGGGGTGACGCAGGGCGACGTGCGTTACGAAAACGGCCTGGAAGGTTATGGTTATCTGACGGTGACGGTATCCAGGAAGCAAATGACACTCGCTTACACGGCGACGGTGGGCGATCACCGCAATATATTTGAAACGGTAACAATGCTCCTGGCCACCGGTCAGCGGATCTGAGTTTGGAAAAATGCCAAAGGCTGAAAACTGAAGTTTCTAAGAAAACGCAAAGAGTTCAGTCGTTTCGATTTTTTGCGCGCCTTGCGCCTTTTCGCGGCCAAAACCCCGGCCTTTGGCAGCCGCTTGCGATCCACTCGCGATTCATCGGAGTTCATCGGAGTTTATCGGAGTTCAGCCTCGCCGTGTCCGCCTTTCGTCGGCTCAAGCTGGCGTGACCAGTGACGGGATTTAAAAAACGGACGGAACATTCAACATTCAACACCTAACATTCAACGCCCAACATCCGGTGAAGGCAAACCCAAGTTCCGGCGTTATCTGTGATCCGGGACGGTGGTTGCCGGAACGTAACCGGCGGTGAACAACCTTTGCTGGACACCAGGACCGGCCTGGGTGTAATCTCTTATCACTTACATTAGGGCGTATCATTTTCATCGGCTGTGAGTTTGGCGTTGTTCCCCCAGACCGGGATGATCCGGTCTGGGTTTGATGATTCAAAAACGAAAGGAGCTGTACATGAAATCAAATCATGCAGTAACTCCGGCGATTACGCCGCCTTCCCGGTGTTTCCTGGCAGTCGTCTTTTGCCTGCTGACAAT
This sequence comes from uncultured Bifidobacteriaceae bacterium, assembly GCA_964555775.1. Lineage (GTDB taxonomy): Bacteria > Verrucomicrobiota > Verrucomicrobiia > Limisphaerales > UBA11358 > UBA11358. Next base: position 18,305 of record CAZKTW010000035.1, on the reverse strand, counting down.
CAACCCTTGCGCGCACGGCACCCTTTTCTACTGGTACAACATCGGGCCCCAGCCCATCAACACGCTGGACACCAACAATAATATCCTCGCGCAGGACAGCGGCCGCGTGGCCGCGCTGGCGGTGGATCCCTCCAACTCAAACCATTGGCTGGTTGGCTCGGCCCAGGGCGGAATTTGGGAAACCCCCAATGCCGGAAGCAGTTGGGGCCCCCGCACCGACAACCAGGCCTCCCTGGCCGTGGGGGCCATCGCGTTCGCCCCCGCCGACCCGCTGCTGGTCTATGCCGGCACCGGCGAACCCAATTTCCGCGGCGACAATTATGCCGGCGCCGGACTGTTGGTGTCCCGGGACGGCGGGACCGACTGGCAGATGCTCAACACGAACTTCGCCAAAACTTCCTTCAGCCGCATCCGGGTCAATCCGGCGGATTCCCTCAACCTGGCGGCGGCCACTGTCCGGGGCGGTGGCGGCGTCGGGGAGGAATCTTTGGGCACCGGAAATGTCCCCGGCGCGCCGCCGCGCGGAGTGTTTGTGTCCACGGACGGCGGAACCAATTTCACGCGCCGGCTGACCGGCGAAGCCACCGCGCTCGAGGCCAATCCCAACAACTTCAACCTGCAGTACGCCGGGTTGGGTGAAATTTATGGCGACCCGACCAACGGTGTTTATCGCACCACCAACAGCTGGCAGACGTTCGAGTTGCTTCCGGGCCCATGGATCATGACCAACATCTCGTACACGTTCACCAACTACCCGATCGCGACCAATATCGTCACCAGCACGAACGGCGGCACTGGAAGCACGTACACCAATATCGTTTATACCAACATCATCACGGGAACCAACCTCATGATATCGCCGGGAGGGCGCATCGCCATGGCATCGGCACCTTCCGACCCCAATACCCTCTACGTGGGCGTCGCCGATGCCCGTTCGTTTTACCTGGCCGATCTGGATGGCATCTGGGTCACGACCAATGCCTGGGCCCCGAGCCCGGCCTGGACCCAATTGCCGTCCCCACCGGTGGTGGAGGATTTCGTCAGCACCCCGCGATACTGGTACTTTTTCGATCTGCTGGTGGACCGGGCCAATCCGGCGGTGCTTTACCTGGCCGAATTTAATGTCTGGCGATACGACTCGTCCTGGGTGCCGCTGGCGTGTTGGGACACTGAGGACATTGCCACGGCCGACCCGCATGTTCACCCGGACAATCATGTAATGGTTTGGGTTCCCGGCGCCGGGCAAACCAACCGGATACTGTTGGGGAATGACGGCGGAGTCTATCTCAGCGGTCCCGGGGTGACCGCACCCTGGACCAGTGAGAATTCCCAACTGACCATCAGCCAGTTTTACAAGGGCGCCGTGGATGCGACGGGTGCGAATGTGCTGGCTCTGGGTGGGGCGCAGGACGAATTCACTTCCGTTTACACCGGCAACCCGGATTGGCCGATGATCATGGGTGGGGACGGCGGCGATTGCGCCATTTCCACAGCCGATCCACTGCACAATTGGGCGGTGTCCGCCGACACAGCCACCGATAACCATCCATTCTTCAATGAAGTTCAGATCTTTCGGACCAAGAACGCCGGCCTGGACTTCGACAATGGCGCTGATGACATCCTGGACGGCCTGCCCTTCTCCTCGCAATTTTACGTTCACTTTGAAAAGGCGCCGTATAATGACGACCTGCTGATTGCGGGCACGGCCACGCTCTGGCGCTGCAACAATTATTTCAATGGCACGATCCCGTCCTGGTCCTCCAACAGCCCAACCCTGTTCGACACCAACGGCGCGCCGGTGCCGATCAGCGCCATGGCGTTCGCACCATCTGATACCAGCGGGCAAATCTATGCCTACGGCACCGAGGACGGACGACTGCGGGTCACCAGCAACGGCGGCGGACTGTGGACCGATCCCGACCCCGCCCAGACCCTGCCCGGTCGTTTCGTCAGCGGTCTCGCCTTCAATTCAACCAATGCGAACATGCTTTACGTCACCTACTCCGGATTCGACGAAGGCACGCCCGGCCACCCCGGCCACCTGTTCAAAACCGCCGATGCGTTCGCCGGGACTCCCACCTGGACGAACATCAGTCCGCCGGTGGATCTGCCCAACAATTGCGTTGCCATCGATCCCCATTTTCCCGGGACCATTTATGTGGGCGCCGACATCGGCATCTGGGGCACCACCGATGGTGGCGGCAGCTGGACGCATTCCGGCCCGTCCCTGGGCATGCCGAACGTGGCCGTTTATGATTTGCGCATGACTTCCAGCGGCCGGGTCACCGCGTTTACGCACGGACGCGGCGCCTATGTTCTGACTCCGTTGAACATCCCCATCCTCGTCATCAATAACATCCGGAACATCCATCCGATAACCGGCTGCCTGCAATGTCCGCCGGATGAAACCTGGCTCAACCCGGGCGACGAGGTGTCGGTCGAGATTCCACTGCAAGGCATTCTCCCCGTTGACACGGTTGACCTGAAGGCAACCCTGCTGCCCTCGGCCGGAGTCACACCCATCACCGGCACGCAGGACTACGGCGTGATCAAAGGACAGGGAATGTCGGTTTCGCGGGTGTTCAAGTTTATTGCCGGCGGTGCCGGTGGTCCCGCGGGCGGTCCGCCTGCTGGCGGTTCGTGCGGCGACACCGTGCAAGTCACCCTCGATCTTCAAGACCAGGGCACGGACCTCGGACTGGTCACCATTCCGTTCCAACTGGGTCAACCCAGCCATCCGCTGGTGGAAGATTTTAACGATGCTCTTCCGGCCTCGGGCCTTCCGGTCGGCTGGTCAAGCACAGCCGTTGGCGCGGGCATGCCGTGGACGATTACCACGAATGACCCGGCAAACGCGCCTGACGTCGGCGAAGATTCTCCCGTCCAGCAGCCGCCCAACCACAGCGTGGTGACCCCCGACCCGGCCGGCATCAGCCAGAGCTACCTTACTTCGGCGCCGTTCCCGGTCGCCACGCCGCAGGCCCAGCTCTATTTCCGCGAGTCGTTTGACGTGTCCAATGCGTATGACGGCCTTGTTCTCGAGATTGCCATTGGTACCCAGACTTTCCAGGACATCATCCAGGCTGGGGGCTCGTTTGGGATCGACGGTTACAACACCATTCTCAGGGACAACAATCCGCTGGGTCCGCGTCCCGGGTGGTCGGGCAACTCCGGCGGCTGGCTGCCGGTCCGCCTCAATCTTCCGCCCACGGCCGCCGGCCAAAGCGTGCAACTGCGCTGGCACTTCGCCGGCTCACGCGGCCTGCCGGGCGGGGCCTGGTTTGTGGATTCGGTATTCATCACCGAACCGATTTGTCTGCCGCCGGTGAGCAACCCGGTCATTATCAATCCGGCCTTCAGCCGCGGGCTCTTCACCTTTGCCATCAACTCGGTGGCCAGCCGCAACTACGTGATTGAATACAAGACGAACCTGACCGACACCGTATGGCAGACGCAGCAGATCCTGCCCGGAAACGGGAGCCAGCAAATCGTGAGCGTCCCCATCACTCCGGACCGCCAGCGCTTTTATCGCTTTCATTTACAATAATGGACGCTGTCTTGGTCGGATGTTCAGCCGCAGACACTTTAGCGTTTCGCCTTCAGCATTCAGCCATTGTTGAACATTCCCGAACCGGCACACCAAACGAGACTGTAACCCTCGGTGATATGATTGTTCTGAGTGCCAAAGCGGCGCGGTTCAATCCGGGTCGCCATTTCAAATCGACTTAAACAATTGCCGGTTGGCGTTGGTTCTCGGAGGTGTGCGGTACCGGTGTTGGCCGGTCAGGATCCATTTTTGATAGCTGGGTCCTCCAGCAAACAACCCGAAGCAAAGGGACGCAACCACACACGATTCCGTCACGGCATACCATGAACCGGAATGCCGGATGATGACAGCTCCAACGATGGCCAGAAACACGACCGCCAATGGTGTCAGAAAAACCTTGTCGAATCCCGGCATGATGAGCCGGCCCGTAACCAGCCTGCCCCACAAATTGAACGGCGGACTGAGATTCGCAGAATAACCCAGCAGCCGGAAAAATGCCGCCATCGCGGCAAAGAGAACGATCATCTCGGGCGTGGAAGGGGCCTCGAAATAAACAATTAGGCAGTAATACCACCAGCCAATCAACAGGCTGATAAGGAGGCTCGCGCCGATTGAGATCGGGGAGGATGAGAATTTGGGCGAGAGCCGTGCATAAGGCCAGCCCACGTTAGACATGCCGCCTATGGAAATGTCTTTCTGCCAGATGGATTTTTCACCTCGGGTTGGCCAAGGGAATGCCTTGAGGCTTTGTTGGTATCCATGCCAGATCACGGCCAATAAAGCCACGATGAGCCCGACCATCGGCCAGCCGTTCACGCTCGGGAGCATCAGCGCCGGCCAGAGGAAGCACAGCAACAGACAGAATGGCGATCTGGTCGTGCCGAGAAGCAGGGTCATTCCGCCACCATAGACCAGCCCGAATACGCCGGCCGGCACCAGCGGATTCAGGCGCGCACACCACCCGGCAATGGCAGACAGCGCGCCAACGACCGCAATGTCCTGCCAGACGAGGTGAACTGGGCCCAGCGGCAGTGGTTTGGCGGCGGTCCAGGGCGACAACTTCAGCCACTCCCGATATCCGCGATTGCAGACCGGATGAAATTGGACGAGGCGATACGCTGCGTAGAAACCAGCCGCTGTTCCGAACAGGACATTCCACGCGGTTGCGATTTCCCGCATCACGAAGACCTGTTCCGGGGCCATCCTTGCAGCCGTCGCGATCAGCCAGACAGATGCATCGAGCAAGCCGCAAGCGATGGCAAAAGCAACCATCACCCACGACGCCGGCCAGACAGCGTTCGAGTGAAATTGGAGAGCGCGTTTCATGGTTTGGGACGGTTGAAATAACTTTCGATCTGTTCCAGCGTCTGCGGGTTGACGAGTTTCTCAAACACTTCCGGCAGCGAACCAGAGCAACCCGATTGGGCGCGCAGTCCGTCCATGGTATCGTACGCGAGGATGTGCGTGCCTTTGAGAACCAGAATCCGTTCGGCCACCTGTTCGACCACCTCCGGTATCTGCGATGCCATCACCACAGTGACATCCGTGCGGTCCGCCATGTGTTTCAGCACCCGGCGCAACGCCAAGATCGCCGAAGGGTCCAGACCACCGGTGAAAGGTTCGTCCAGGATCAGAATCGGTGTTTCGGGCACCAGCGCACCGCAAATGGCAATTTTCTTCTTCTGGCCGTTGGAAAAGGTGCGAATGGGGGAATCGCCCTTGTCGGCCAGTTGAAACAACTCCAGCAGGCGGCGAATGTGGTCCATCAAACGGTCCGCATCCACGTCATACAATTGTCCGACGGCCAGCAGCCATTCGCGGCCGGTCAGGGATTCCGGCAACCACGGGTGGTCCGGCAGAAATACCATCTGTTTCCGGATCTGCAGTTCCGTTTCCTCGGTGGCCCGACGACGGAGTCCGTTGATCTCGACATGGCCCTTGGCAGGTGCCATGAGGCCCGCGATGATGTTGAGCAACGTGCTCTTTCCCACGCCATTTGGCCCCATCACAGCGACCAGTTCGCCTGCCAGCACATGCAGGTTGATGTGATTCAAGACCAGGTTCAGCCCGTAGTGATGGCTTACATCCACAAGTTTGATCATAAAGAACCTTCGCGTATGATTTCGCCGCAACCATCCAACTTCATCCTGCGGTCAGGTGCAAGATTCGGCAAAAATCGGGTTTGAATCCACTACAATTGCCCGGGCAGTTTATAAGCGTTTGATGTGTCGTTTCGATGCTTGTCCCGAAAATTCGCCAAGAGCGCTTTGCCCTCTGATTCAAACCCGGCAGCCCGCGTAAAGCTGCGCCACGCGACGGATCGCGTAAAAAGCTTCCCCGTTAGCTGAAGCTTCGTAGGACAGGCCGCCTCACGCGGGTTAGCCCCGTCAAGCTGTGCCAAGAGCAACCTCCATCAAGCCCTGCTCGCATGGGGATGATGTTGCGCCGTTCCGGCGCACCGCGCTAATGTTAAATTCTAAACTCCGATAGATCGCGAGCAGGCATTCAACACCCAACATCGAATGTCAGAAAATGCAGGCCGTGCAGAGCTTGGCCCTCCGAAATCCGGTTTTGCTGCTTTTGTGTCTTTTCGCGGCCAAAATCTCAGCCTTGTTCCTTTCTTGCCAGGTTGTGGTTCCGCATGGCGGGACGCAGACGGGAGCCTTCAGGCATTTCCCAGGCTGACGGCAGCGTAGATGTGGCGAATCTTCCCCACGGTCCCGTTGGGTGTGCCCATCACCGGTATTCGCAGTGCTCGGGGTACGCGAGGGGTTTGCGGCGTTTGCGACGTCTGCGGGTGATGCAGCTCGTTCAGTTTTTGTTCCAAAGCCGCCCGGGCGGCGGCTTGGGCCGGGTTGTCCGCGGCGCGGACGGAAATGCAACCCACACCCAGGACGACGCACAAACCCAAAATGATTCTGGTTTTCATGATTCGTTTTAAACAGTTGATCGTCTGGCAAATATTTAACCGCTTTTTGCCAAAATCTCAGGAATAAGGGACATATTCGGGATTTTAAGGGGTGAATTGGGTCCAGCGAGGGACGGAATTCAGCCGGCTTGTTGGCCGAACTGAGGTGTCACCTGATAAGAAAAAGGCTGAAGGACAAACCTTCAGCCTTTGCCGTCACCGTTCATCAAGCCTCGACCATGCGGATGGTCCAGAAGTCGTCGGCCAGGTTGCCGGTGATCAAGTACGCATAGGGGATGGTGAAATATCCTTTTTGTCCCCACTTCGGACCCCACGAATTGCGCACGATGAATCGCTGCGCCACGTCGTCGTAGCCCACCGCCAGCACCGCATGACCGCCCACGACCTGTTCCGTCGAGGCCGGCATGTTCAACACGCCAGTCTGGGCCACCGCCGCGCTTTCAAAGGCATCATAGACGGTGAAACCGAACACGAAGGGATATCCCGCTGCCAGGCATCCTTTCATCTGCGCCAGGTCGGTGTTCACGCGTTGGTAGCTCACCACCTGATGATTGAGGGCGTCTTTGTAGCAGGCGGGCGATGGCTTTTGCGCGGGCACGGCGGCAGGAGGCCAGACGTTGGTGTTCGGGTCGGCGGGCGTGGCGATGTAAGGCCATTCCGGTTCCGGGCAGACGCCCAGCTTGTTGACGCTCTTCACGCCATCGCGGATTTGCGCGCCGCTGTCGGTGGCGACGGTGTTTTCCATATTGCGCTCGTTGAAATAGATGAACAGGCGCGAAGGCACGAAGTCCGCCGCCTTTTGTTTCAAGAGGTCAAATTCAATCGCCGCGGCGATGGCATTCGCGGTGCAGGAACCGATCTGGCCCTGGTCATAAACCGCGGGGCATTGTTTGCGCAAGTCCATCTTGGCCGGCAGCGGCCCGATTTTGGGCAGCGGCGCGCTGTAAACATGGTCCCGTTGATCCGGCAGGTCAGGACTCCAGCCGTAACGGGCGATTTTGCGTTGCTTGATGGTATTTTGAATTTTGCTCATAGGTTTTGGATTTGGGTGGTGGTTTGGCTGTTCGTTATCCCCGATTCAAACGGAGTTTAACTCGTGGCCGCATGCTGGTTGTGTTGTACATCTTCCTTGGTTTGAAACCATTTTCCTTTAACTGAGAACCCTTGAATCCAATGAAGCAGCCGAACGAAAATAGGCTGCCATTTGAAGCCCGGATTTCCCAACGGCTGTTGTCTTACGCCGAATTTAAAATCGTGTCGAGAGCTTTTTTACAAAAAGGCAGCCCCGGGTTGGCCTGCGCCGGGCGATGCGGAACTGGGGAAACAAAGACGGAAGTTCGGGAATGGCCCGCCGCGCTGGTTGAGCGTTGAAAGTCCAGCAGCCTCGTTCTTGCGCCCTTCGTGCAGGTTCACGATTAAACACTCCAGCCTTCGCTGCCCCCGCTTCTTGATGGTTCAAGCGGGTAAAGCTGGCTGACAGGACCGGCCGGGGCGTTTCAGGTGTGGCTGCCGGTTGAAGCCTGGCGGGAGTCGTACTGGCGGGAATTCTGCCGCAGCAGCTTCAAGAACAGGAATGACATGGTCAGAAACGAAATGATCAGGAGCGATAGGACCAGGAACAAGATGCGCGGGGCGACAGCAATGGATACGACCGCAGCGGGCGCAGCCTTCGGAGCTGTTGAGGCCAGGGTGGACTGCGAAATCACGGCCTTTCCGGAAACGGTCCCGGTTGCGGTGGCGGTGGACTTGACAGGTTGCCCCACCACTCCCATGGCGGGTGTGATCACGGCCGTCAAAGGCTGGGGTTCCCAGGCGTCCGACCGGCTCAACTTTTGTTCCAAAGCCACGCGGGCGGCGGCCTGAGCCGGAGTGTCGGCGGCACGCACGGCAAGGCAACCCGCACCCAGGACGATGCACAAACCCAAAAAGATCCTGCTTTTCATAAAATGATCCACCTTCAACCGTCTTTGTGTGCATCCCCCAAGCCGATTCAATCCGTAGGTGGGTTGAGCGAAACCCGCACTAAACGGATGCGCCCGCCGATGTTCCCGCTCGTTCAGTTGCTTATCTTCCATAACGTTCATCATGACGGGAGTATTTAACATAAACTGGCTAAAACTTAAGGAATAAGGGACAAATGGCCGATTTTGAGGGGTGAATTGCGCCCGGTGAGGGACGGATTCCGGCTGGCAAGGGTAGCTGTTAACCCACCAAGCCGCAGGCGAACGCCGTGATTGATGATCGGTTCCCAGCCATTGATGCTTTTGATGCGCCATCTCACACGGCGGGCCGCGTTGTCTCTTTGTCCATCCGCGGTCAAGCCGCTGGCCCAAACATTTTGATGCTGAACCCGGCGCTGGATTCGTTAAGATGAATTCGTGATCGACGGCGACCGCCCCAATCCTGATGCGCTGTTGAGTTCCCTGCAACGCGAGGAAGCCGCCCAGCAACGCGGCCGGCTCAAGGTTTTCCTCGGCATGTCGCCGGGTGTCGGCAAAACCTACGCCATGCTCGAGGCCGCCCGACGCGAGCTCGCCGCCGGGCGCGACCTGGTCGTCGGCTACGTTGAGACGCACGGTCGCAAGGAAACTGATGCCCTTGCCGCCGGCCTGCCCGTGGTCCCCCGCAAGACGATCGAGCATCGCGGCCTCACGCTCACGGAAATGGACCTCGACGCGGTGCTCGCGCGCCGCCCGCAACTCGCGCTGGTGGACGAACTGGCGCACACGAACGCGCCCGGCTCACGGCATCCCAAGCGCTACCACGACGTGCGCGAGCTGCTCGATGCGGGCATTGATGTGTTCACCACGCTCAACGTCCAGCACGTCGGCAGCCGGGCGGAGATCGTGCGCGAGTTCACCGGCGCGACCATCCAAGAGACCGTGCCGGACTCGGTGCTCGACGAGGCGGAAATCGAGCTGGTGGATTTGCCGCCGGGCGAACTCCTCAAACGGCTGGCCGAGGGGCGGGTTTATGTGCCCGACCGGGCCCAGGCCGCCGCCCAGAATTTTTTCCGCGAAGGCAACCTGATCGCGCTACGCGAACTCGCGTTGCGTGTCGCCGCCGAACATGTCGGCCAGAACGTGCGCGATTATCTCGCCGCCCGGCAACTCGCCGGCCCGGTGAAGTCGGGGCAACGGCTGCTCGTCGCCATCAGCCCCAGCCCGCTCTCGGAATCCATGGCGCGTTGGACGCGGCGGCTCGCGGACAATCTGCAGGCCCCCTGGCTCGCGGTGTTCGTGGACACCGGCCGTCGTCTTTCCGACGATGAACAGACCCGGCTGCAGAAAAACCTGGCCCTCGCCCGCGAACTCGGCGCGGAGGTCATCGCCACCAGCGACCAGGACCTGGTCGAGGGCATTCTTCGCGTGGCCCATCAACAAAACGTGACGCAAATTGTCGCCGGCAAACCGGCGGGCTTTCGGCTGCTGGACTTTCTGCGCGGCGGTTCGGTTCTGGGCCGGCTGATTCGTGGCAGCAGCAACATTGACGTGTGTTGTGTCCGCGCCGAAACCGGCGATCCGGCCGCGGCGCCGCGACCGCTGCGTTGGCGGCCCAGTTCCGCGCCCCGGCAATATCTGGCCGCGCTTGGCGTCGTCGCCGGCGTGACTGCATTGAATTTCGCCCTGCGCAACTGGACCGGGCCTTACGCGTTGTCGCTCGTGTATTTGATGGCCGTGGTCACCCTGTCGATGTTTGTCGGCCGCGGCCCGATTTATCTCGCGGCCACGGCAGGCGCGTTGATGTGGAATTATTGCTTCCTGCCGCCGTTGTACACCTTTTACATCACAAGCTTCCAGGACGCGTTGATGTTCACCATGTTTTTCGTGGTGGCGCTGGCGATGGGCCACCTGACGGGGCGGCTGCGGGCGCAACAATCGGCGGAGCGGGAACGTGAGGAACGCGCCACCGCGCTTTACCTGCTGACGCGCGAACTGGCCGGCGGCAAGGATTTTACGGAACTGCTCGGGGTGGTGATCCGGCAGCTCGGCGAGGTGTTCCGGGCCGATGTCGCCGTGTTGCTACCCGACACGGACCGCAAGGCGGAACTGGTGTCCTATCCGTTCGGCACGCTCGACGTGTCGGAGAAGGAGGCGGGTGTCGCGGCATGGGCGTTCCGCAATGCCAAGCCGGCCGGCTGCGCCACGGACACCCTGCCTTCCGCCGATGCGTTATATATGCCGCTCGTGACGCCCACCGGCTGCGTCGGGGTCATCGGATTGCGATTGAAAAAAGGCAGGGAACTTCCGTTGCTACAGCGCAACCTGTTGGAAAATTTCATCCATCAGACTGCACTGGTGCTCGACCGCCAACGATTGAGCGACGCCGACCACACCGCAAAATTGCTGGAGGAATCGGAGCGGTTGAGCAAGGCGCTGCTCGATTCCATCTCCCACGAACTGCGCACACCCATCGCCGCCATCACCAGCGCCGCCAGCGGGCTGGAGGACCTGGCAGACAAGGACAAACCCGCGTTGCGCCGCGCGCTCACGGACGAAATCCGCGAAGCCAGCAGGCGATTGAACCGTCTCGTTGGCAACCTGCTCGACATGACACGGCTCGAATCCGGCCGCATGACGCCGCGGCTCGAATGGTGCGACATGGGCGACCTGGTCGGCGTGGCGTTGCGGCAATTGGAAAAGGAACTGGCAGGCCATCCGGTAACGACCCACCTGCCCCGCGAATTGCCGCTGGTAAAGATGGATTTTGTGCTGATGGAACAGGCGCTGACAAACCTGCTGCTGAACGCCGCATTGCACACGCCGGCAGGAATCCGCATCCAGATCAGCGCGGCCGCTGAAAATGGGGAACTGCTGCTGTCCGTCGCGGACACCGGGCCGGGCATCCCGGCGGAGGCGTTGCCGCAGTTGTTTGGCAAATTTTATCGCGCTCCCGGCGCGCCCGCAGGTGGCAGCGGCCTGGGGCTGTCCATCGTCAAAGGATTTGTGGAAGCCCACGGCGGCCACGTAAGCGCGGCGAATCGGGCGGGGGGCGGCGCAGAATTTACAATCCGCCTGCCGTTGGGCCAGGCCCCGCCGATGCCGGAGGAGCCCAAAACATGAGCGAAGAAAAACAAACGGTTGCGTTGGTCATCGACGATGAGGTGCAAATCCGCCGCCTGCTCCGGCTCACCCTGGAAGCAAACGGCTACAAGGTTTACGAGGCCGCTACCGGGCAGGACGGCCTGCTGGAGGCCGCGCAACGCCGGCCGGAAGTCGTCGTGCTTGACCTCGGCCTGCCCGATCTCGATGGCGTGACGGTCCTGAAGCGGCTGCGCGAATGGAGCCGCGCCCCCGTGCTGGTGTTGTCCGTGCGCGACCGTGACGCGGACAAGATCGCCGCGTTGGACAACGGCGCGGATGATTACGTGACGAAGCCGTTCAGCACCGGCGAACTGCTGGCGCGGCTGCGGGTGGCGCAACGACACGTCCAGCCGACGCCGGACACGGCGGTCTTCCGTTCCGGCGATCTGCAGGTGGATTTGACCGCGCGCGTGGCAACGGTGAAAGGCCGGGAGGTGAAATTGACGGCCACGGAATACGCGCTCGTACGATTGTTTGTCCAACATGCCGGGAAAGTCCTGACGCACCGGCAGATTCTCCGCGCGGTCTGGGGACCCAATTTTGAAGAGCAAACCCATTATTTGCGCGTTTATCTGGGTCATTTGCGCGAGAAGCTGGAGGCCACCCCCGCGCAGCCCGAACATTTCATCACCGAGCCGGGCGTAGGTTACCGGTTGATGGAAAAGACCTGATCCCAGACAAAAAGCTGAAAGCTGAAGTTTTGTTGGAAAACGCAGCACCGCTGGTTTCAGCTTTTGGCGTTATTGTTTTTTGAATTCCAGCAATTTTCCATCCCGCCCGAACGTCAGCCTCAGCACGCGGTCGGGATATCCGCTGCTCGTGCCTACGCCAGTGCCGACAGCAGTGCCGCCGCCATAGAAACCCGTGCCCACGCCGAAGCTTACGCCGCCGCCATGGCTGTGTTTGATCCAATCGGCCACGGTTTTACCATCGCTCAATTTTGCCGTTTTGTCCGGCGGCCCGAGTTCCGCCACCGCCTGGTCATAATTGTAGTTTCCGATGCGGCTGCTCCAATCCACCTTGGGGGTGCTCTGGCAACCCAAGAAGAGGAAGCTCAACATCGCAAGCACGGCAATGATACCAACGACCGGTTTGAAAGAGATTTTTGTTCTCATGAACATAACCTAGCAAAATTATCCGGGGATGCAAAATGGGATCGCGGTTCTCCCGGCAATCCCCTGCTGGCTAACAGCCCGTTAAGGAAGTGGCAGCCGACGTGAGGAGGCTCTAAACCAATGCTGGGCTGCGGCACCTTGAGATAAAAGGCTGAAGTGGAAAACGCCACCTTTTAGCTTTGTACCTTTGTTTTTTTGCCTTCGCTCTATCGGCGCAAGGCGCCTTCCAGAACTTCAGCGTGGAATCCTTCCGGCACCTGCCCGTCCCGCGCATACAGGTAGAGGGCGGTCTGGAAAATGGCCTGCAGCGCGGACTGGACCAGCGCCAGCGCAATCAGATAAATCACGGCCAAACCGATGCACGCAATCATTGCGACGGCGCCACCCAGATAGAATCCCAGCATGATCAGCGCAAAGGCGGGAATGGCCAGCAGGAAAAAAATCATCCCGAAACTGAAATTGCTGGCCAGCTGTTCGCCCCAGGTCTTTTTCAAAAGAACGGTGGAATCTTTCAAGGCCCCAAGCGGTCCCTTGTTTTCCACGACCAGAATCGGCACCACAAGGAAACTGACGATCGTCCAGGCCATTCCCAAAAGACCCGCGACGATCTGGCCGACCTTTTCCGAGCGGTCTTCGATGAACCTCAGAACCAGTCCGACCGTGGCCGAAACCAGCGCCCAACCGGCGATCACCGGCAACCGGGACACGGCGGCGCGAAGCCCGTCGGCCATGGTGGGGTTGCCGCCGCTCAAACGAACGGCAGCGCACGCGACGATGGCCGCATTGAAAAACACGACAATAAAGTAATTGCAGACATAGAAGGCGAAAAGCGTGCCGTAATAAGCGACCTGCCGCTGGGTCGTGGCGTCGTGGCCGGGCGGTTCCCAGGCTCCGGTCGCGTAAATCGGGATGGCAAACGAGGCCAGCAACAGCAGGCAACAGATGCCGGATATCAAGGGGAACACCAACAAACTTTTGTCCTGTTTGAGCACCTGCCAACATTCCGACATTAACGACCACGTCCGGGTGATTTTGCCCATAAACAATTCCTTTCTGGTTTAAGTTTAAGAGTTCAGATTCAAGACCACGGTTGTGAATCACCGCCACTCACGGCCGCCAGCTCGATGCGGTCTGCTGGCGCGATGAAACTTTGTACCGTCTGCCCACTGCCATGCCAGATTATGAAGTCAGATTAGCATCACTGCTTTAGAAGACAAGGAAAAACCGACAATTCTGATTGTTGCGTCTTCCGCTCGCCACTTGCGGCCGAGGATTTGCCGACCGCACGGCCATATCGTGTGTGTTAATTGGACATTGGCCCATCTCTTGACTCAAATGACGATTTTATTGAAAATAGAATTTGTGCCGGTCCTTTTTCATCCCCAGCAGCCATTTGCACGGAGGCAAAACTGGTTTGCAACCAGATACAAACCAGATTGGCCTTGGGCATGCTCCTGCAAATGGATGAAGATGTACCGGGTAATAAAGACCACAATTTTCTTGGGTTTGTGTGTCGCCTTCAGTGCAAGTTTCATTTCCGTCCGGGCGGTTGACACCTCAACCCAGGCCGCTGCCCGCGCGGCTTTGGAACAAACGTTGAAAAATCTGGACAATCCACAATCCCAGCCGCCGCCGGCAACGAACGCTCCTTCCGTGGCCGGGGTGGTGCCACCCAGCGAATCCACACCCAACACAATTGTCAAGGTATCCGCGAACACGGTGACGTCGCAAACGGCCACGGCGGCAACCACGCCGATCTCTTCTCCTCCAGGGGTGACTCCGGTCGCTGTGGTTCCCGCGGTCGCCACGCGACCACTGGCGGCACCAATCCAGACTCAAGCCGCGGCCGTTCCGGCAATGCCCAAGCCGGTACCGGCACCCACGGCAACGAAATCGCCACGGCAACCGGTGAAGCCGAGATCGACCGATGAAATTTCGACCGCCACAGGAGCGATCTACAAGAACGTGGAAGTGGAAAAAGTGGATCCGGATGGAATCATTGTCAGTTATACCCCTGTGGGCGGCGGAATAGCGGTCGCCAAGATCTACTTTTCCGATGTTTCCGACGCGGTGCGCCAGCGATACCAAAAAAAGTAAAGGGGGCGGGTCCGGACCGGGCCGCGGGATGAAACTTTATGCGGCCTCAGCCAGCGCACGATTCATGCGCTGAATCGCTTCGTCCACCTCGGCGCGGCTCTTGAAACCGATGACCACAGCGTCCAGTTCCGGACGGGACATGGCAAAGCGGACGGACTTCTCCCGGTCCTCAGCATCGACGAACTCACCATTCCCGATGATCTTCATGCCGATGATGCCGCGACCCTTGGCACGCATGGCTTTGATTTCCGCCACCACGGGGGAAACATCATGCAGCCGATTGTTCCAGGACTCCTGTTCTGGACCGTCAATCTTGTGGCCTTGGGGATTAACGCGGACCAAGTGCACCTCGGTCCAGGGAGTTTCCGTGGCTTGGCGCAAGGCAGGCAGACTGTGACAAGATACGCCCTTGGCGCGAATCCAGCCTTTCTCCTTGGCTTGATTGAACCCGTCCATGACGTGTTTCCATTGCTCGGTCCAATCGTCCCTCACCATGCAATGAATTAACATGCTGTCCACGTAATCCGTGTTAAAAACCTTGCGGTGATGATCAATGGCTTCGAGCACCTTGTCGGGTCGTTCGGGAACCTTGGATTGGATGAACAACTTTTCGCGTGGCAATCCCTTGATGGCGTCTGCCATCCACTCGAACGTGGCGTAGGTTTGCGCGCAATCAAAATAGGTGATGCCCCGGTCAAAGGCATATTTGACGAGGCTATTGAATCCTTCGCGGCCCAGGTCGGTTTGAATATGGCCGTTATTGCTGCCGGTGCCCATGCCCAGGCGGCTGAGTTTCAGGCCGGTGCCGCCAAGGGTCACCTGGTCCATTGCGGTGCGTCTGGCGGCCGGCGCGCAGAGCGCCGGCATCAGGCCGCCCACACCCAAGGCAAGACCGCCGGCGGAGGTCAAGGAACGTTGAAGAAACCGGCGGCGGCTAAGATGTTTTGTTTTCATGACAATTCAACGTACTCGTCCTAAATATGGTGCGGCCAGTTGTAACGGCAACGAAAAACCAACCTGGCAACGGTGGCGCGTTCCACGTTTTAAGCTGCAAATCCGTATCGTTTCTGTTTGAATCAACGCCTTGTGACCCGGTCTCCGACAAAACTCAGCCGGTAGAAGATGGATGGGCAGCAATATTTATGAATTTGCGCGAACTGGTAACGCTGGCGAAGAATGTGTTCATCGGCCGGGCGCGGAATCTCTCCGACAAAGGACTGTTTCACCAGACTTCGTTGATTGCCCTGTTCGCGTGGGTCGGTCTGGGCGCGGATGGATTGTCATCTTCGTGTTACGGCCCGGAATCGGCGTTCGTGGCGTTGCAAACGCACACGTATTTGAGTCTGTTCGTTGCCGCCGCCTCCATTCTGACGATCGTTGTCATCTGCGCGAGCTATTCACAAATCATTGAGGCCTTTCCCACGGGCGGAGGTGGGTATCTGGTGGCCAGCAAATTGTTGTCTCCGACGGCGGGAGTGGTGTCCGGTTGCGCCTTGATTGGCGACTACATCCTGACCATCGCCATCAGCGTGGCCAGCGGCACCGACGCGTTGTTCAGCCTCCTGCCGATGGAATGGCAGGTGTGGAAACTGAAGTTTTCCATGGGCATCGTCATTTTCCTCACCCTGCTCAATCTGCGCGGGACCAAGGAATCGGTCCTGTTGTGGGTGCCGGTGTTCTTTCTCTTCGTCCTGACGTACACGATTGCCATCGTCTATGGCATCGCGTCGCATGCAGGCGATTTACCGGGCATTGCGCATAGTGTGGCGTCCGATGTGCAAACGACAACATCGCAAATTGGTTTGTGGGGAATCATCGTGGTCATACTCCGGGCCTATAGTCTCGGGGCCGGCACCTACACCGGCATCGAGGCGGTCAGCAACGGCTTGAACTCACTACGCGAACCGCGGGTGGCCACCGGCAAACGCACCATGGTTTACATGGGTGTGTCGTTATCGTTCGTCGTTGGCGGACTGCTCCTGGCCTACCTGCTCTATCACGTTGTGCCGGTGCCGGGAAAAACCCTCAACGCCGTCCTGTTCGAACAAATGACGGCCGAATGGCCGGCCATGGCGGCAAAGATTTTTGTCATCGCGGCACTTGTGTCCTCGGCGGCGCTGTTGTTCATCGCGGCACAGACCGGGTTCTTTGGCGGACCGCGCATCCTGGCGAACATGGCGGTGGACCGCTGGATGCCCACCCGGTTCGCCTCGCTCAGCGACCGGCTCGTGACCGAAAATGGCGTCCTGTTGATGGGCGCGGCGGCGCTGGTCGTGGTGCTTTGCACCGGAGCGATGGTCAATGTGCTGGTCGTGCTTTACAGCATCAACGTCTTCATCACCTTCAGCCTCTCGCAACTCGGCATGGTCCGCCATTGGTGGCTCGACCGAGACAAGGAACCGGCCTGGAAACGCAAAATGCTCATCAACGGTTTCGGCCTTTTGTTGACCGGCGGCATTCTGATTTCCCTTTGCGTCGTGAAGTTTTCCGAAGGTGGCTGGGCCACGCTGCTGGTCACCGGCCTGTTGATTGCCGCGTCCTTCTGGATCAAACGTCACTACCGGCAGACGCAAACCCAATTGCAGCGGCTCAACGAGCTTGTCGCCGCCGCCGGCATTGACCCGGCCACCATCACGGATACGGACGTTCCCGCGCCCATCTGCAACCCCAAGGGCCGCACGGCGGTGTTTCTGGTCAATGGCTTCAACGGCCTCGGCCTCCACACGCTACTGGCCGTCATCCGGATGTTTCCCAAGGTCTATCAGAATTTTGTTTTCCTCCAGGTCGGCGTGGTGGACGCAGGCAGTTTTAAAGGCGCGGCGGAAATGGAAAACCTCCGCGAACATTCGCGGCACGAGGTCAATCGTTACGTCACCTACATGCGCCAGCAGGGATTTTACGCCGAAGCCCACTTCGGCCTGGGCACGGACGTGGTGGACGAAGCGGCGAAGCTGTGCGAAACCGTGGCCCAACGATTTCCCCAGGCGCAGTTCTTTGCCGGGCAACTGGTGTTCAAGGATGAAAGCATGCTGACCCGCTGGCTGCACAATTCAACCGTCTTTGAACTGCAACGGCGGCTGTATCACCACGGCTGGCCCATGCTCATCCTGCCAATCCAAGTGTGAGAAGTTGAGATCCCAAAAGATTCAACCCGGGGCCATTCCCGCCTGGTGGAACCAACCCCGGGCCAATTGTTTTTGGCCTGCGTTATGCCGGTTCGGCGGTTTCGAGGAAGCCCTGCAGATGGCGCACGCGCGTCGGGTGACGCAGCTTGCGCAGCGCCTTGGCCTCGATCTGGCGGATGCGTTCGCGCGTGACGTTGTACATCTTGCCGATTTCCTCCAGCGTGCGCTCGTAGCCGTCGAGCAAACCGAAACGCATTTCCAGAATCTTGCGCTCGCGCTCGGTCAGTGTCGTCAGCACGTCGCTCAATTTTTCGCGGAGCAGGCTGTAGCTGGTCACTTCCGACGGATTTTCGGCCGTCTTGTCCTCGATGAAATCGCCGACGCTCACGTCGCCGTCGTCGCCGACGG
>CAZKTW010000034.1:0-21550 GCA_964555775.1 uncultured Bifidobacteriaceae bacterium | reverse complement strand
TTAACCGTCCGTTAAAGAGGCCGCCGACGACGTGAGGGGGCTCCAACCCGGATAATTCATGGTCGCTTCCACGCGACGACGCGAAACCGTGGTAGCGCAGGTTTCCAAACCTGCTGTATCGCCGATTTCCAAATTGGCAGAGCGTCGCCACGCCGGGAGCGCCCGCGGGTTTGGAAACCCGCGATACAGCAGACTGGGAAGTCTGCGCTACGTTCCGGCAATGAAATGTCCGGGCGAAACCAGCGGTTGATCGCAAAGAAAATAGGCCGGAAAAAAAGTTAACCTCAACGCCGTTTTGACCGATATCGAAGCGCATGAGTAATAACTGTCAACCACCGGAAGACGATCTTCAGGTGAAAAAGCCCCTGCTGTCCCTCAAAAGGCCGGTCTTGGTTCAGTGTGAGAAATTCAGATGCCTGGCCCGTCAGGATATGCACGGCAAATGGCGGTCGGTATTTGGGGATGCCGAACTGACAACGTTCGTCAGCGTGATTGACCCTCAGAATGATAGATGACAATCCCCGTTGCCGCGTGATTCCGGGCTTGCGGGTTGACAGGTGGAGCTGGCATTCAGCAGACAAACATTTCGTTCTCCGCGGCGGACATTATTTCTGGTCCAGGCTTTTCCGCAAAATCTCGGCCAGTTTTTGGGGCGCGTAGGGCTTCTGGAGAAAATTGACGCCTTCGACCAGTGTTGAATGCCGGCTGCCCAGGTCGGCGTTGTAACCACTGGTAAAGATTACCTTGAGTTGTGGTTTGTCGGCCTGCAATTGCCGGGCCAGCTTATGCCCGGTCATGCCATCCGGCATGACCATGTCCGTGAGCAACAACTGGATCTGGTTCTTGTGTTGCTTCCATAACTTGAGCGCTTCGTCGCCGGATTCGGCCTGCCAGACCGTATAACCAAACCGTTGCAGCATGTTACCAACAATGAGGCGCACGATGGCTTCGTCTTCCACCACCAGAATGGCTTCCGTCCCGCGCGGCAGTTTCAAAATCTCCGTCTCGGAGGTTTTTCTTGCCTTTTCGCCGATCACGGCCGGGAAATAAATGCGAAACGTCGTGCCTTGGTTGACGGCGCTGGTCACGGTGATCCAGCCATGATGTTGTTGGACGATGCCATAGACCGTGGCCAGGCCGAGGCCGGTGCCCTTCCCCACTTCCTTGGTGGTGAAGAACGGTTCAAAGATGCGTGGCAGATGTTCGGGCGGGATGCCGCAGCCGGTATCCGTGATGGCAAGGTGAACGTACTGGCCGGGCACGGCGCCGGCATTTTGCGCCACCTGTTTTTCGTCCAGCATTCCGGCGCCGGTGGCAATCACCAGCTTCCCGCCCTCGGGCATGGCATCGCGGGAATTGACGGCCAGATTGAGGAGAATCTGCTCAATCATGCCCACATCCGCCTTGATCAGCGGCAGCTGGGAGGAATATTCAGCCAACAGGGAAACGTCCTCGCCCAGAATGCGCTGGAGCATTTTGGCCGTTTGCGCCACCACTTCGTTCAAATCCAGGTTGGCCGGCTGCATGATCTGTTTCCGACTGAACATCAGCAACTGGCGGGTCAGGGTGGCCGCGCGCTCGGCCGCCTCCAGGATTTGTTGCGAACATTCCAGCGCTTCGCCGGGTTCCAATTGGGCATCGAGCAACTGCGCGGCATTGCCATGGATGGCGGTCAGGAGATTGTTAAAATCATGGGCGACCCCCCCGGCCAGTTGCCCAATGGCCTCCATTTTCTGGGCCTGGCGAAGCTGGGCTTCCAGCGTGACCTCACGGGTCACATCGCGCCGGACACTGACGTAGTTGATGATCTTGCCGGCGGCATCCCGGATGGGCGAAATCGTGGTCTCTTCCTCAAACAAGGTGCCATCCTTTTTCCGGTTGATGAAATGACCGGACCAGACTCCGCCAAGCTTGAGCACCTCCCACATCCGTTGATAGAAGGCGTCATCGTGTTTGCCGCTCTTCAACAGGCGCGGGTTTTGGCCGATCGCCTCCAGCCGCGTGTAACCGGAAGTTTTTTCAAAAGCCGGGTTCACGTAAAGAATTTTGCCGGTGGCATCCGTAATCAGAATGTCCTCGACCGCCTGTTCCACGGCCGTCGCCAATCGCATGTACGCTTCCTCGGTGTGCTTGAGCTGGGTGATATCCAGCAGGATTCCCTGACTGCCGATGATTTCTCCGTCCGGGCCGAATATAGGCGATTTGAGGATCCGCAGATGCTGCGGTTTGCCGGTGGCATCGAGGTACATCTCCTCCAGTTCAATTTTCCGGCCGGTTCGCATGATCAGTTCATGGTGGTCCGTACCCTGATTCAACAGCTGGATCAATTCCTCGTGCCTGGCGTTTTGCTTCACGGACTCATGAAGGATGAGTTCGGCTGAGGTTTTGCCCAGAAGGTCTTCCGCTTTCATCCACCGGAGGCGGCAAAACCGGGAATTAGCCAGGATATAGTGCCCGGCCTTGTCCTTGCAGAACACCCCTGCCGGCATTTGTTCGACGAGTGAATGATAAAGCGCCTCAGACATCCGCAGAGCCAGTTCGGCATTCTTGTGCTCGGTGATGTCGATGTTCACGCCCAGCATGCGGACCGGCTGCCCTTGATTGTCATAAACCGCCTTGCCCCGCACCATGACCCACCTCAGTGCCTGGTCATTGTGCCGGTGGAACCGGTATTCGGCGTTAAATTCGGCATGATCGGCGATGGCCTTGTCCGCAATCTGCCGGATGCGTTCGCGGTCTTCCGGATGAAGCAGTTGCCAGAAGGTGCCGGAAGCATGGTCAAAAGTTCCGGGCGCAAAACCAAAGATGGCCTCCTCCTCTTCTGTCCAGGTGGCATAATCGCGGACCAGGTCCACGTCAAAAATGCCGGTCTTCGCGGCCGTTTGTGCCAATCGCAACCGTTCTTCACTTCTGCGCAGCGCCTGCTCGATCCGCTCGTGTTCAAGCCGGGAGCGCAAGGCCGTGATGCCAAAAGCCAGGTCGCCCGCCAACTCCAACAGGAGAGCGGATTCGACCGCGTCAAAGGCATCCGTGCGGCTTGAATAAATGGTCAAGGAACCGAACGTTTTGTTGCCGGCAGTCAACGGAAGGCCGATGGCGGATTTATACCCGCGGCGTTGCGCTTCATCCCGCCAGGGAACGAACGCGTGGTCCGCGTCCAGATCCCGGAAAACACTCACCTGGCCGGTACGAACCGCGATACCTGTCGGCCCCCGGCCCCGGGGCTCGTCTGCCCAGGTCAGCCGGAGGGTTTCAAGATAACCTGTTTCCGGTCCGGCCTGAGCCATGGGGCGTATGGATTTGGTTTCATCCTCTGCGGCGAATCCCACCCATGCCATGGCAAAGCCGCCCTCCTTGACCACCAGCCGGCAAATGTTTTCCAACAATTCAATCTCGTCCGTGGCGTGGATGAGGATCTGGCTGCAATTGGAAATCATGCGGAGGGCGCGGTTGGTTGTTTGCAGGGAACTCTCGGCGCCTTTGCGCCCGGCGATCTCCCGTTCCTGCAGTTTCAACTGCCGCCGCATAGCCAAATAAAACAACCAGGCGGTGATCACCACAAACCCCCAGCCTTTGGCGATGGAAATCCTGGCAATGGTATGGGGATCGGAGACAAAATCGGCCAGCAGCCTGTCGGAAAACAGTATCCACAACGATGCCAGGATGGTGTAAACCAAACTTGTCCGCAGAGCCAAACCGGCAACCTTATTGCGCATCTGAATACCTTTCACCCAATCACCCAAAGCGCTCGTGTTCAGAAAAAAAACGATGCGCTTTACAAGTATATCCGTCCAGCAACTTTGCTCGTTTAACTGTCTGAATAGAAAAGTCCACCAACAAACTAGCATTCCGAATGGGTTTATCAATAAGGAATTTAGATGACATTTTTTGACGGGCTGCACCACGGCTGATGCTGCCTTCCCGCCCATCAACACAGGAGGGCTGCCGGGCGGGCATCAGTCCTTTGGCTTTTTGGATGCCCTCCTGGGTCTGTGGGCAGAGTGCCAACAGGTTTTCCGGGGTGAATTGGAGCACCATCATCGCCTGCGCGATGTCCGGGGACACCTGGCTCCACGCCTTTTGCGCTTCTTTGCGGCTGCTCGATTACATTCTTAGGCTAAGCCTTGCTAGGGTCCGGAAGCCTCCGGGTTGGCCGGCGCGGGCGTGGTCCCAACGGCAATGCTGTGGCGCAGGTAATTCATCACATCCAGCAAATTGAGCGAGCCGTCCGTGGCGACCGGTAAATCGCGGGTTTGTTGCCGCGCCGACAAATCGACGCCCTGCTGGTAAATCACGCAGCCCACGTATTCCTTGCCGTCCACGTTGTCGGCATTAAAAAGTTCCGTGTGCATCGAGGTCGTATGGTCGCCATACAGGACCACCGTCGTGCCCGCCGGCAACTGGCCAATAAAATCGCGCAGGCAATGGTCCACATAGCGGAGCGAATTGAGATAACGTTCCACCGGATCCTGCGGATTGGGAAAAAGTTCCATTTCGGCCGGGGTCAACTGCAGAAACGGGGCGTGGGTGTCCAGGGTGATGCCAAAAGCGTAGATGCGTTTCTCCGCCTGAACGGCGTGGAGCATGCATTGCAAAAGGTCCGCGTCCCGGATGCCGATGAGGCTGGAGGGCAGGTGTTGAGAGGCGAGTTGTTCCTTGAAAAAAACATGGTCAAAACCCAGCCGCTCGATGACCGGGCCGCGCTCATAGAACAACCCGGTGTTGCCGTGAAAAAAGTACGTCCGGTAAACGTGTTGGTCCATGAACGCAGGGACGGCATTGGTATATTCCAGGCCCGGCAGCCGGTAGGGAACCACGCCCGGATAGGGTTCGACCCCGGTGGTGGCGGCGTAATCCATATCGCAACTGCCGTTACGGTGGAACGAAATGATCCGATAATACAGGCTTTGCGTTTTCAGGCCGCGAAGAAAGGGCATTACGGGATCCCCTTTATAAAGGGCTTCAATGGCGTTGCCGCTGACCGATTCGAGTTGCAGCACCACGATGCGGTTGGAAACAGGCAGCGGGGTTTCGAGCGGAGTCAGGCGGTCGTAGTGATGGGTCAGGTAAGCCCGGGCGCGGGCGACATGGGTCTCGATACTCTGGTTGGCCAGCAGATCGCACAGCCAGGGGAGCGAGTAACCGTAGGCATAAACCGTCCGGCCCGGCCCGCCGCTGGGCCCCATGCTCAGGCGCAGATTGGTCAGTTGCAACGCGGCCACCGGCAGGGCGTACACCAGCACCGCCGCCACCAGCAACCGCCGGCGGGTTGAGGCGGAAAGATTGTGCCGCCCGGATTTGAGCAGCAGGAGAAACTTCGCCACGAATAGAATCAGGATCACCCCGGCAGTGGGCAAGGCAATGAAGTGGTAGGCCTGCGAGTGGAGGCTCCAGCCTTCCCGCCATTCGGAAAAGAGCCTGCGGGGCATGAGGGGCCAGTGAAAGCTGGCGATGTAAGCGCTGAGGGCAATCATCAGGACGGCATTGAACGCCAGCAAAGGAGTCAGAAAGCGCCGCGGAACCAGGAAAACGAGCGCGGAACAAAAAACAAAATTGAGCCCCAGGCGGAATAGTTGAACCAAGACCGGATATTTGATCCAGGGAATGGTCTCAAAACCGAGGCCCTGGATCCAGAACAGCTCCCCCGCCCAGATCACGGCGCACAAAAGGCGAAACAGAAAAAGCCGACGCTGGGTTTCGAGTTCGGCATTGTCGGGTGGGAGCATAATGAATTGCTTCGGTTGGTGTTTGGCGAAAAGGTGCGTGGAGACATCCTCAGTCCCGGGAATCAAAACGGCGTCCGGTCCGTCAGGCGCATCGCTGAAGACCGGATGAGAAGGCGAAGACTGGTTCGATCTGACATGGATGGCGCTACACCGGGATGATTTCCCGGTCAAGGTTGGCGGATTATATTGGTTTTGGCAAGCGAATGGCGATCACAAACAGGATCGCCCCATCGCCATCGGAGAATTTTGAAAGGGCCGGCCAGCCGGCCATTTCCCGGCAGAGAATTAGAATTGGATCCGAGCCGGGAGGCTTCCCAATCGGCTTCTTCGTTCTGCAACCGCCGGTGCTGGTAAAGCGTCCTCGCCCGCACGCGGGCGGCGAACAATTCTCGTTTCATTCGCCGGTCCTGCTGATCGGGCAGAATCAGGGCGAGAACAAATAAAGCGGCTGCCGGGGACAACAGGCTGACGAGCGGATGGTGCAGCACGAGCAAGAGCAATTTCATCATAAACTTTTACCCAAGGAACACGATGGCGAACCGGAAGGATGAACCCAATCCGCTCCCTCCGGCATGCCCGAACCAGAATCAACTGGATATCGGTTGGAAATGATGAAACTTAAGCAATTCATTGCCGGAGAGTCCTTTGCCGATCAGGGAAAAACTCTCCTCTCCGGCCACAGGCCCAGGCTGTTGGGTTCTAAACTATTGCCGGCGGGACATTTTCAATGAGGTGCATGCGGATGCGCTTGCATTGCGGGCAATGGATGACGGTGAATTCCTTCCCGGCCATTTTAGGCCGGATGCCAAATTTGTCCCAGGGCCGGGCGCAATCGCAATTCAGGCAACGAATCTGCCAGCGTGGTGCGTTTTCCTCAACGTCCGGAGGAGTTTCTCCCGGTTCGTTTCTGATGGGAGCAATTCTGTCCATAGCGGCATTCTCTATCTGTAAGCATCGGTGCAAATGGCGGGTACTTAAGGAATCAACGCGGATTCAAAGTTGTTGAAATCATCCGCCCGGGAATTTGGCTGGAAGACCGGTATTGACGTTGCTTGAGACTCCTGAGTCGGGAGTCTGGCCAGAAGGTGTGGGATCGAACCCGACCGGAATCCGCGGAGCTGAGGACGGCTGGGATGGACTGACCGGCAGGCGAATGATGAAGGTGGTTCCCTTTCCGCTTTCGGTCTGGAATGTGACGGTGCCCTGGTGTTTCTCCACCACAGTCTGGTAGGTCAGATAGAGGCCCTGGCCCGTGCCTTTGCCCACACCTTTGGTCGTGAAGAAGGGGTCGAAAATTCGCGGGCGGACCGCTTCCGGAATGCCGGTGCCGGTGTCAGTCACCCGTATTTCCACATGGCTGTCATCGCGCCGGGTTTGCACGATGATCCGGCCCTTGGAACCCGGGGTGGTTTTCACCACGTCCTCGATGGCGTGGGCGGCGTTGACCACCAGGTTCAGAATGCATTGATTCAAGTCGCCGATGAAACAGGGCACCAGGGGTAGTTGCGGGTCCAGATCCAGTTCCAGGTCCGCCACGTATTTCCATTCATTGCGGGCCACGGTGACCGTGGTCTCAATCGCCTTGTTCAGGTCCGAGGCGGCCTTGTCCTTGCCGCCGGGATGGGAGAATTCCTTCATGGCGCGGACAATCTTGCTGACGCGCCCGACGCCTTCGAGGGTTTCCTGGATCGCGGTGGGAATCTGCTCGAAGAGATAATCCAGGTCGCTGGCGGCCAGGGTTGCTTCCACCTGGGTGATCAACGCCGGGGTGACGGTGTTGTTCCGGGCGGCGGCGAGCAATCCCTGGTACGCCTGGAGCACATTGGCGATGCTCCCGAAGGAATCCTGGAGGAAACGGGTGTTGTCGCCGACGTACTGGGTGGGGGTGTTGATTTCGTGGGCGATGCCGGCGGCGAGCTGGCCGATGGCCTCGAGTTTTCGTGCCTGTTGGAGCTGGCTTTCCAGCAAATGGTGCTGGCTGGTGTCGGTGCCGAGCAGGATCACATCCAGGCGCTGGTTGTCGCCGGCCTGGTTCGGCGTCAAGGTGAGATTGATAAAGCTGTCTTTTCCGTCCGCGCGCCGATAGGGAACATCGGGCAATTCGACGGGCAACCGGCGGCTGCGGCAATCCATGAGCGCCTGGCCAACGGGCTTCCAATCCAGACGCCAATCCAGGGCCTCGATTGGTTGGCCCAGGGCCTGGAGCGAGGGGATGGCGAAGAGGATTTCCGCCGCGCGGTTCCAACGGGTCACCTTTTGTTCGACATCCACGCCGATGATGGCGGCGGTGATGGATGCCAGGAGAATTTCAACTTCAGCGTGAGATTCCTGGAGCTCCACAGTTCGTTCCTGAACGGTGCGCTCCAGATCGGTCACCATCAACCGGGTCCGCTGGAGCAGCCGCCATTTCTCCGTCAAGGCGTTGGCCAGCTGCAGGACTTCGACGCTGTCGAATGGTTTCTTTAGGATGACCAGGCAATCCGACCGCCCCAGTCGGTCGATCATGTCGTCCCAGGAATAATCCGAGTAGGCGGTGCAGATGACGATTTGAATATCGGG
The DNA here is from genome assembly GCA_964555775.1 of uncultured Bifidobacteriaceae bacterium. GTDB lineage: Bacteria > Verrucomicrobiota > Verrucomicrobiia > Limisphaerales > UBA11358 > UBA11358. The sequence continues at coordinate 13,265 of CAZKTW010000034.1, read as the reverse complement.
GTCCACTTCCCAGATCCGGATGGTGGTTTCCACCCCGTCCCAGCCGGGAGGCATGCGGACATCCATGAAGGCCATGGCGTAGGGGTGTTTTTCAGCGATCGCCTGCCGGACCATCTCCCAAGCCTGCTGTCCTTGCGAGGCGAACTCCAAGTCGAAATGGTTCGGCTCGGATTGGACTTCGGCTTTGCCGAAGGCGCTGACTTCAAATTCATCGACTTCCTCGATGCAGCGATTCAACACCTTCCGAAAATCATTGTGGATGGCCGGATTGTCATCCACCACCAGGATGCGATGATGGTTTTGGGATGCGGGGGTTTTCATGGTGACTGCGGGGGCGGCGCCAGCGGCAGTTGCAGTGTAAATGCGGCTCCTCTTTGGGGCCCGTCGCTGTGGACCACGAGGGTTCCGCCCAGTTCCTTCGCTGCGAGCGCGGCACTATGCAGGCCGAAACCGTGGCCTTCCTTGCGGGTGGTAAACCCGTGGCCGAAAATGCGCGTCAAATTTTCGGCCGGGATGCCAACGCCGTTGTCCACCACTGCAATTTGCACCCGATCCCCGCCGTTGTTGCAGCGGATGGTGAGTTGTTTGTCGGCGCGACGGGACTCGTCGCAGGCGTATTTCGCGTTGCGGATCAGGTTGACGAGAATCTGGAGGACCTTGTGTTTCTCGACGGTGATCTGACATCGGGGCGACTGAAAATCGCGAACGATTTCGACGTCATGGCGCGTCAGTGCTCCGGCGTTCAACTGTAACGCGTCTTCGATCAAATCGGTGACCTTCACCTTTTCCACCACGCCAAAGGCGCGGGCATAGCTTTGCTGCATCGACACGATCTCCTTGATGTGTTCCATGTTCGTGCGGATCAGCTCGCATTCCTTGAGCAGGTCATCGCGTTCCTGGTGGAGGCGTTCGGCCAGCCGGCTGACATAGCCCGGCAACTGGCTGCCGCTGGCATCCGTGGTAACATAGGCGGCGAGATTGCCGGCGTTTTTCGCCAACAACTCGCCCAGCAGGGATACCTTGGAGATCCTGGATTTGTTAAGGCCCTCGATGACCTGGGAGGTGGAAATGTTGACGCTGTTCAGGACGTTGCCCACGTTGTGCAACACGCCGGTGGCCACCTCCGCCATGCCGGCCTGCCGGGAGGCGTTCAATAATTGCTGGTGGATTTTATCCACTTCCCGTTGCATCCGCTTTTGCTCGCTCACGTCGCGAAGGCTCCAGACCCGGCCGCAGATGCGATCCTGGATTCGTTGGGGCTTGGAACAGCATTCAAAGACCCTTTCATCCTTCAGTTCGAGGACATCGGAGCTTTCGTGTTCAGGATGGGCCGCCAGTTCTTCGATTTTGCCGGCAAGTTTTTCGGGGTGTTTCAGGAGCGGCAGCACAAATGCCAGGGCCCGCTGCTGGTCTTTCATGACCTCCGCCGGTTCGGAAATGCGCCATAATTTGACGAATTGCTGATTGTAATTCCCAATGGCGCCCATCGCGTCAATCAGCACAATTCCGTCGGTGGTTGATTCCAGCATGGCGTTGACCAGGGACAGCGAGTCGGCCAACTCCTGGGTGCGCTCGTCGAGCCGCGCCAGGGCTTCCGTTAACTGTGCCCGGTTGCGGCGGGCGGCCAGCAGAACGAACATGACGGCGCCGAAAGCCACCAGGATGTTTGCCGTGCCGAACATGACGGCATTTTCTTTGATCCACCCAAAACTGCCAAAGGTGGCGTTCGCCTGCCTGCCGAAAAAATGGTTGCCGTGACTCTTCAATTCGCCGGAGGCCACGGTCACCCGGTCAATTCTGGCGGGAATTTCCTGATCCATTTCCTTCATGGCGCCGGCAAAAACGGTTTCGGCGAGGTTCCTTATCTTTTGAAACTCGGTGTTCAGATCAGCCATGGCGCCTTCCAGATTCGAGGCGAGGCGCTGGCCTTCGTCTTCGGGCATGACCATCCTGATTTGTTTCAATTGTGCGCGGGTTTGCGCCGCGATGTTTTCCACCGCCTTCGCCTTGCCGGCTTTTTCGCCTTCCCGGGCAAAAAGGTACTCGTGGGGATAAAGCCGGAAGACGGCCAGGTGCTCTTGGAGCGAAGCCAGTTCGTTGAGCGTCGGCAGACCCTGTTTCTCCAGCGACGCGGCGGTCTGCATTCCAACATTGCACACCCGCCGAAGCATGAAGATCTGGACTATGGCAAAAACGAAAATCAGGAGGACCACCAGGAGGATGTTGCGGAACGTCGCCCAGAGAGGACGAATCCCCTGTTCAAGGCTTAAATGCCTGAGTGTTTCATCTGCCTGATCGGTTTGCATAAATTTAATCCCTTAAAGCAAAAGCCCTGATGCGACCGGTTGATGCCCGGACTCAATTCATAAGCCCCTCGCCGCCGACAGCCAATTTCGCGGTGGTGCCTGGCGATGGTTTGTGCTGGGAACGTTAGATGGTCTCGTTTCCAGTGCTCATTCACTGTAATTAGCTATCGGCAAGAATTACTTGTCCCTGAACACTTTATTTTGCCGGTCAGCACGATTTTACGGCGGGGAAGCCGGAATCTCGAGGTGCGAATATCTCTTCTTTGAGCGATTTCGATGTCGAAAGGGGGCTAAAATTTTTGCAGGAGACAATTCAGGCCGTTTCATCCGTCCGCCGGGGAATTCCGGGCTTTCCCGGAAAAACAGGTTCAAGGCCCTTGCCCCGGCGGCATCGGTTCGCTGTTTTCCCCTGCATTCCATCAACGATAATAATCGGCCACGAAAGTCTGATCATTGATGGGCGGCCGGACGTAACCACTTTTCGACGGACGCCGCGGCAATTTGATGGGTTTGGGGGTCAAATCCTGGTAGGGGATTTGCGCCAACAGATGCCGGATGCAGTTCAAACGGGCGCATTTTTTATTGTCGGCATCCACCACGAACCAGTTGGACTGCTTGATATCGGTGTGGGCCATCATCTCGTCTTTGGCCTGGGAATAATCCTGCCAGCGCCGGCGGGATTCGAGATCCATGGGGCTTAATTTCCAGAACTTGGTGCGGTCATGGATCCGGTCCTGAAAACGCCGTTCCTGCTCGTGGTTGCTCACGGAGAACCAGTACTTGATCAAAATGATGCCCGACCGGACCAGCATGCGCTCGAATTCCGGGCAGGAGTGTAAAAACTCCTCATATTCGGCGTTGGTGCAAAAGCCCATCACCCGCTCAACGCCGGCGCGATTGTACCAGCTTCGGTCGAACAGCACCATTTCGCCGGCGGCGGGAAGTTGGGAAACATAGCGTTGGAAATACCATTGGGTTTTTTCCTTTTCGGTGGGGGTGCCCAGGGCCACAACCCGGCAAATGCGCGGGTTCATCCTTTGAATGATCCGTTTGATGGTGCCGCCTTTGCCGGCGGCGTCGCGACCTTCGAAAAGCACCACGACCTTGAGGCCCTTGTGCTTGATCCATTCCTGGAGTTTGACCAGTTCAATCTGCAGCCGCTTCAGTTCCTTCCGGTAGCGCTTGCCCTTCAGCTTGCAATGACTGGCGTCAAATACCGAGGCGCCGTTTTCACGACCGGCGCGAACCGGCGCAGTGGACGAGAACTCGAATTGATCGGTTTTCATAATGGTCCCTGGTTGTTTTTGAAGGAAAGCGATTTGGTGGACGCCCGGGCTGGCTTGACGGCCGGCAATGCCGGGTCATTGGCGCCGAATATTTTTGAGAGCCAGCCGCTCGTCCACAACAGGAACAAGAGACTGATTTTGGTCTTCGTTCTGGTCATGGCGGTGGTCCGGTTGGGGAATTTTATGGCTGCGATTTGCCGGCCGGCAGCCGGTCATTGATGGTCAGGTAGGCCATGGTCTGATTGAGCAGGCGGTTGCCAATTTCGCCGAAGGTGACCGGACCGGTGATCTGGCCGGTTCGTTTGCCTTCGAGTTTGGAATAGACAAAATTCAGAATGCAGTTGCAGGAGAAGGCGACATTGCCGTTGGTGACCGGCATGCGCTGGGTGAACTCGGAGACGTAGTTCGCCAGCCGTTTCGCGTGCCGGTATTCCACGCCTTTAAATACCGGGGCGTAGAACGTCACCTTGCCGCTGGCCATATCCACCTGCTGAAAACTGACATTGACCAAAGTGCCATTGTAGTCCGCCACCAGCGGCAGCCGGGTCGCCAGGCTCTTTTCGTGGATGTAATCGGCCAGGCGGTGTGGTTTGCCGTTGACGCAAACCTCGGTGGCCTCAAATCCATCATTGGGGAACATGATCGTATCACCCACGCTCTGTTCAAACATGTTCAGAATTCCCAATTCGCCCGTTTTGTTTGCAGGCAGCCGGACGTGCATGACCACGGCTTGATTTTCCAGAGCCAGGCTTTGTTCCCCGCAGAAAACCTTGGGGGACACCTGTCCCAGATCGTCCAGATGCACCCCGGAAACCCAGCCCACCAGGGGCCGGGCGGCAAATTCTTCAAACGTATGGGCCTTCAGGGCAAAATTCAGATGCACGCGGCAGTTGGCCGGAATGATGATGATGGCAAATCCATTTTCCGGGATGTCGCGACAGACGCCTTGGATGGTCGTCTCGTCGTAGAGTTTGATCATGGTCGATTCAACAAAATCCGGGAGTTCATCCACGTGAATCTTGTCCCGCGTCACCACCCCGCCGGTTTCGGCGATGAAATACGGACTCGTGCCGGCGACCCACTGACCGGCCGGAAGTTGTCGCAGCAGCCCTTCGTCACCCGAGAGCGACATACGCCGTCCCTGGCTGATCATTTCACTTGTTTCCGCGACGTTGTAGAGAACTTTATGCATAAATTATTTGTTGACCGAGATTGTTCTCAGATTTCTTGGCTTGAATCGGCGTGCTGGTTGGCGCCTCGGTGGCCTCAAAAATCCTTAAAATCGCCTTCGAGGGGAATCTGGCTCCGGCCATTGGTCGCACCTGTGGTTGCCAGTTCGGCGGGAGCATGGCCGTTCCCATGAACAGGGGCGGATCGTTTTGCGATCGGGGCGGCGGGATGCATCCGCATGGCGGGAGCCGCGGAAACCGGCGGTCTGGTCACGACCCGCTGGTTCTCACCGCCGACCAGTATCAGCAATTCCGTGATTGATGCCTTCATCACCGCAGCCTGCGCATTCAGTTCTTCCGCTGCGGCGGCACTTTCCTCGGCGCTGGCGGCATTGGATTGCGTCACCTTGTCCATTTGTCCCACCGCGGTGTTGATCTGGGTGATCCCCTGGGTCTGTTCGCGCGAAGCGCCGGCCACTTCCGCCGCCAGTTCATCCACCTGCCGCGCTTTGGACACAATTTCGCTCAAGGTCTCGGCAACCTTTTTGCTCATTTCCACGCCCTGACCGGTTTTGCCGATGGCGCTTTCAATCTTGGAAGCGGTTTCCTTGGCGGCCTGGGCACTGCGTTGGGCCAGATTGCGCACTTCGTCGGCAACGACGGCAAAACCCATGCCGGCTTCACCGGCCCGGGCGGCTTCCACCGCCGCGTTTAAGGCGAGAATGTTGGTCTGGAAGGCGATTTCATCAATGGTTTTGATGATTTTGGCGATGTCCTCGGAGGAGGCCTTGATGGCTTCCATCGCGGTATTCATTGTTTGCATGTCGGCGACCCCTTTGTCGGCGGCCGTGCGGGCTTGTTTGGCGAGATCGTTGGCTTTCTGGGAGCTTTCGGAGTTGCGCTTGGTCATGCTGGACATTTCTTCCAGGGAAGCACTGGTCTCCTCCAAGGAAGCGGCCTGCTCGCTTGCACCTTCGGCCAGAGTCTGGCTGTTGGCAGTGATTTCGGAGGAGCTGTTGTTCAGCTGCTCGGCCCCTTGCCAGAGCCGGTTGGTGATCCGGTCGATCGGCACGGTGATGAAGCGTTTTACAGTCCAATAGGCAAGAGCGGAAAAGATCAGGGCAATGACCACCGTGGTAAACACAGCGGTCTTGACATTAGTGCTCTCGATCCTGGTCGTCGCGATATTCCAGCTTTGGCTGGATTTGGCCAAGGTGTCCGTGGACAGGCGCAAAAGCGTGACCCCGCCGATGGCGTCTTTTTTCAAGTCGTCATGGCATTCCAGACATTTGGCGGTGACGACCAGGGGGTTGTAAATTTCAAAAGCGTCGCCCGTGCGCCGGGCGAATCTGGCCGGGTTGCCCAGCACCTGGTTTTTGAGGTCGGCCGGCAGTGTCTTCCGGGACTTTACAATTTCGTGACTGGTTGAATAGGCAGCCACTCCTTTGTTGTCGTAAATCGAATATTCGAGCAGCCCGTCAATGTGGCTGTAGGTGCCGATCAACACATCGAGTTTGGGCATTTCACCGAGGGAAATGGTTTCCCGGACGACGGGATCGATGGTCTGGTAAATGTTGTCCGCGTGCAACTGCTCGCGTTGTTCCAACAAACCCAGGTTTTCCCGGGAAAGATTGTCCAGGGCCCGTCCGCCACGAATCTGCTGGAAAATCTGGGCGCCGACAAACGTCAGGAGCGTCGCGCTGAGAAAGGTCAGTATGAATTTAGTTTGTAGTTTCATGCAGGAGTTCCTGGGTATGGGCTGGATCAGAAGCAGCCAAAAAATTCAAGGCCGTTGCTGATTTTCCAACGGCGGCCACCAAGCCGGTGCCAGCGAGGCAATGGGGTGCAAACAGGTTCATGGTTTCTTGCCAGTGAGGTTCGTTGTCTATAACAGCGTTGTCCTCATTCTGCGTTGGTCTCCAACAAGCCTTGAGTTGCGGCCTTCACAGGGACTTAATCGGCAGGCGGGGAAGAAACTTGAGGCGAATCACAGGGGCTTGAGACCGTCAGGAAATTAGTTATGGTCGCGCGCCAAGTGGGGGGCTTGGCCGCCAACTGGTTGTCCGCCCGACATTGTGCGTCAGGTTTTCGAATCCCGCGCCCGACACTGGCGCGCATGAGTGGCGCGCCGGCGCCACAGGCGAGGCGCTGCGGGTAAAATCATTTCAATTTCATTTGCCAGCTGGTTATCGGACGGGAGCCGGGAAAACTTTAGCGAGGCTTCCGATGCATCATGAGTCGACTGCGGGGAGATTCACCCGGCTCTGTTTGCCGGGAACCGACACAATCCATTGGCGCGGGAGCTTCGACGAGGATCGGTTCCTTGATGCCGAAGATTCTTTCAAAGTTGTGAATTCTTTCCAGGGTCATTTCATTGATCTGGAGGCCGGCGGGGACGAGGATGATTGTGCCGTTGGATTCGACGTTGGCATGGAGCAGCATCGAGCGGGCGAGCTGGCCGCGGGTGCGGGATTCGTCTTTGGTTTCGACATTGGAACACAGCACCATGCCTGGAACCAGATCTTCCACGGTGACGGCGATGGTGCGTTTGGCGACTTCCACCGATCGTGTGCCAAGGCGACCAGAACAGCCGCGCACCAGCCCAAGCAAACGGGGGTCATACCATCCCCGGCGGCCATCCATTTGGGACAAGGCGCCGGACCGTAACAGGCCGGATCGCTCGAGTTGGACCAAATCCAAAAAGATTTTCAACAGGCGACCGCCGATAGGGATGGCTTCACCTGAAACCGAATCATGCGGGAAACCTGTCCCGTCAAAGTGCTTTTGCTGGTGGCGGACCATTTTTGCCACGCCTTCAAGGCGCGGAATATTGGCCAGCAACCGCGCGGCCGTTTCAGGCACGCGGGCGACCATTTGTTCCTCAATCTTGGAAAGCGGCTGTCCCGAACGGGCCCGGGCTGCGGTGTTGGGCGGGACGGCGATAAAACCTATGGGTGCCAGCATGATTGCGAGATTGATCTCCCAGGCATCAACCAGGCGCAACTCCTCGGTCAGATGGGAGACGATGTCGCGCAACGTTTGAGTGCGGCCAACGGATTCAGCATCCACAATCGAAAGGATGTCCGTGAGCGCCTTGACGCTGCCTCCGAGTGTCTTGTTGAACAAGTCCTTCTCCGCCGTGACCAGCCGGTATTGGGCGCAGGCGTCGGCGAGTGTTTTGGAGAGGATTTCAACCGGGCAGGGTTTGGTGAGAAAGCGAAAGATGCTCCCTTCATTTACCACCCGGATGGCGGCTTCAAGGTCAAAGTTCCCGCTCAGCATGATGCGGACGGTGTCCGGGGCGCGTTGCTTGACGGTGGCAAGAAATTGAATGCCATCCATCAGCGGCATCTGCCGGTCCGCAACCACGACGGCAAATGGACCGCGCTCCGCCAGCGTCGTAAGGCCGGCGGCGGCGCCCTCGGCGGTTTCGACCTCGAACTGCCGGTAAAGAGTTCGCCTACAGGAAGCCAGTAAATTTGGATCATCATCAACAAAAAGGATTTTATCACTCATGGGATTGCCGATTTCCTTGAATCAAGCCGGTCCGCCACCCGGGTGCGGTTCGTGGCTGGATTGATCGGGGACGGCTTTTGACCAGTGACGGGAAAGGGAGATTTGGATGGGGGTATGGCCTTTCGACCAAACCGGCAGGCAGCGGATATCCTTCGGAATGGAGCTGCCTCCACCCGATAGTGGCCACCGCGTTTTCCTCGGTGCTGATGACATTGGAATCGGAATGACTATCGGCGGAACCCGCGGAAACTTAAGCAACAAATTTCGATGAACCCGTTACCGGGTGGAACTTTCATCATTTTGCGCGGCACAGCTTCAACGCCCGCCGACAAATCCATCAGCCACAGTGCGTTTCTGTTTAGAAATCTCGAAAATCGCCCTCCAAGGGGATTTCATTCCGGCCATTGGTTACACCAGTTGCAGCCACCGGTTCAGGATGGGCTTGACCATTCCCGTGACCGTTCCCACGCAGCACACTGGACCGTTTGACCTCGGGCACAGCCATGCGGGCTCCCCTGGCAGATGCGGGTGTTGCAGTCGCTCTGGTCACGGTGGCCTGGCCGCCGCCCCCTACAAGCTGGAGCAGTTCCGTCACGGATTCCTTCATGGTAGCTGCCTGGGCATTGAGTTCTTCTGCGGCAGCCGCGCTTTCTTCCGCGTTGGCGGCATTGGACTGGGTGACCTTGTCCATCTGCCCGACGGCGGTGTTGATTTGAGTGATGCCCTGCGTCTGTTCGCGCGAGGCACCGGCCACCTCGGCCACCAGTTCATCCACCTGACGGACTTGAGACACGATTTCATTCAACGTCTCGGCGACCTTGGTGCTGATATCAACCCCTTGGGCGGTCCGGCCGATGGCGCCTTCAATCTTGGCGGCGGTTTCCTTGGCGGCCTGGGCGCTGCGTTGGGCCAGGTTACGGACCTCATCGGCAACAACGGCAAAACCCATGCCCGCTTCACCGGCCCGGGCGGCTTCCACGGCGGCGTTGAGTGCGAGAATGTTCGTTTGAAAAGCAATTTCATCAATGGTCTTGATGATTTTAGCGATGTCATTGGAGGAAACCTTGATGGCTTCCATCGCCGTGCCCATCGTCTGCATGTCGGCGGCACCTTTGTCTGCAGCGCTGCGGGCCTGCTTGGCCAGGTCGTTGGCTTTTTGCGCATTCTCGGCATTGCGCTTGGTCATGGAGGACATCTCTTCGAGCGAGGAGCTGGTTTCTTCCAGTGAGGCCGCTTGTTCGCTCGCGCCCTCGGCCAGGGTCTGGCTGGAGGCGGACACCTGACTGGCGGCGCTGGAAACCTGGCCGGAACCTTCCGCCAGTTGATCCGCCGTGGATTTCACGATCCGGACAAGTGAGCGCGTTGTGGCCAGGCTGTAAAGTCCGATGAGCAACAAGCCGCCGGCGAGAACGCCAAGCATGATCCCGGTCCGGTAGTGAACCTCCTTCGCCGCCTCAACCTCGAAAAGTTGGCTGTTCTGCGTGGCGAGGGTGACCGCTTGATCAATGGCTTTGCGATGTTCCAAGTATTCCGATCTTAGTTTCCCGTACGCGACGGCGGTGGCGGCCGCCTTATCCTGTTTTTCGATCGCCGGGATGAATTCATGTTCCAAGGTTTCAAAAAATTCAACCGCTGGTTTGTGCGAGTCTTCCGCGAGCACACGTCGAACCGGCGAGTCGGCCAACTGTTTGGTCCAGTACTCCGTTCGATCTCCAAAGTCCTTTTTGAGGGACTGAATCTTCTCCAGATCCGCCTTCAAGACGACGGGATCCGATTCACCGAGCATCTGGAGCGCAGTCATGTAGGTTTCCAGGATATACACCGGGGGCGGCAGAATGTCCCCGAGCAGGTCTTTCTGCTGAACGATCTTTTGGTACACCGGGCCATTCACCTTGAGCCGGGCGAGGGTGGCAAAAGACACCACGCCAGTTATGACCAATACGATTATGCACCCTCCCAGAAGGCGGTGAAGTCTCGCCGCCACGGTCAGGTTTCGATGTTCAGTCTTCATGATTTGTCTCCTTGGATGTTTTGGATCTGTAAGAATTGTTTGGCGGGATGTTGCTACCTGGATTGGGCTGCCGATGATGAGGTTGCGGCAAGGTTGAGGTTTTTCAGGGCCACCGCACTGATGACGCCGTCGATGTCCAGCAACGTCTTGACCGCGCCTTTGATCTTGGCCATGCCAACGATGTAATCAGTGGCAATCTGCGCGCCAAAATCGGGCGTTTCCTCAATGTCGGCTTCGGCGATATTGGTCACTTCCTCGACCCCGTCCACCACCAGGCCCATCTGGGTGGCTTTGCCGTCCGGCAATTTCACCTGAACCACGATGATGCAGGTTTGCTCGGTGCCCGGGGCCGCGGCAAAACCAAATTTCAGGCGCAGGTCCATGACCGGAATGATTTTGCCTCGCAGGTTGATGACGCCGCGCACGTAGGCCGGCATTTGCGGAACGGCGGTGATGGTGGTCAGGCGGATGATTTCGCGCACCTTCAGCACGTCAATGCCATAAGACTCCTCTTGGAGGGTAAAGGTGAGATATTTGCCGGCCAGTTGCCGGGTGGTGGCGGAAGCATGTTCCAACTGTTGAGTGGCCATAATATATATTGTGCGTCAGGTGTTTTCGGGTAGCGCACCACAGGCACTGTGGGCAAGACCGTTTAAACATCATTTACCAATTGGCTATCGGCTTGGATCCGGCGGGACTTGAGTACTTTGCTTCGGAAGATTCAGCCGGCTCCATCCTGAAGCGGGACAGGGCTCTACGCGGCGGGTTTCACATAAATGGCGGGCTGGACCAGACGGAGGGAGTGTTTGACCCCGCTCAAACTTTCGGAATGGCCGACCATCAAATACCCGCCGGGGAGCAGCCGCTCGGCCAGATACCCGATCAGCTCCTCCTGCGTGGGCCGGTCGAAATAAATCATCACGTTCCGGCAAAAAATGACGTCAAACGGCCGGGCGAACGGATAATTGCCTTCGAGCAGGTTGAGATGGTGAAAAGCCACCCGCCGGCGGAGATCTTCCTTGATGCGGAAGTGCCCCTGCCAGTCACTCATCCCCTTCTGAAAATGGCGGCGCCACAATTCCTGGTTGATTCCGGCCAGTTTTTCCGCGTCGTAAACCCCCCGCTCCGCGGCTTCCAGCACGCGGGTGGAAATGTCACTGGCCTCAATCTGCCAGGTGTTTGAACCGGCGGGAGCCAGATGTTCGGCGAGGTGGATGGCCAATGAATAGGGCTCCTCGCCGGAGGAACACGCGGCGCTCCAGACGCGAAACATCTCCTTTTTATCGTTGGCTGAGGCGCGCCACTGGGGCAGCACTTTTTCCCGGAGAAAATCAAAATGTTTCACCTCGCGGAAGAAGTGCGTGTGATTGGTCGAAATGCGGTCAATCAGAAAGCGCAATTCCTCCTCCCCGGCGGGCGAGCGCAGCAACTCGCAGTAGTCGTGATAGTCCGGCAATTGAAGCTGGCGCAACCGCTTGGCCAGCCGCGAAGTCACCAGGGTTCGCTTGTCCGGCCCCAAATGGATGCGACTTCGCTCGTAAACCAGGCGGCAGAGAAAATCATAATCCCTGTCTGCAAGTTGAATGGCGTCCGTTGTAAGTTCCATGGTCCCCGCGTATTTCCGCAAGCTGTTATCGGCCGGTGGCGGCCGGACTTGAGTGGAAAACCCGCGGGAGATGGCTCAAGCCGGTTGGATGTCCCAGGCCAGACTGGACGCTCCCAACACAAACCCTTTCAGTGGCGGACGTTTTCGTCCGATAGGCACCCGTGGGACCGGTGCGCTTCCGGGATCCAAGCCGCGACATGGACATGAAAAAAATATTGGTCATCGATGATGAAAAAGCCGTCCGCCAGACGGTGGTGCGAACGCTGCGCAAATGCGGCTACGAAGTCCTGGAAGCCGCGGATGGCAAGAACGGCCTGGAGCTGGCCCGCGCCCGGTTGCCCGATCTGGTGTTGAGCGACATCATGATGAACGATCTGGACGGTTTTGACGTGCTCCACAGTCTGCGCTCCCGACCGGCCACCTCCACCATTCCGATTATTTTGATGACCGGGGTTGGGGATGATCAGAGCATGCGTTGCGGCATGGAGCAAGGGGCGGATGATTATTTGCCCAAGCCATTTTCATCGGACACGCTTTGCGAGGCAGTGCGGGCGCGCCTGGAACGGCAGCATATTGTTCAGGAACGGGCGAAGGAAAATGAACTCCTGTTGCTGGAAATCCTTGCCGCCTCCCCGGATTTGGTGGCCGTGGTCGATGCCGAAACCCGGCGACTCTCCTACCTGAATCAGGCTGGCCGCCGCCTGTTGGGCATTGGCGACGGCGAGGATATCAGCGGTTTACGCCTGGATGATTTCGAGGCCGCGCCTGCCGGCGGGACCGGCAATGAGCCGGTTGCGGAACCCGGCGCGTCAACGCAAAGTGTTTGGACGGGAGAAGGCATTTTTCTCAGCCGCGATGGCCGGCACATCTCCGTGACCAAGCGGGTTCAAGCGCACTATTCATCCGATCGACAGACCGTCCATTTCTCCACCGTGGCCAGCGACATTACCGGTCGCAAGCAGGCGGAGCGCTTGCCCCAATAATAAAGTCGCCGGGAAAACCAGCCCTCGGCTGAACCGGCAAACGACATCCGGCCTGCAACCGGTTGAATGAGCCAACCAAACTCCTGAATTTGTATGGGCTTTGCTCAAGTTTCCCCGTTTTCCGCCGATGTGCAAGTGGCGTCCTCAAATATGCCCGGACACGTGCAAATGGACTCCAAACGTATGAATTCGGAAGTTCGATATAATCGCCTGCTACTTAAGCTGGTACATTGCCGGCAGTTTGTTCTTTTTTGGGGAAGATTTGCTGTTGTCTGGGGTCTGGCCGGGCCGGCCATTGCGCTGACAGCCAGTGGATCCGTACCCAACGAATCCACCGGCAACCTGGCCGACCTGAGCATCGAACAGTTGATGAATGAGTCGGTGACTT
>CAZKTW010000033.1:0-21757 GCA_964555775.1 uncultured Bifidobacteriaceae bacterium | reverse complement strand
GTAGTAGTCCTATAGGTTCTGCGAGAGTAGGTAGCCGCCAGTCTTTCAATAAAAACCCGGAGATGATTCTCCGGGTTTTTGCTTTTCAGGCGGCATCGCGAACCATGGACTGTTTGAAAATGGAAATTACCCGATTCGCAACCACACGGTTTTTAAATAGGCCGGTTCAGCACGACTGATCGGGAAATCCGGCGGTTGCGGGAAATAATGCGACTGGAGAATCTTTCGGCGGGCCGCGTGGACGGCCCTCTCCCCGTCCGCGAGAAATTCCTCCGGCGGCCAGTCGGCGGCATTCGTCGAGGCGAACATAACCCCGCCCGGCTTGAGCAGCGGCAGCGCGGCGGCCATCAATTTGCCCCAATCCTTTTCCACGCGGAACGCGCTGTGCTCCTTCGATTGCGAAAACGTCGGCGGATCAAGCACCACGCAGTCAAATGCGCGTCCCTTCTTCGTCAGTCGCCGCAACCAGTCGAACGCGTCGCCATAAATGAAGTCATGTGCTGCCGGGTCGAGTCCGTTGAGCGCAAAGTTGCGCCGGCCCCATTCGAGATATTTTTTTGAGAGATCGAGGCTTGTTGTTTTCACGCCCGCCCGCGCCGCGCACACGGAAAAGCCACAGGTGTAGGCGAAGCAGTTCAACAGGCCACAGTTCGCAGTCCACGGTCCAAAGTCGAAATCGGCGGCGATGTGGCCGGTCAGAGAACGGCGGCGGTTGTCACGTTGATCCAGAAACAATCCGGTGGAATATCCTTCAACAAAACTCAGCTCAAAACGGATACCGTTCTCCATAATCACAAATCGTTCCGGCGCCGCGTGGCCGAAAACCAGTTGCGGCGAGGATTCGGCAGCGGTTGAACGACAGACCTGGCGTGAAAGCGTCTTGTGATACGCCCCGCGCGCGGAAAGTAGTTTTGCGAGCCGTTCCAGTTCCTCGTGTTGATCAGTTCGCAAAGCCTGTTCAGCCTGGGAAAGCAGATAATCGCCCAACCGTTCCACGTACCAGCCCGGCCAGTTGTCGCTTGCGCCGTGAATCACACGGAAGGCGTTTGTCGCCTCCGGATCGATGAGCGCGGAGCGGAGGGTCAGGCGTGGGTTGGCCTCGAAATTTGCCGGGGCTTGAAATGTCATCGGCGTGCCGGTGGCCGGATGCGCGAAGGAGATTTCCGCGGCGTGCAAAAAAACCCGCGCCGCCGGGGTGCCGCCGTAAAGCGTGTCGCCGAGAATTGGAAATCCGCTTTCCGCTGCGTGAACGCGAATCTGATGTGTTCGCCCGGTGAGCGGTGTGGCCTCCACCGCAGTGCAGCAGCCGACGTGAGGAGGCTCTAACTTCCTTTTGATTTGAGCCTCGTTACCTCGGCTGCTACGGAATGAGGTTTCCGCGATTTCCGCGCCGGCATGTGGTGGACGGCTCAGGTATTTTTCACCAACGCGAACGAGCGAGGTTTTGACGGTGAACTCGCGTTCTGGCGCCGGGCGGTCGGTGAGCAGGAGGTATTTTTTTTGGACGCGGCGTTCCGTGAATTGTTCCGTGAGCGAGCGGTTGGCGGCCGGCGTTTTGCCGAAAACCATCACGCCGCTGGTTTCCTTGTCGAGCCGGTGAAGGATGGCCAGTGTCGCCCAGCGGGGTTCGCGATGCTTCAGCCAGTCGTAAATGCCCTCGCCCGCATATGGGCCAGGCGCATGCGTGTTCCAGCCGGCCGGTTTGTGAACCACCAGCAGATGCTCATCCTCAAAAATCACACACGGCGTCATGCGCAGATGAAAACATCTTCCGCCTCACCTTTGAAAGCGCGGAATCAGGATGCCGACGCCGGCCTCGCCGATGATCGCGGGAATCATTTCAAATTCCAGACACAGCTGTCCCTCAAACTTTTCCCCTGGCGCAGTGCCCGGGCCTCCACCCGATTATCGCCGGGTTTCAAGGTCACACCCTGCCAGATGAAAATGTCATTCGTCCCGTCGGCGCGTTTGCCCTGCGATGTTCCGTTCAGCAGCAATTCCACCGTGCTCGCGTTGGAGTAAATTTTCACATCCGTGACGGCATTGGTGCGCTCGTTGAAGCGCCGGCTCGTGATGTAAAGCACGGGTTCATCCGACCAGTTCGCTTTGTAAAAATAGAAAGCGTCCTTCTTGATCGTTCGGTCGTAGGTCACCAAGCCCTTGTCATTGCGACCGGGAATGCCGCCTTCGTGGCGCGTGCTGACGGCGAAATCGAACATATTCCAGACAAATGTGCCCCAGACAAACGGACGCGCCTTCATCTCCGGCCAGGCGGTCTCGTGGACGAGGGCCTGCCATTCCTCGGGATGCCATGGGCCGTCGGTCTTTGGTTGCTTTGGATTTTGTTCGTGTTGGGAGGTGTTTGCCCCCGCGCCATACTCGCTCACGCAAAACCCGCCTTGCCGGCTGTCGTTGCGACGTGAATCCAATGATTTGCCAATGTCATCCTTGGTTCCCCAGCCGGAATACCAGCCGGGATAAATGTTCCAGCCCAGCAGATCGGGAATTTTATTCATCTGCGGCAGACTGGCGATGCAGGTTGCCGCAATCGCCGGTCGGGTCGGGTCCTCGCCGTTGGCAACAATTTTCAAATCCAGCAACTCGCGGTGAGGGTCTTCACTGCCTTTGCTGGCCCTGATTTCGTTGAACAGGCTCCAGACAAATATCGAGGGGTGATTGATGTTTTGCCGGATGAGGTCGAGCAGCTGATTGCGTGACGTCTCTTCAAATTGTGGCGCATCACGGATTTCGTTCACCTGCGGGATTTCCGCCCAGACCAGAATCCCAGCCTCGTCGCACAGGCTGTAAAAATAATCGCTGTGCTGGTAATGTGCGCAACGGACGACCGTGCAGCCCAGTTCCCTGATAAGCGAAATGTCCTCGTCCAAATCCGCCTCGGAAACCGCCCATCCCTTGTTGAAACGATCCTGATGTTTGTTCACCCCATGCAGATGATACGGCATACCGTTCAGGAAAAATCCCCTGTCCGGGTCAATCGAATAATAACGCAGGCCAACCGGCTGTTCGACGGCATCCACCAGCTGACCCGCCGCGCGCAATTCCACCACGGCCTTGTAAAGATACGGGTCCGTGCGGCCGTTCCACAAATGCGGCCGCGGCATGGTGACGCGCAGCCAATACGGCGCGGTCATGCCCGGCGCGAGGGTGATTTTTTGTTCGCCGCTGGCGATGGTGTTTCCATTCGCATCCAGCACCAGCGCGGCCAGCGTTTGCGCTTGGTTTTGTTTTGTTCCATTGGATATTTGCGCCGCTACCTCCAGCACCGCCTGCGTTTGGGTGACGCTCGTTTGCAGCCACTCGACGCCCGGCGAACCGTGATCCGTGACGGCGAAGTTTTCCTCGCCGGTCACGATCAAATGCACCGGGCGATAAAGCCCACCATAGACCGAAAAATCACCGCTCAACGGCGCAATATCCGGGAACTTGGTGTTGTCCACCCGAAGGGCAAGCAGACTTGTGCCGCTGGCGGACAAGTTGGTCGTGATTTCAAAACAGAATGCGCCGAAGCCGCCGCGATGTTCGCCCAGCAATTGGCCGTCCAAATAAACGTCCGCCACCAGGCTCGCGGCCTCGAACCGCAGAAAATACCTTTTGCCGGCTTCCGGTGTGATATCCAGTTCGCGCCGGTACCAGCCGGGCCCGCGGTAGAAATCCTTGCCCTGTTGGGCCTCTTCCCAGCCCCAATTGTGGGGAACGGAGACTGCCTGCCAGTCGCCATCGTTGAATTCCGGTAGTGCGGCGTTGGTGATTTCGCCCGATTTGAAGCGCCAGCCAGAATCGAGCAACGTGCTTTCGCGGGCCAATAGATTGAAAGTGAGGACGAGAGCAGAAAGGAAGATGGACAACTTGCGCATCAGCATATCTTGCCGAAAATTATTCCGGCGGCAAGCGCAACGTCGCATCGAGCGGCTGGACATCCGCCAGTTCTTTTCCGGGCGCGCCGCCACCCAGTTTGATCAGTTTTTCGCCCGAGGGCTTGACGCGCGATTCGTAACTGCCGACCGCTTGATCAAAGGCCTTGTTGGCGGTATCCAGTCCGTCTCGAATTTTTTTCAAATGGTCCGTGAACGTGGTGACCCGCGAATAAAGCTCCTGTGCCGCCCCGGCGATCTCCCGCGCATTCTCGGTTTGCGCATGTTGCTGCCAGATAAAATTGATCGTTCGCAACACAGCGATGAAGGATGCGGGCGTTGCCAGATAAACCCGTTTGCTTTCAGCCCATACAATCAGTTCTGGGTCACCTTCGAGCGCCGTGCTGAACAATGATTCCGCCGGCAGGAACAACACCACGTGGTCAAGCGCGTTGGGGAATTGCTTTGGATAATCCCGCTCGGCCAGGCCTTTGATCGTCGTTCTCAGTTTCGCTGCATGAGACGCCAGCAGATCCGCGCGCTTCGCCGGTTCGGCCGCGTCCGCTGCGCCCAGAATATCCAGGTCCGGAACTTTCGAGTCCACGATAATAACCCGGTCGCCGGGCAATCGCACCACCAAGTCTGGTCGGTTCTCTCCCTCTTGCGTCTGCTCGGTGAAATCACAATGCGCGCTCATGCCTGCGGCTTCAACAACGCGCCGCAGGGTTTCTTCGCCCCAACGCCCGCGCGCCTGATTGGACTTGAGCACCATCCGAAACTGCTGCGTCTCCTGTGCGAGCGACTGGTTGGACTGGGCCAGTGTTTCGAGTTGTTTTTTTACTTCGCCCAGCGCGCCGGACTGCGCCGTTTCGCCTTGCTGCAACCGCTTTTGATACGCCTCCAATTGTTGCTTGAGCGGCTCAACCAACCCTTTAATGGCTTCCTGCCGTTGGGCAAGATCGCCCTTGGCCGTTTCCTGGAATTTCCCGAAAGATTGTTCTGCCAGCCGCAGGAACTCCGGCGCGCTTTGTTTCAAGGCGTCGGCGCTTAACGCTTTGAAGGCCTCGCGCAAATCGGCCAAAGCCTTGTCCTGCAACGCCCGTTGTTCCACCAGCATTTTTTCCGATGCGGCGTACCGGGCCTCGGCGGCGGCGCGCGCATTGCCGGTTTCCGTCAATTGCGAGCGAAGCCGGCCAAGTTCGGCCTCGCGCTGGCCCACCTGCTGGCGCAGTTCGTTTTCGAGCCGTGAATCCGGCGCACTGCCGCCCCGGGCGCGCCCAATCAACCAGCCGACAACCAGTCCGGCGAGCGCCGCAATGGCAAGTTGGATTCCGACCGGCATATTCATTATTTGTAGCTGCGCTTTGTGAGCGCGAGGCCATTCGATTCATTTTGCCGCGCTCTCACGAGGCGCAGCCACGGTGTTTTAGAAGTGGGCAATGACCTCAATTTCCACATTCGCTCCCTTGGGCAGCGCGGCGACCTGGACCGTCGAGCGCGCGGGGAAATCACTGGTGAAATACTTCGCGTAAATCCCGTTCATCGCGGCAAAGTCGGCAAGATTCGTTAGAAACACCGTGGATTTCACCACATTGGCAAACGTTAGTTTCTGGTCGTCCAGGATCGCCTTGACGTTTTGCAGCACGCGCTCGGTCTGCGCCTCGATGCCGCCGGAAACGAGATTGCCCGAGGCGGGGTCAATCGGGATCTGGCCGGCGCAGAACAACAGGTCGCCGGTGCGCACGGCATGATTGTAGGGGCCGACGGCGGCCGGCGATTTCGCGGGTTTGATAATGGTTTTAGCCATGGCTTGCAGGTTGAGCGTCGCGGTTGCAGGCGCTCATCAAAGGTATTTTTCCAGGATGGGTTTCAACTCGGTCACGGTTTCCTTCGGCCAGAGTTTTTTCTCGGTCATGATCGCGTTTTTCAGCGCGGAATGGCAGGGCCAGTCCGGGGCGGCCGGAATTTGCGGGATGGCGCGGACGACGATTTGTTTGGCCATCTCGGCGTTGTGATGGAGGTTGGTCATGATCATTTCCAGCGACACGTGCTCGTCGTCCTTCCAACTGTCGTAATCCGTGGCCATCGCCAGGGTGGCGTAGGAGATTTCGGCTTCGCGCGCGCATTTGGCCTCGCCCAGGTTGGTCATGCCGATGACGTTGAACCCGGCGCGGTGGTTGGTGAGCGATTCGATGCGGGTGCTGAAAGCCGGTCCTTCCATGCAGACGTAAGTGCCGCCATCGTGGGCGTTGGCCTTGCAGACGATCGCGGTCCGCAAAAGGATCTGCCGCAATTTCTCGCAGATCGGCTGCGCGAAGGCGATGTGGGCCACAATGCCGCGGCCAAAAAAGGTGTGCCCCAACGATTGCTTGGTGCGGTCGAGGAACTGATTGACGAGCACAATGTCGCACGGCTTGCATTTCTCCTGGAGCGAGCCGACGGCGCTGACGCTGATGATCCAGGCGACGCCCAGCTTTTTCATCGCCCAGATGTTGGCGCGATGGTTGAGTTCGCTGGGCAGGATCCGGTGGCCGCGGCCATGGCGGGGCAGGAAGACGAAGTCCCGCCCGGCCAGTTTGCCGGTGAGGAATTCGTCCGACGGCTCCCCGAAGGGGGTTTTGACCTTCACCCATTTCTGGTGGTTAAACCCCTCGATATTATAGAGGCCGGTGCCGCCGATAACGCCGATACGATGATTGGACATGGACGCTTTATAGCATTGTTCCGGTGATAGTTGCCAGAAATTTTCCCGGCTGGCATTGGGGTGGGGAGCTTGCTAGACTGGGGGGCGTGGAACTCTTTCAACGCATCTTAAAAACGGCGATCGAAGGTGGCGCGTCGGACGTGCACCTGAAAATTGGCACCCCGGTGATTTTTCGCATTAATCGTGAATTGATCGCGGTGGACTCTCCGCAACCGACCGCGGAATGGATGGTAAAAATTGTCGAAGGCATCACCCCGGTGCATTTGAAAAAGCGCCTGGACGAGGAACGGGAAATTGATTTTTCATATTTTGTCCCGGGGGTCGGCCGCTTCCGCACCAATCTGTTTCAACAGCGCGGCCAATGGTGCATGGCGATGCGTTTCGTCAAGACCCAGGTGCCCAGCTTTGAAGAACTCGGGTTGCTGCCCCAGGTGAGAACCATCGCCGAGTCGCACCGCGGGATCGTGCTGGTGGCCGGGGCCACGGGTTGCGGAAAATCCACCACGCTCGCGGCCATGCTCGAACACATCAATAATAATTTCAAAAAACACATCCTCACGCTGGAAGACCCGATTGAATACGTGTTCGAAGACAACCAATCCGTCATTGAGCAACGGGAGGTCGGCCTCGACACGCTTTCGTTCCATCATGCGCTCCGGAACGTTCTGCGCCAGGACCCGGATGTCATCATGATCGGCGAAATGCGGGATGACGTCAGTTTTTCCGCCGCCATGAGCGCGGCCGACACGGGGCACATCGTGTTGTCCACGCTCCACACGACCAATGCGTCGCAATCCATCAGCCGCGTCCTGGAATTCTTCAAGGCTGATGAGCGCGAGCAAATCCGCCGGCAAATCGCCGCCACCCTGCGGGCCGTGGTTTGCCAGCGCATGGTCATGACCATGGATGGACAATCCACTCCGGCCATGGAAATCCTCATCAACACGGCCATGGTCAGAAAGCTGATCGAGGAAAACCGCCTCGACAAGTTGCCCGCCGCCATTGAAACCAGCCAGGACGATGGCATGCTCACGTTCAATCAGTCGTTGTTTAACCTGGTCAAGGAAGGGCGTGTGACGGAGAAAGAAGCCCTATCCAAAGCCACCAATCCCCAGGCGCTTGAAATGAATTTCAAGGGCATCTTCCTGGACGAAGGCCGTCGTATTATCAGTTGATCCGGCTGCGACTTAAGAGACCGTCTGAAACCGTAGCGTCCGCCATCTTGGCTGACGTAGAGCCGGGCTTCCAGCCGGCGGAAAAAACCGTTTGCAATCATTAACGCCTTTGAAATTCCGGGCAACGGCGTCATGGCGGCGATTCTTCCGGGCGGCCGGATGCCGCCCTCTACGGCCGGCCGGGATGCCCGCCGCTACATTTTCAAACAAACTCCAACGCGACAGGGGCGAATCGCAGAGTTGACTTAATCTCGACCTGACGTATCGTTTTTCGTCATGCGAGTATCAAAGGAAACAGATTATGCGCTGCGCGCTTTGTTTACCTTGGTGGACCATTTTGGCGGTGCGCCGATACCGATTCGTGAACTGGCGCGCCGCAACGATGTTCCCAAGCGCTTCCTGGAGCAGATCATGCTCAAACTCAAGACGCAGGGCTGGGTGGATAGCGTGGCGGGTGTGCGCGGTGGATATGTGCTCGCCAGAAATCCCGGCAAGATCACGATGGGTGAGGTGGTGCGGCATTTTGACGGTATTTTGGCGCCAATCGATTGTGTTTCCGTCACCGGTTACAAGCGGTGTTCGCAGGAACCGGTTTGCCGGTTTCGGCGCGTGTTTTTCGATGTGCGCAATTATGTCGCCGAGTTGATGGATCGCACAACCCTCATCGAAGTTTCCAAGCGCTCGCCGCTGTCAAAACATGAGGCTTCGGCCGGTTTTGTTGGCGGGGAAGGGATTTAATAATTTTTTGAAAAATGGTTGACAAAAAGTTCATTCATGTAAAAATACGACTAGTTGAATCGTTATTTATGCCGAGATTGAATTTGAGATCAAATGGTTGTGGGTATCTTGAAGGCGCGAGAGGCATGCATTAGGAGCCGGGCTTTTTTTGCAGCAAACAACGACTTGGTCTATCGCTATTAACATTGTTAGTAAACGCGAATGCCAATTCTGATAACGCGATGACGATTATAACGCGGCCAACAGACATCTGAGGCCGAAGAATCAGCAGAAACAAAATACGGACGACTGACCGGTCCACCGGAGGTTCCCATGAAAATACAGAAGCAAATTAGACATGCGGAACTGGATTCAAAGATTGATGCAGTTGCTTGCGGCCGGGGTGTTGTGGTCGGCCGGTACAATCGCGGCATCTGAAGTCAAACTGCTCAACGTCTCCTACGACGTCACGCGCGAGTTTTATCAGGACTACAACGCCGCCTTCACCAAATACTGGAAGGAAAAGACTGGCGACGTTATTACGGTCAACCAGTCCCACGGCGGTTCCAGCAAGCAGGTGCGCAGTGTGCTCGACGGTCTTGGTGCCGACGTGGTAACGATGAACCAGGCGCTGGATATCGACGCCTTGTATTCCATCGGAGGATTGATCCCTTCAAACTGGTCGTCGCGCCTTCCCAACCAAAGCGTGCCGTACAACTCGACGATTCAATTTGTCGTGCGCAAAGGCAATCCGAAACACATCCAAGATTGGGACGACCTCGTTCGCTCAGATGTTTCGGTCATTATTCCCAATCCGAAAACCTCCGGGAACGGTCGTTACAGTTATTTGGCGGGGTGGGGATACGCGCTGAAGAAATCCGCCGGTGACGAGGCGCAGGCGCGCGCGTTCGTGGCAAAGCTTTTTGCCAACGTGCCTGTGCTCGACACCGGCGGACGCGGCGCCACCACCACCTTCGCCGAGCGCGGCATTGGCGACGTGCTGCTGACGTTTGAAAACGAGGTGGCGTTGATTCAAAAACAATTTCCTGCCAGCCAGCTTGAGGTCGTGGTTCCAACCATCAGCATTCTGGCGGAAAACCCGGTGGTTTGGGTGGACAAGGTGGTGAAGAAACACGGCACCGAACCGGTTGCCCGCGCTTATCTCGAATATCTCTACAGCGACGCGGGACAGGAACTGGCGGCGCAGCATGATTTCCGGCCGCAGAACCCGGCGATCCTGGCGAAATACGCCGGCCGGTTCCCGTCGCTCAATTTGTTCACGGTGGATGAAGTAGCCGGCGGCTGGCCAAAGGCGCAGCGGGTCCACTTTGCTGACGGGGGAATCTTTGACCTGATTTACCAGAACAAATGATGAATCTGCCGACGCCGCAAAGGCGAGGCGCAACTTGAAAGAATTACGAAGGCTGACCGGTTCGCCGGAGGTACTTCGAAGAAGAACATGACTCTTACGGTGTGATTGCGAATGGAGACAGCGGGCCGAATCCGGCCCGATCCCGGTTATTGGCTGATGCCGCCGGAATCCGCCGCCTGCTTGGGCAGGCGGCGCCGTCTCCCGCACACGCTGGGCGGACTACGGTTCTTCATTTGTAAAAACAAATACAGCCAAAGAAAAAGCGAACCTATGAAAACATTAAATCCAAGAAAACTCATCGCCGTCGGCCTGATTCTGGCTGGTGTGGCGTTCACTCCAAACCTCCGTGCCGACGTCTCAGTCTTCCTTGAAGGCGGCAGCGCCAGCCAAAGCGTTCTTTACGACCGCGCCACCAACCTCTTTGCCGGCGGAAGCTTTACGGCGACTGGCACCGCCTCATCAACCGTGCGCAGGTTTCAAGGCACGAGTTTGAATCCGGCTCTGTCGGGATACGGCACCATCACCTTGGACATCAACGTGCAAAATGGCGCCATCGCCGGCCTTCAAGCCTTGGCGAACCAGACGGCTGGGGCGGCGGACACCAATGTCTTGGGCGTCCAAACGGTTCCGACATTTGTTGATTCGGCCACCTCACCCGAAGCCATCGGGATTGATTCCGTGGCGGCGAATCTGTCGGCCTACCAGACTTATGTGGTTCCCTTGGTGTTCATCAAGAACGCAAATTTCCCGGCGGTCAACGCCATCACCAACCTGACCGCGCGCCAGGCGGTTGCTCTGGAGACTTCTTTGAATCCGGCAACTTTCTACGGGGGCAATACCACCAATCTTGTCTATTTCGTCGGACGTAACAGCCAGTCCGCGGTCCGCACAGAAATTGACCTGAACATTTACAACGCGGGTAACATCAAAACCTACACCAACAATGCCGCCGGGCTGCCGGTTCAAGACACCAGCCCCGATCCGGGCTTGCCCGCCGCCGGCGCTTTGGCGAATACGGTACTGGCTCTGACGAACTCCATCGGAACCGTGGCCGTGCAGAACATCAAGAGTACTCTGGCGCCGATCGCGATTGATGGCGTGAGCTACTCGCCGTCCAACATCATCAACGGCAGCTACTCGCTCTGGGGCTATGAAAATTATTATTTCATAACCTCTCCCAACACCGGGGCACCCTCTGGGCCGCAACAGGCGGTCATTGATGCGCTTTACAATTCGCTCAGTGATCCGACGTTCCTGACCAGCTCCGTTTTCACCAATCTCTTCATCCCCACCGCCTCGCTCAAGGTGAAACGGGATTATGACGGTGGCCCGATCAAACCTCTGCCTGGCTATTGATTCGACGGCAACCCTTAATAAAGCCTACCACTGTATGAAAAAAACGATTCATTTAACGCTGGCCGCGCTTGCCCTGCTGGCAACGCCGCTGGCCCGAGCGTGGACCTATACCGACGGCGACGTGTTGCTCGTCTTTCGCAACGGCTCACAGGATGTCGAGTTTGATTTGGGCAGCGTCACCAACTTTCTCGGCAACACGAACGGTTATACGACACCGGTAACCGGCTGGAGTTCCAACCTGGTGACCAGCACGTTTGGAGGTCTGACGGGCGCGAAAGTCGTCCTGCTGGCGTCGGCGGGAGGAACCAACTGGTTGAGCAGCGCGGAGCCGAACACGACCGCCTACAACATCAGTTCGCCAGATGCAGACTCACTGTATAGTCACATCAGTGCCGTTGGCACCCGGCCATTGTATCCCATCGCCATTCCCACGAGCGGAGCCAATTCCTACTCGATTGACGTTGGCGGACAATACGCCGCGTCGGCTTACGACTCAATCGTGACTGACGGGCATTTCAGCGGCATATCCAAATTGGGTGGACATGCGCCGTTCGCGGTCGAGCAGTCGGTTCCCGGCTTTCTCGACTTCTGGCAAATCGAGTCAACCACGATCTATCCCAATTCACCGCCGGACAAGCTGCTCGGCACGTTTTACATAACGAGCGGTGGCAAGTTGACATTTGTGGCCGGGCCGCGTGCGTCCACCATCACCAGCGTCAACCGCTCCGGCAATGTCAGCACCGTGCAGTTCACGACAACGGTCGGCAATACTTACTCCGTGGCTTACACCAACCAGATCGGGGGAGCGGCGGCGTGGCCGGTGGATGCCACCACGTCGGTTGGCAACGGCAAGGTCAATTCCATCAACCGCACCAACTCCGACGACGCCGAATTTTACCGCGTCGGGGTGCAGTAGCGCCGGTCGGGAACACACGGCGGGTCCGGGCCAGCCGGACCCGCCGGCAAAGCCATGATTCGTAGAGAGGACCACCACAACGAATGAAAGTTTGGTTCGGCTTGATCGCGATGCTCGCGCTGGCAAACATTTCCCTTGGAGAAGCGGCGGAAACCGACGCCACTGCGGTGTTGGTCATGACGAACGCGCCTGTCCGCCCCTGGCCGAAGGTTGAAGTGCGCGCCTATCGCCTGGAAGGTAACACCGCTTCGTTGCCCGAAGCAACCGAGGTCATTTCCCATTATACAGGCCAGGTGGACCTCGCGCGGATTCACGAGGGATTGAATCAATTACTAAGCTTTTACCGTCAGTCGGGTTTTTCGAACGTCAGCGTTACCCTGCCGCGTCAGGCATTGACGAATGGCATTGTCCGCGTGGGAATTGTCGTTTCCAAACCTGCTCCGACTGGCGGGGCCCCGGCCCTGGCCGTTCCCCCGGTTGCAATTTCAAATGCTTTGACCCGGACTGAAAGCGCTTCGGCCCCGGTCACGAACAATCCCGCCCGCCCGGCTCCGACGTTTGCGGTGCGCGGCTATCTCGTCGAGGGCAACACCGTTTTGCCGCCGGGAAAATTCGGCCTGCTGTCCAATTATTGCGGCCGGGTGGAATTCGCGCGCGTGCGGGAGGGGCTGGGCAAATTGCAGTTGCTTTACCGGCAGCTGGGTTTCGCCACCATCAGCGTTACGCTGCCGCAGCAGAAGCTGACCAACGGCATCGTGCGCGTAAAAGTAGTAGAGGGCAAACTCGCCAAGATCAAGGTCGAGGGCAACCGCCACTTCAGCACCAACAACATTCTGCGCGCGCTGCCCAGCCTGGACACCAACATCCTGCTCAATACGAAATGGTTTCAACCTGAACTCGATCGCGCCAACGCGAATTCCGACCGCCAGATTTATCCCGTCATCAATCCGGGGCTCGAACCGGGGACGAGTGATTTGACGCTCAAGGTCAGGGATCGCCTGCCCTTGCACGGCCGGATTGAGGTCAACGACAAATCTTCGCCGGGAACGCCGTTGCTGCGGCTGGACACGGCGCTCCAATACAACAATCTCTGGCAACTCAATCATCAGATCGGGTTGGACTACAATTTTTCGCCGCAGTCCATGAAGACGGGCGATTACATGCCGCGATTTTACAATCAACCGATGGTGGCCAGTTACAGCGGTTTTTATCGGCTGCCGTTTGGTTTCAATCATGGCTTGCGCGATGATTACGAGCGTCAGCCGGTGGACTTCGGTTACGATGAAATCACCCATACGTTCCGCCAGGCGCCAGCCACCGGAAATCCTGAATTGATTTTTTACGCTTCGAGCTCCGTGGCCGATACCCCTGTCCGTTATGGTCCGTTCGCGGTCATATTTACCAACACTCTGGCCACGATCAATTCGCAGTCTGCCGAACGCAGTCTCACCTACAATAAGAATCTCGGCGCCAAACTCACCGTGCCGGTCCGGGACTTTCTCGGAGTCCATTCGTCGTTCCTGTTTGGCTTTGATTACAAATCCTATGACGCGCCCAGCTTTGGAACCAACCTGACGTACTTCTCGCTCTACGCGCTTGACCAATTTGGCAACCCGGTACTGGTAACCAACCGGACCATCCGGCTTCCGTCCAATAGTCGCGCCTCACTGGATTATCTGCCGCTTTCGTGGGGTTGGTCGGCGTTCCGGCCGGACAAACGCGGCCTCACCAGTTTTAGCCTCAATCAGAATGTATATCTGGCCGGTCTGGCTTCGGCGCGGACCAATTTTCAGGTGGTCGCCGCCTCGCGTGAAGCTGGCGGCAATTACACGACGTTGACTGCCGGATTGACCCGCCGAGAGAATCTGCCTGACGACTGGTCACTGTTGTTTCGGGCCAACGGCCAATGGGCCGGCGAAGCGCTCATCAACAACGAACAATTCGCGCTCGGCGGCACCAGCGGGGTCCGGGGATATCAGGAGGGCGAGGTTTATGGTGACGACGGCTGGCGGGTGATGTTCGACGTCAATGCTCCGCCGGTCAATATCGGTTATTTTCCGGATTCCCATGGCGGTGACGGGACGCAGGCTTATCTGCGTTGTTCCTGGTTCATGGACTATGGCCAAACCTTCCTGATCAATCGCCGGGCCCCGCTCAACACTGATTACAGCGAATGGGGGACCGGCCTGGGTTTTTACCTGACCGCTGGTGAACACTTTGATGCCCGGCTAACGCTGGCATGGGCGTTGCACGACACACCTGCAACCTGCGCTGGGGAAGCGCGGGCTTATTTCAGCGTCGGATTCCAATTCTGATCAACGTTATGAAAATCAAAAGCCCATCAAAAATGTTCCGCGCCGCAGGGCGCCAAACCTTCGGAGAATGGCTTTGCTTCGCCGCCATTTTCATCGCCGCCGGCTCCAGTTTGAAGTTGATGGCCAATCCAACAGGCATGACCGTCGGGCTGGGCTCAGCCACCGTTCAGACCAGTGGCGCGCAGCTCAACGTGACCGTCAGCCAGGCGGCATTTCTGAATTGGAGCAGTTTCAACATCCAGGCAGGCGAAACCACCACCTTCATCCAGCCCTCGGCGAACTCCGTGGTGCTCAACGAAATTGGCGGCGCCAACCCCTCACAGATTTTCGGCAACCTCAACGCCAATGGGACCGTCATTCTTGCCAACGCCAACGGCTTTTATTTCGGGTCAGGTTCGATGATCAAGGTCGGCGGTGACTTCATCGCCACCACGGCCCCCATCACCCCGGACTTTGGTTCGGGATCAAGCTGGAGTTTTACCGGCATGCCGCCCCTGGCGAGCATCATTAATTATGGGTCCATCCAGGCGGGCAATGGCCGGTCGCTCTTTCTCATCGCCGAAAACATCCAAAACAACGGCAGCCTGAACGCGCCCGGCGGCAACATCGGCCTGGCGGCGGGTCAGACCGTGCTGGTGAGCGAACGTCCCGATGGCCGCGGTCTCAGCGCCAGTGTGCAGGTGCCCGCCGGAGCGGTGAACAATCTGGGACAAATTACCGCCGACGCCGGGACGATTGCGTTGCAGGCAGAAGTGGTGAATCAAAACGGAATCATTCAGGCAAATTCGGTGCAAAACCAAAATGGCGTCATTGAACTTGTCGCCTCTGACCAGCTCAATCTCGGCCCAAATTCTCAAATCACCGCCAACGGCGACGAATCACCCGATGGCAGTAGTGGCGGCCACGTGACGTTGCAGTCGGGCAATATTTTCAGCGATAGTGTTGGCAGCCAGATTTCCGTGGTCGGCGGGGCGCAAGGCGGCAATGGCGGCAGCATTGAGATCAGCGCACCGAACGTTGCCTCCCTGAATTCGAGCATGGAGGCGAGTGCTCAAAACGGCGGAAGCGCTGGAATCTTTTTGCTCGATCCGGCCAGCATTACCCTCGGCACTTCCAGTGCAAATGGGATGATTAATGTCAACACCGCCTTTGCCGGGTTTTCACAAATCATTTTGCAGGCGACGGGCAACATCACCCTCAGCGGCAACACAACCTGGGATTTGAGTGCGAGCACCGGGCAGACGGTGGGACAACTGACATTACAGGCGGGTGGTGACATCATCTTTGGCAACAAATCCAAGATTTTTGACGCCAATGACTGGAGTGTTTCGCTCTATGCCGGTTACGATTTTGTCAACAACGTGGTTCAATCCGGCACGGGCAACATTTATCTGAACGGCGGCGCGGGGCTCACCCAAAGCGGCACCATTCAATTGTCTACCGGTGACATCAATTTGTTTGCCGGGCAGAGCATTCTCGTGGCTCCGATGAACAGCCTGATTGTTTCCGGTTCGATCTTCACAACCGGCGGCGGCAACATTTTTGCCTATGCGATGGCGGGCGACATTGTGGCCGGCAATTCCAACGGCAGCGCCAACGGCAACACGCAGACCACGGATTACAATTTCACTGACACCGGCTGGACACCGAATCCGTTTCTGGGCGGCATTTCCACGGCGGCCGGCGGCAATGTGACGCTGATTGCCGGCAACAACATTGATAGCACGCCGAAAGTTCCGTCGTCTCAGGCACCCGGCGCGTCCGGCGCTTATGGCGCGGGCGACGTGACCGTGATTGCGGGAAATCAAATTACCGGAAATTATACGGTGACCGATGGCGCCGGCAGAATTCTGGCCGGCGTGCCGGTTTCCAGCACGCAAGCTGCCATTTTGCAAAATCCATCCGCCAATGCTTCAGCTTACGCGACGACACTCTACAATTTGGTGGCCGCGGTGGAGCAATCACAAAATCCGGGCGGCAATGTCGGCGCCGCACCGGTGAATGGCAATCCATCCACCGCACCCGTGACTTTGGGACTGACCACCGGTTCGTGGAATGTTTGGGCAGCGAATGACATTTCCATCAAACAAGTCATCAATCCCAACGGCGCGTTCAACAGCAGCCAATCGTTTGCCTACAATTATGCGCCGGACGCGGCGGTGAATTTTTGGGCGGGCAACGCGATTGAACTCGTGGGCGGTTCTCTTGGCACTGCCGCTTCATCCGTGAGATTGACGCCGATTTATGCGCCGACACTGTCACTCAATGCCGGCGTGGGCGGCATCGCGATTGACAAGTCCATCATCCTCGCGCCATCGCCCGAAGGCTCCCTGACCATCATCACCCGCGACGGCGGCAATTTAAGCAGCTTGCTCAGCGGAGCGGTTTCAACCACGCCGACGTTGAATGGAATTACGATGTCGGACAGCGGTTCGACTGCTTATACGGATTATGCCACCGGCCACGCCGCCACGCCGTTGCATTTGTATGATCCAAATCCGGTGATGGTGGACATTTCCGGCAGCATCAACAATTTTAGCCTGGTCGTCCCAACTTTTGCTGAGATCAATGTGGTGGGCGATACTTACAATTTCGGTTTCCAAGGTCAAAACCTTGGTTCGAGCCAGGCGACCAGCATCAACGTCGGGCAGACCGCCAAGGTGAACATGGAAAACCTCGGCCTGCTGAATCCGGCCACGGATTCCGGCCTGACGGTGGGCGGCAACATTACTTATCAACCCTTTTCTGTCGCCAACGAGAACGTGACGCTCGGTAATCAAGGTCTCACGCTGGCCGGCCCCGGCACTTTCAACATCACCGCGGACAGCATTGACCTCGGTGTCTCGGGCGGCATCCGGGTGCTCGCGCCGGATGCCGCACTGGCCGCCATATCCCCCTATGGCGCGAACCTGAATGTCACCACCAGCGGCAACCTGGGAATGACTTCCACCAAGATTGCCAACGAGAGTTATCTCGGCGGAATCAACCTGATTGTCGGCGGCACGCTCGACGTCGGCGGCGCCTTTACCACGTTTGGCGACCCTGGATCACCCAAGGGGATTTTCACCACCAG
Organism: uncultured Bifidobacteriaceae bacterium; assembly: GCA_964555775.1. Taxonomy (GTDB): domain Bacteria; phylum Verrucomicrobiota; class Verrucomicrobiia; order Limisphaerales; family UBA11358; genus UBA11358. The sequence goes on along the minus strand of CAZKTW010000033.1, from coordinate 4,257 downwards.
CGGCGGAAATGTTACGGTAACGGCCAATGGCGATGTGAACGTGGACGGCTCGCGCATTGCCGCCTACGACGGGGGCAATATCACGGTTGAATCGCTCACTGGCAACGTGAACGCCGGCAACGGCGGCGCCGGCTACGTCAGCATGAACGTCCTGGAACTCGACCCGCACACCGGGCAGCTTGTCAGCCTTCCGGCGACGATTTCCGGCAGCGGAATTCTGGCGACCACCGTTTTCCGCTCGCACGCGTTGCTCGGCAATATTCTGGTCGAGGCGCCCAATGGAAACATTTCCGCCAGCCGGGGCGGTATCATCCAGATTTCCTTCAACGCCTCGGACGCCTCGCAAGCCGCGGCCGAACTGCTGGCCGGATACGAATTGCAGGATGGAAACGGAAACCGCGTTTTGGCCGAAAACCTTGCCAGCGGAACTCCGGTGCTGGCATTAAGCGATCAAAATGTTGTCAACCTTGGTTCAACGGTCCAGGTATTGCCGTCCGGCAGCAGCGTGCCGGTTTCGCTTACACAAGTCTTGGATGTGCATGGCAATCCGCTTCTTGATGCCAGCGGTCATCCGCTTTATGTGAAAACTTCGGATGCCTCGCGGCAGTTGGTTGAGTTCGTCAACGGTGGTCTCAAACCATTCCTGGATGCCGTCGGCGACCCCGTGAATGTGGCTGAACCACTTGAAGCCAGCGGAAACTCAACACTGGTTCTGGGCCGAAACATTGACACCAGCGGTTCCGGGGTCATAGCGCAGAAAATCATTGTAAAAGCCACCGGGGGTCTGGGCGGATTGTATGTTACCTTGGGCTCAAGCCCACCCATCATACAAGCAAACAACTTTTTGCCGGGGCCGGATGGGATAGGACCAGTTTTCTATGGCAGCCCACCCATCATTAATACGACAGATCCAAATCCTGGGCCTGACCCCATAATCGTTTCCGACGCCGGTTCGAGTGCTCCCCCGCCGGCGGAAGTTGCCAAAACCGACGCACCCACCGCTGACACTGCTGAAACCGTCGCCACCAAGACTGAGAATCAGGACGACGGTTTGGGCGGCGACGAAAACAAGAAAAAAGGCAATGGCATCGCGCTGACCCGGAAAACCGATCGCGTGACCGTGATTTTACCGCCGAAGAACAGCGCCAAATCACAGGTTCCAAACCCCGGAACCTAGACCCGCGATCCGAGCCCCCATTCTTTATGACCACACTCATCCAACCCCTGTTTGCCGCCAACGCGGCCGTGTACGCCATCCAGAACGCCACCACCGAAGGCAAGATCACCGTCATTGTGCTGCTCGTTCTATCTCTGTTCAGTTGGACGATCATCATCACCAAGTTCCGCCAGTTGCTGATTGCCCGCCAGGCGACCAAAAAGTTCTTTGCCGCCTACAATTCCACCCGCGATCCGCTCGACATTCAGCGCAAGAAGGAGGAATTCGACGGCGCGCCCGCCTATCAGCTCTACGTCCGTGGCGCGGACGAACTGGCCTATCAATTGGATAAGAACCCGGTCACCGTGAAAGGCGAGCGGCGTATCAGCACGGCCTCGTTTGAAGCGGTGAAGGTTGCGCTGGAAGAAGCCGCGGGTGGGGAAGCCATGGCCTTGGAGAAGGGGATGATTGTGCTGTCCACCGCCGTCGCAGGTGGACCGTTCATCGGCCTGCTGGGCACGGTGTGGGGCGTGATGTCCACCTTTGCCGGCATCGCCGAAAGCAAGGCCGCGACTTTGACGGCGATGGCGCCCGGTGTGGCGGCCGCGTTGGTGGCCACGGTCACCGGGTTGCTCGTGGCCATCCCGGCGATGTTCGCCTACAACTTCATGGTCACCACCATCCGCGCCATCACCCAGGAGTTGGACGGTTATGCCACCCGTTACGCGACGCAGATCGTGCACAGCTATGTGGATAACCGCGACCTGGAGGACAAAATCGCAATGGCGCTGACGCGTTCCGAAATGGGCGAAAATACACCCGCCATCTGACCGATGAAAAAGTGTTCGAAGCCGGCGCATCATTCGCTGACGGAGTTGAACATCACGCCGCTGCTGGACCTGGCGTTCGTGTTGCTGGTGATTTTCATCATCACCACCATCCCGCCGGTGAATGATCTGGACCTGAAGCTGCCCAGCGCGGCCAAGCGGTTGAAAGACCCGCCGCGCAAGGCCAATTACATCACCGTGCAGGCCGACGGCAAAATGTATTTAAACAAGCAGAAGGTGGCGTCGGCCGATGACATGGTGCAAACCCTCGTCGGTCTGCGGATGGACGACCCGGATTTGAACATCATTGTGCGCGGCGACAGCCACACCAAATACAAACAAATCCGCGCCGTGCTGGATGTGTGCCAGCGGGCCAACGTGCCCAAGGTTGACCTGGCCACCGAACCACTGAACAAATGAAAACGCTCAAGACAAATGGATTGGTGGATAAATGGATGAATGGATTGTTGCCAGCAGCCGTTTGTCTGCGAATCCACCAATCCATTCATCCGCCAATCCAATAATCCAGCCTGCCCCATGCTGCCCCAAAGCCAGGCGCGGAAGAAACGGAACTCGTCGAAGGTGAACCTGATGATCTCGTTCACGTTCCACGCGTTGATCGTGCTGGTGGCGTTGTATTTTGCGGCCCGGCAGGGTTTGTTGGGCAAACAGATGAGGAAAATCAGCATCGAGATGGTGAAGGCGAAGCCGCCGGAGAAACCCAAGGAACCCGAAAAGCCGAAGGAAGAGCCGCCCAAGGTGGAAACCCCAAAACCCGAACCGCCCAAGCTGGTGGAGGAAGCCAAGGCCGCTCCGCCAACCACGACGGCCCCGCCGACGGTGGCGCCCCCGGCCGCCGAACTGCCATCGTTTGAATTTGAAGGCGGCAAGGCGGTGGAGACCAGTTCGGACCCGGTACACTTGTACCAGGGCTATCTGGAATATGCGCTGCGTTCGAAGTGGCAGCGGCCGGACAATCTTGAGGACGACAAATACGTGGCGGAAGTGGCGGTAACGGTGGACCAGCAAGGGGCGATCAGCAATCCGGTCTGGGAGAAGGGTTCGGGCGACCCGAAGTGGGACGATTCGGTGAAGGAGGTATTCAAGGTGGTCAAGACCATGGACCGGCCGCCACCGACGAACTTTCCGTCGCGGGTGACGGTGCGGTTTGATGTACAGGAGGAGACGGAGCCGGTGTTGCAATGAAAAAGACGTCACAAAGCCATCATAGCTCGTTGAGCGAGCTGAACATCACGCCCTTGCTGGACCTGGTGTTCGTGTTGCTGGTGATTTTCATCATCACGACCCCGCAGATGATGAACAACCTGGAGATGACGCTGCCCTCCGGCAAACCGCCCCCGCCGCAAAAGGAAAAGCCGAAGATCAACCACATCGTGGTGGATGCGAAGGGACAGACGTATTTGAACGAGGCGGCGGTGACGGTGCCGGAACTGAAGGCCAAATTACAGCGATTGAAGGCGGAAGATCCCAACCTGAGCGTGGTGGTCAAGGGAGCGGACGAGGTGGATTACCAGAACATGATCAATGTGCTGGACGTCCTCCAACAACTCGATATCACCAAGGTCGGTTTGGCAACGGAAGAGGGTACAGCCAAATGAATGAGCGGCTAGAACCGGCTCAGCTTTCGATCACATCCAGTTCAATCGGGTCAACATCAACCCTCCTGTTCCGCAACCATTTCATGGCAGCCTGAATGGTCTTTCGTCCGCCGGTGAGTTCAAGCGCGATGATGCCGATATTATCCGTGATATTGGCGCTGCGGATGTTGAAAATCACGTCAAACTTTTTGCTCAATTCCCAAATCAACGGTTGCCGGGCGCGTTCAACCGGGAAGGAGAGCCAATAACGTTGAGATTCTTTGGCCAATCAAGGTTCAAGTCGGGACCGATTCGATGGGTGGGTTCCCTTCCGCATTGGGCGTCGTTCCCAACACGAAGATGGCAAGATCCGCTTCACGATTCGCATCCTCCGTAATTTCCCCGCCCGTTTCGGTGTTAAGGGCGATACGGCGTTGAATGTGAAACCCTTTCTCGCGGCAGAAATCCTCGAAATCCGCGATGGATAGAAACCGGATGTCCGCCGTGTCGTACCATTTGTCCCGGAGCCAGCCGTAAGCGCGCGGCGCGCGACCCTCCTCGGCGAGTATGCGCCGCAGCTTGTGAAACGCCAGGTTCGGAAAGCTGACGATGCACGTGCTCCCCACGCGAAGCATTTCGGCAATCACGCCGGCAACGTCCCTGACCGCCGGCAACG
>CAZKTW010000032.1:0-22110 GCA_964555775.1 uncultured Bifidobacteriaceae bacterium | reverse complement strand
TGTCCCGCAATTTGTGGTGGAGCTGGGACCAGGAGGCCCAGGATTTGTTCCAGGAGCTGTCACCCCGCGGCTGGCAGAACCTGTACCACAACGCCGCCGCCATCCTGCGGGAAGTTTCCGAATACGAACTCCGCGTGCGGCTGCAGGACGGCGATTTTGAAGAGCGCGCCCGCGCCGTGCTCCACGATTTCGAGGCGTATCTCGGCTGCAAAACCACCTGGGGCCACGTGAATGCGCCGTCGCTGTTCCAGAACCCCGTCGCGTATTTCTCCGCCGAATTCGGCTTCCACGAGTCCCTGCCCATTTCCGCCGGCGGCCTGGGCATTCTCGCCGGCGACCACGCGAAGTCTGCCAGCGACCTCGGACTCGGTTTCGTCGGCGTCGGTTTGTTCTATCGCGAAGGTTACTTCCAGCAAACCATCGACTCGAACAACTGGCAGACCGAATTCTACAATCTCGTAGATCCGCAAAACGTGCCGCTGGAACCCGTGCTGGGCGTGGACGGCCAGCCGTTGGTATTGGATGTGGACATTGACATGAACCACGTCTTCTTCAGGGCCTGGCGCGTGAATGTCGGACGCGTGCCGGTCTATCTGCTGGACGCCAACCACCCCGACAACGCCCAGCATTTCCGCGACTTGACGGCGCGCGTTTATGGCGGCGACAGCACGATGCGGGTGATGCAGGAAATCCTGCTCGGCATCGGCGGGGTCCGCCTGCTGCGCAAACTGGGGGTGCAACCGTCGGTCTTCCACATGAACGAAGGCCACGCCGCCTTTCTGGCCCTGGAATTGATCCGGGAAAAAATGGCCGCGGGGCTGAATCTGACCGGCGCCCTGGCCGCCACCAAGCAACAATGCATTTTCACGACCCATACACCGGTCGAGGCCGGCCATGACCGGTTCAGCCAGGGCTTGATGGATTACGCCTTTCAGTTGTACCGGCAGCAACTGCCCATTCCTTTCCCCGACCTTCTGGGCCTGGGCCGGGTAAACCCGCATAATCCGGAGGAACCGTTTTGCATGACCGTGCTCGCGCTCAAGGCGTCGCGGGCGGCCAACGGCGTGAGCGAACTGCACGGCCAGGTCAGCCGCCACATGTGGCAGTCACTCTTCCCGGGAACGCCGGAGGAAAAGGTGCCCATCGGCCATATCACCAATGGCATTCATCTGCTCGGCTGGATGAAGGGTTCTGTGCGGCAATTCTGGCGCAAGCGGCTCACCGCCACCTCCGACAGCAACGATGCCACCACCGCCGCTTGGCGGGACAAGTTCGGCGCGGATTGGGCGTCGGCAGTCAACCACGCCGAATTTTGGGAGAAAATGACCGATCCGGCTTTTGTTTCAGATGAGGAACTTTGGGCCCTGCGTTACCGGCTCCGGCGCGAAATGATTGAATTCTCCCGTCGGCGCCTGTTGCTTCAACAGCAAAGGCTGAGCACGGGCGACTTCATCCGGTTTGACCATCTGCTGAATCCCGACGCGCTGACCATCGGTTTCGCCCGGCGTTTCGCCACGTACAAGCGCGCGCCGCTGATTTTCCAGCAGTTCGACAACATCATCAAACTGGTGAAGGACAAGCAGCGACCCATCCAGTTCATTTTTGCCGGCAAGGCGCATCCCCGCGACGACGAAGGCAAACGGTTCATTCAACAAATCATTCACCTCAGCAAACACAGCGAACTGGCGGGCAGCCTGGTATTCATCGAAAACTACGACATTCATGTGGCCCGGCAGATGGTTTCCGGTTGCGACATCTGGCTCAACAATCCGCGGCGTCCGCTCGAAGCCTCCGGCACCAGCGGCATGAAAGCCTGCTGCCACGGCTGCCTGAACTTCAGCATCCTCGACGGCTGGTGGCGCGAAGGTTACGACGGCACCAACGGGTTTGCCATCGGCGATGACTCGCATCCCAGCAACGTGGAAGAACAGGACCGGGTGGACAGCGCAAACCTTTACCGGACGTTGACGGAACAGGTCGTGCCGATGTTTTTCAATCGCGACGCCCAAGGCATCCCGCGCGAATGGATCCAGCGCATCCGCCGTTCGATGAAAACGCTGGTACCGCAGTTTTCCACCGACCGCATGGTCAAGGAATACACGCGGAAATATTACCTGACGAAGTAAATTGCGAACCGCCATGCCAACCGGTCAAGCTTTCTCCGGCGGACCAGGCCGGCGGACAATTTTGATTATTTCCGGTTGAACATTTAATGAGAAGGCATAGTCTTCGCGTGTCACGGCAAAATCCATGAATCTGAAACGGAACATTCATTTTTTGCTGGCTGCCGGCATCATGGCCTGCACCCTTCCGGCGCGGGCCGACCGGGCCACCAGCGTCATCGGCGTGGTCAGCCTTACCAATTATCAGGCCGCATTGCTGGTCATAACCGATTCGCCGCCGGAAGCTTCGTTCCTCATGACGACCCACAAGTGGGTGACCGAAGGCCAGGGGTTTGACGATGTGTACCTCAAGGACAAGGCCATGCACGTTGAAATCCTGCAGGTTGATTTCACCAACGGCGTGGTCCGGGCGAAGGAAAATGGCGTGGCCGCATTCTACATGCCCCAGACCACCAACCTGGTGGGTACCCTCGCGGGGTATGGCCTGCTTTTGAATAATGCGGATTTTGACGATGCGCTCGATCTTTATGCCAACCTCAAGGGCCGGACCCTGCTGGTTCATCCGGACGTGAAGCGCCCGCCGTTGAACCTTTCGGCGGCGGCTACCAACATGACCGAAGCCGTTGCTTTCCTGAAAAAGATCCTGCAGGAACGGGGCGCGACGATCCAGGCGGACGGCGACAAGTTTGAATGGATCATTCCAGCCGGAACCACCAACATTGTTTCGCCCGCTGTCCTGTCAACCATGTTGTCACCCAAAGGATTGCCGGCCACCAACGCGGTCGATGCCCTGCCGGCAGGCAGCATCAATTTCAGCGCGGTTGAGTTGTCCCAGCTCCTAGCGGTTTATCAGGCTTTGACCACGCAAAAATGGGTCCAGGATGCCCCTCCACCCTCGGGTGTTGTCAACTTTCACAACCAGACCTCTTTGAGCAAAGCTGAGGCCCTTCACGCCTTCGATGTTTTGCTGGCTTGGCACGGGTTTAAAGTGGTGAGCCTGGACGACAAGTCGTTCAAGCTCGTTCCCCTTGCCGCCGAAAAATAGAGTGGGTGTCCCCTGCCCCGCCAATTGTTCGCGCTCAATTTCCGTTCTTGAAATTCAGACCATCGGCATTAATCTATTTTCACTTAAACTATGAATTACAAAATCTCTCAACGGGCCGCCTCGTTGTCACCGTCGCTCACCCTCGCCATTGACGCAAAAGCCAAGGCCATGAAGGCCGCGGGCGAGGATGTCGTCGGCTTCGGCGCGGGCGAACCGGACTTTGACACCCCGCAACACATCAAGGACGCCGCGGCCCAGGCACTCGCCGCCGGGTTCACCAAATACACGCCGTCCAGCGGCATCCCGGAATTGCGCGAGGCCATCGCCGACAAATTTAAACGCGAGAACGGCCTCACGTACAAGCCGTCCCAGGTCATTGTTTCCTGCGGGGGCAAGCACTCCTGCTACAACGTCATCCTCGCCACCTGCCAGGAAGGTGACGAAGTGCTCATTCCCGCGCCGTACTGGTTGAGCTACCCGGAAATGGTGAAGCTCGCGAGCGCGAAGCCGGTGATCCTGCAAACCACCGACAAGACCGAATTCAAAATCACGCCGCAACAATTGCGCGCCGCCATCACGCCAAACACCCGGCTGCTCATCCTCAATTCGCCCAGCAATCCAACCGGCAGCGTTTATACGCCGGAGGAAACCAAGGCTATCGGCGATATTTGCGTCGAAAAGGGTGTGCTCATCATGAGCGACGAGATTTACGAGCACCTGCTTTACGATGGCGCCCAGGTTAAAAGCGTTGCCAGTTTCTCGCCGGCGCACCAGGAACACACCATCATCGTCCACGGCCTGGCCAAGGCGTGGAGCATGACCGGCTGGCGGCTCGGATTTCTGGCCGCGCCCGAGCCGATTGCCAAGGCGATTGACGCCGTGCAAAGCCACAGCACGAGCAACCCGACCTCGTTCGCCCAAAAAGGCGGTGTCGCCGCGCTCACCGGGCCGCAGGATCATCTGCCGAAGTGGTTGGCCGAATTCGACAAGCGCCGCCGGTTCGCACACCAGAAACTGAACAGCATACCCGGCATTTCCTGCGTGAATGCCCGCGGCGCGTTTTATCTGTTCCCGAACATCTCGAAGACCGGCCTCAAGTCCGCCGACTTCTGCGCCAAGCTGCTCGAAGCGGAAAAGGTCGCCGCCGTGCCCGGCATCGCCTTTGGCGCGGATGATTACATCCGCCTCAGCTACGCCACCGGCATGGCGAACATCGAGAAGGGTTTGGAACGGATCGACAAATTCTGCCGCACCCTGGTGAAGTAAAATTCCGGCGCATCCTTCGGAGAGACGCCCGTCCTCCGCAGTCCCGATTTGTCGGTAGCGGCGGGCATCCTGCCTGCCGTAGAGCCGGGTCGTCCCGACCGGCGGAAAAAAACGCTCGTTTGCAGAAATCAAGCCGAGAGCTATTCCGAATCGCACATAGGCGCCGAGGTGACGAGGCGGATTTGATGGCGGTGGCCGCGGCCACGGCGGGCATTAAATTTTGCCATTGCCAAAGTTTTGCGACAGAAATTGAAGCAGGCAGATGAAGAATCTGAATGGCAGGGGCACAACCCCGTGCGAGAACACCAAGCTCGTAATTACAAGGCAGTTGATTTATCACCACGTTCCCTTCGACAAGTCACCGCTGAAGTCAAATCTGCGGCGCGTTTTGCCAAAATCGCTAATGTATTCACTTATTTGAAATTACGTTTGCCGACCGCTCCGCTTTATATTCTTGATGACCAAAAAACGATTCGGCAGTTGTCCGATGGCAAGGTTCCAACAGATTTACGGGCCGACATATCTGATATGGTGAAAGGTTCTCTTGTTATTCGCACTGACTTGGCTACCGACGATTTAGGCGCGAGACAACTTCTTCCCCGAACTGAAGAGGTAAGAAAAATATCGGAAGCGCTTCGCTGGATTACCCAACAAAGCAAAACCCTTTGCAAAATCGGCCACGACGGCGCATTTATTTTTCATAATTTCATTCCTGCATTGTCTGCAGCGTTTGCGTATGCAGATCCCAAGGCGCCCATCGTCCAAATTGAGTCGTTGTGGGGCTTGCCGGAGGGCTAGTATTACAACGCTCATGACATATTTGTTGTCGATACGATCAAAGTATTGGCAGGCTGCCATTCGCGCAATTCGCGTCTGATTTTTATCCGTGTTCATCCGTGGTTAAAAGTTTTACCTCGCGTCTTCGTGCCTTTGTTGTTCAACATTCGTGTTGGTTCGCGTCCATTCGTGGTCGCCTCGCTTTTCCCATTCGGTGAATAAAATGTGAATAAAAGTTAACCTTTTCGACACCGGGCCGTAACACGCTTGAAATAGGGTTTAAACGTGGGCATGAAAAAGATCCTGATTTTAACGGCCGGATTCGGTGACGGACACAACGCCGCCGCCCGCAGTGTGCGCGACGCGATTGAATTGCTCGACGAGGACGCGCGCGCCGAGGTGCTCGATCTCTTCGCCGACAGTTACGGCGCGTTCAACACCTTCGCCCGGAAGGCCTATCTGGGGGTCGTGCAACATGCCCCGAAACTCTGGGGTGGCATCTATTCGCTGCTGGAAAATCCGTTCGTCGAAAAACAGCTCGGCGGCTTCACGCGCCTGCAAAACACGCTCGAAAAAGTCCTGGCCGAAACCCAGCCAGACTGCGTCGTTTCCACCTACCCGGTTTATGGGCATGTCATCAAAAAAATCTACCAGAACCATCATGAGCGCCCATTCCGGCTCGTCACCATCATCACCGATTCCATCAGCGTCAACTCGGCATGGTACCGCGCTCCCAGCGATTTCTTTTGCGTGGCCAATGCCGCCACGGCCGATGTTCTGCGGAAGCAGGGCGTGCCGGAAAAACAAATCCAGACGCTCGGTTTTCCCGTCAGCCCGATTTTTGCAAATCCTCCGGCCGAATTGCCATTGCCAGTGGGACGCGAACCCCGCCGCGTGCTATACATCATCAACACCGGCAAAAAAAAAGCCGGCAAAGCCATTGACCGGCTGCTGCAACTGGACGATGTGCAGTTGACCATCACCGTCGGGCGCGATGCGGACTTGCGCACCAAACTGATCGAGCGCACGCGCAAACACGCCGACCGGGTTCGCATCCTCGGCTGGACCAACCAGATGCCCGAACTGATGATGTCGCATCACCTCGTGATCAGCAAAGCCGGCGGCGCGACCGTGCAGGAGGCCATTGCCGCGCGCTGCCCGATGATCGTCAACCAGGTCATCCCCGGCCAGGAGGAAGGCAATGCGGAACTGATCTGGCGCTTCGGTCTGGGCGCCATTGCCGAAAAAAACCGCGAGGTCGCCGAGCTGGTGGAAAACGCCTTTGCCAAAAAGGCCGCGCAATGGTCCGAATGGCGTGAAAATCTCCGAAAAATCAGCCAGCCGGATGCCGCCTTGCGGATCGGCGAACTCGTCCTCGGGGAATCCGGCCACGACAAACCCGGTCGCAAATCCATCAAGCTGTTCGACCCCCGACCGGAACGCGTCATGCGCCCCACGATGCAGACAAATGGCAATGGCAGCCAACCCCAGATGTTGCTGTGCGATTTTCACATCCACTCGAACTACTCCGACGGCAAGCTCAGTGTGCCGGAGATCATCGATTTTTACGGCGAGCATGGATTTGATTGCATCTGCATCACCGACCACCTCGCCGACCCAAAGCGGTTGCTGGGGAAGTTGTCCGAGCTGGCCAACTGCACTCTCGGCCAGGAGCAGGTGGAGGAATATTTCGCCGTGATGGACCGCGAACGGCAGCGTGCCTGGCGGCGTTACAAGATGCTCGTGATGACTGGCATCGAATTCAACAAGGATGGCTACACCCGCAAGACTTCCGCGCATCTACTGGGCATAGATTTGAAATCACCCATCGATGCCTCGCTGGAAATTCCTGAAATCATCGCGCAGATCCACTCGCAAGGCGGTCTTGCCGTCGCGTCGCACCCGCACATCATGAAAAGCGAATGGGGCAAGAACACGTTATACCTTTGGGAAAACCAGGACAAGTTTGCACCGCTGCTCGACGCGTGGGAAATTGCCAACCGCAACAACATCTTCAACGATGTCGGCCTCAAGCGCCTGCCGTTCATCGCCAACAGCGATTTTCACAAGCCCAAGCACATTTACTCGTGGAAGACACTCATCTACGCCGGGAAGGATTCCGAATCCATCAAGGATTGCATCCGTCGCAATGAGCATGTGGCCATCACGCTTTACCGCGACTTCGCCCGCTCGGCTTGCGATGGCACCCGTCACGGTTTTGAATCTCCCGTCGCCGCCGCTCACTATTTTCAAGAACGGCTCCCGTTGCACGCGGTAAACAGTTAAGTCTCGTGCAATCAAGAACTTGTCCAGCTCCTGCTACGTGATGACCAAACGACAACCGGTTCTCAACATCACATTCTGCTTGCATCGGCGTCCAGACGGAGTTCAATTCAACTCAATCAGAAACCGCATATGTTGTGGTTCAAGCCATCATTCCAAAAGAAATTCAGCCAGATCAAGGGAGGCTGGAGCACTTCCCAGGTTCTCGACCTGCTGGGCAGCCCCATGGAAGTGGAAGACTCGGAAGTGCCTTTGGGTTCAAATTGGGGCAGCCAGCCCAGCATGACTTTCGCCATGAAACCCGGGGACGTGGTGAAACAATGGATGTTTCAGCACGACGACGAATATTATTATCTCTGGTTTGCCAGCGTGAGCTACGCCGAGGAAGATCCCTGGCGGGTGACTCTCAAAAAGAAAGTGGCTCGCAAACTGTAACTCCTCCCCTCCGGCAGCAGCCTGGTTACTTCAAGAAGTCGCGCTGCAACAGCCGCATCAAGTCTTCCACAGCCAGCATCAGCTCGCCGCGCCAGGCTACCGCAGCTTTCGGTCCGGACAAATCAACCGCCTCGCTCATGACTTGGACATGGCGCTTGATCAAAGCCAGTTGTTCGTCGTGCTGACCAAGCCGGCGAAGGATTTTGGCCACCTTTCCCACCCGGCGTCTGGCTTCGGCAATGCTCTTGAGTGCCGTTTCCACTTCCAACTCACCGGCCTGGACTTTTTTCAGCAATCCACATTCAAACGCCTGGCAATATCTGGGACGTTCCGAATAAATCCGGCACAACTTACCATCAAAACAAGCACACGGTTGCGTGAAAGCCTGTCTGCGTCCCTTCTTTTTCAGTGACAATCCGAGTCCGGCCAGCTGACTGGCATTATCATCCTTTCGCAATTCCACATCCGCAAACAAGACGCCATTGCAGCACAAACCGCAATTCGGGCAGAGTTGTGAGACAAAATCGGTTGGGGTGCTATTATTCATTACCCGGGCCGCCGGTTACGTCAGGCCGGTGGCGGCTGCAGTTCCGCCAGTTTGACGTGCTCACGGAGCAGAAGTGTCGCCTCGATTCTAGGTACATACATTTGCGTTTCGGCGGGCAAATGCCGGGCGATTTCATCGTAGTCCCGGGTTTTGTACCGGTCCAAAAGTTTCTGCACCGCGCCTTCCCCGGCATTATAACCCGCCAACGTCAGCCTCCAATCCTGGAAACGATCGTGAAGATATTTCAGGTATTGAGCGGAAGCGCGGGCGTTGTTTTCAGGTTGCAGGCGCTGGTCGCGCGGCCACAGGGAAAGCCCAAATCGTTTGGCCGTGCCCGGCATGAGTTGATACAACCCCGCCGCCCCTGCCGGACTGCGGGCACCGGCATCAAACGATGATTCCACCTCGGCGATCCAGAAAAGTTCCGACGGAACTTTTTCCGCCATGAAAACCGGCTTGAGACGGGTCAGGTAATCACTGGCGCCCGGCGGCAAAGGCTGGTTGGCAACTTTTTTGATCCAAATTTCCCGTTCCGTCACCGAACCGGGATTGGGAACCGGTTGGGGCGGCTGGTTGGTTTCAACGGTTGGTGGCGGGATTGATATCCGAATCTCGTCCGCAACCTGGAGGTAATCCAATCGCGATTTCAACCACGCGACATAGGGCTGGGTTTCCGGGTGGCTTTCCAACAATGGCATAATGGTTTCAGCGACGTCCTTGAGCGGGGCCAGGTTCACCACGTATTCACCCTGGAACTGTTGCTGCAAATCGTTGAAGAATTGCTGCACTTTCTGCCGGTCCACGTTTTGCAGCGAAGCGAGCACATTGGTGTCGAGATTTTCCTGCGCCCATTGTTGTGCGCCCTGCATGATTTCCGGGAGCGTGATGCTGTCGTCGTCCTGCGCCCGCGCAAAAAGCGAACCTGCCAAAAACAACAAAAGCACGCAGCACGTTTTCACAATGGGGATCCCGGTTCCGTCCGTCCGGTCACATTTCCTTGCGCCGTTTCTATCAGCTCGCGGATGCGGCGGGCGCCGCCTTTCGTGTGGCCGTGACTCGCCAGCGGGTCGCTGCCGCCGGAGGATTCAACCAAGATGTCCGCCCAGAGGATTCCTGTTTTGACGTGAACCGATGCAACCTTGCTGATGCTGATGCTGATCTCGTCCTTGCTGAACCACGAGCGTTTATGCCGGATGACCGCCTTGTCCGTCACTTCGATGACGGTGGGGAAAAGAAAATTCCCGCGTGTCCAGCGGCTCGCCTTGAATATTTCCGAAGCCATGAGGACACTGTGATTCAGAAAACCGGGTTAAGCAAGCCGCCGCTGAAGTCATCGCGTCGAGCCGGTGGCTCGAACCGCCCGTTCGCATTCATCGCCACAGGTGTTTCGGATACTTCCGTGCCAGCTCCGATTTGATCTTCGGATAGTGTTCGCGCCAGAAGTTCGCCAGATCCTGCGTGACTTGAATTGGTTTCATTCCCGGCGTCAAAATGTGAACCGTTACCGGCACCCGGCCCATCGCAATCTTTGGCGTCTGGGTCACATCGTAGAGTTCCTGGATGCGCAGGGAGATGTACGGCGAAGCGGTGGCCTCATAAGCAACCTTGGGCGTGCGTCCGTTGGGCAGGGTCAAACGTTCCGGCGCGTGCTTGTCCAGCAACTGCCGCTGCGCTTCCGAAAGCCACGACATCACCACCGGTTTTACTTCGCGTTCCTTGATTTCCTTGTAACTCACCGCCCCGTGACAAAGCTGCTCGACGATGTGCTTTCGGTCATCCTCGTTAATGTCCGGCAATTGCAGTTCCGGACAATGACGGCACAGCAGTCGCAATCGCAACAACCATTGCTCAACACCATGATCCCAATTCGGCAACGGCAATCGTCCGGCAAGAATTTCATCGGCTAGAATCCGGGCTGCCGCATCGGCTGGTGGCGGATCAACCCGTTTGGCCGATAACGCCATGCCCCGGAAACGCACCAGTTCGGCGGCTTGAACCCGGCGGGCCTGCGCATCAAATTCGACGTGCAGATCGGATTTAATGTCTTCCGGGAACAATTCACGCAACCAGTCTGCTTCAATGGCGGTGGCCAGGGAAAAAATGGTGCTGACCTCCCGGCCTTCGACTTCGCGGACTTCGGCAGCGACGAACAGCGGGCTGTGCTGCACCACACTCTCCCGCGCCAGCACCCCACGACGATTACGGACGAGTTCGCAACGCAGCGTCCCCTGGTCGAGCCGGTGCGCCACCCGGTCGGAGAACCCGATGAGAATGCATTTCTGCAAGGCTTCGTCCTTCACCTCCCGCGGTTTCACATCCAGCCCCTCGCCCCTGGCAATGTGGAGGAATTGGTCGAACAACGGTCCGACCTGCCGGGCGGTGACGGCGTGAATGCCCAGTTTGCGGCAGGCGTCGAGCCGGAACTGGTTGTTCGCCGCGTAGCTCCACGCCCGCATGAGAATCCAGAAATCGGACGACGCCTTCTCGCCGAGCAAATCCTCGCGGAGCGAATTCGTATCACGGCCCACATTGCGCAGGAGCAGATCGCGCCCCTGCGTGAGCGCGGCCACGAGGCAGGCCTGATGAACGCAACCGTACTCCTGCGCCGCGAGCAACATGCGTGAGTAACGCGGATGCAACGGAAATGCGAGCATCTTGCTTCCGATGGCAGTGATCTTTCCCTCGCGGTCAAGAGCTGTGAGGTCGGTCAGCAATTCCTCGGCATGGGTGAGCGAAATTTCATCCGGCTTCTCCAGCCAGCGGAACTTTCGCAAGTCCCCCACCCCGGCGGCCTTGAGGGTCAGCACCACCTCGGCCAGGTCGAGACGTTTGATTTCGGGCAGTTCGTGCGGCGGCCGCTCGTCATGTTCGGGCCGCGACCACAATCGGAAACACCGGCCTGGAGCCGTCCGCCCGGCGCGCCCGGCCCGCTGGTCGGCACTGGCCTGGCTGATTTTCTCGACCAGCAGCGTGTTGAGGCCGCGGTTCGCATCGTAACGCGGGAGGCGCGCGAGCCCGCTGTCAATCACCAGCCGCACGCCATCAATGGTGATGGAGGTTTCCGCAACATTTGTCGCAACCACGACCTTGGGCTGTTCGTAACGCGCCACGGCCGCGTCCTGGTCGCGCGGCGGCAATTCGCCGTGCAACGGCAGCAAAATATATCCCTTGGATTCCGGCAAGTGCCGGATGGCCTCGATGGTCTGGTTGATTTCAAATCCACCCGGCATGAACACCAGCACGTCGCCGCCTTTGCCGGAACTGACGTGTTCAGCAAAGGCGTCGGCCGCCAGCTCCCACACGGGCGGTGGATTCGGTCCCAACCGGTGCGGCAGATATCCAATATCAACCGGGTGCGTGCGACCTTGTGAAGTGAGGATGGCACAGCTTGGAGCGCCGGTCTCTGACCCGGCTTGTTTTTGCCCAACGTCGGCATCGGGCCGGGTCGGAGGCCGGCGCTCCGACAAATAATCTTCCAGCGCCCCGGCTTCGAGCGTGGCGGACATGACGGCGATGAGCAGATCGGGCCGCTGCTGCTCCTGAATGTCCAGCGCGCGGGCCAGCGTGATGTCGCCGTAAAGATGACGTTCGTGAAATTCGTCAAAGATGATGGCCCGGATGCCGCGCAACGCCGGATCCCGGATCAGCTGCCGGAGCAGGATGCCCTCGGTTTCGAATTTGACGCGCGTGGCGTCGCTCACGCAATTTTCGAATCGGACCTGATAGCCAACCTCGCGGCCCAGCTCCACACCCAGCTCCTGCGCGACGCGTGACGCCAGCAACCGGGCGGCCAGCCGGCGCGGCTGAAGAATCACCACCTGTCCGTTGCCCAACAAACCGTGTTTGAGGAGCATCTGCGGCACCTGGGTGGATTTGCCGGAACCGGTCGGTGCCTGAAGGATGAGCCGCTTCGTCGCTTTGAGTGCAGCGACGATGTCGGATTCGATTTCGTAAATGGGCAGCCGGTCGGCCATGCGCCCCAATCGTAACGGGCGGAGGAACCTTCTGGCGAAAGGATTTTTGCACGATTGTTCTTTCGTCTCCTGGGAGCGCCGGCGCTCCCAAACATTGCAGTCTCATTTATGTGGGAGTGCGTTGAGGCCTCAGCCTCACATTCTGAAAAAGTCAGATCAATGCCATGCCCGGCTGGATTTCCGCATCCAGGGAGGTATCGGCCACCTCATGTCGCAGTTTGTATTCCGCCAACACCCCCACCATCGCGGCGTTGTCCGTGCAGAAACTTGTGTCCGCCAGTCGCAGCTTGAAACCCTCGCGTTCGCAGGCCCGGGCCAGTCCGGTACGCAGGGCGCGGTTGCAGGTCACGCCACCGGAAGCGGTCACGCAGCGGACGCCTTCGCGTTTTGCGGCGCGAATGGTCTTCTTCACGAGCACCTCAACAATCGCCGCCTGGACGCTGGCACACAGGTCGCGAACCTTCTGCGCATCGCTCAAAAGGTCCGGGTGATCGCGGAGAAAATAACGCACAGAGGTTTTCAGACCGCTGAAACTGAAATCGTCACCGGGATCGTTTAGCATCGGCCGGGGGAAGTCAAACGCCTTGGGATTCCCCTGCTCTGCCAGCCGGTCAATTTCCGGGCCGGCAGGATATGGCAAGCCCATCAGCTTGCCGGTTTTGTCAAAACATTCGCCGGCCGCGTCATCCGCCGTCGAGCCGAGCACCCGATGTTTCAATTCCGATTCCACCAGCACGAGCATCGTATGCCCGCCGCTGACGATGAGCGAAAGATTCGGCTGAAAATCAGGAAAGTTGGCGGCGAAGGCACCGTCATCACCCACAATCCATGGCGAATACAAATGCGCTTCGTGATGGTTGATGCCCACAAAGGGCTTCCGCAAGGTAAAGGCAACAGCCTGGGCCGCTTTGAATCCAACCAGCAACGCCATTGGCAATCCGGGCCCCTGCGTGGCCGCGATGGCATCGAGTTGTTCCATGGTCACGCCCGCATCACGCAATGCGGTTTGAACCACCAGGATCAGGTTTCGGAGGTGTTCCCGGGCGGCGAGTTCCGGCACCACCCCGCCATATTCAGCGTGGAGCTTGATCTGGGAGGCGACCGTATTGGACAAAACCCTGCCTTCGCGCACGATCGCGGCACTGGTTTCATCGCAGGAAGTTTCAAGGGCCAAAAGAGTCATGTTTATTGTAGCGGCGTGTCGGCAGACCGCCGCATCACTTCGGAAAATTGAATCGTTCGGCTTTCTGCCGAAAGCCACCACGCCGGTTGCCGAGATCTCATTTCATTTGATCGCCATCTTTTCAGGATTCCTGGGCGATCCCCCATCGTTAAGCACATTGTAAAGCAGAATGCCCCGGAGCAAATCCACGGCCCGATCCATCTGAAGATCATGTAGGCTGGCGATACTGACGCGGTTGGCTTCGCTGAGCGATTCCATTCCACCGGGCGCGCGCTTCAGCAACAGGGCGGCTTCCTGCTCCTCGGACATGGGCACCTCAATGTCCGGGGTGATGCCATGCTGATGAATGACCTTGTGGCTGGGCGTGTAATATTTGGCCGTCGTGAGTTTCAACGCCGAGCCGTCGCTGAGCGGAAATATGCTCTGGACCGACCCCTTGCCAAACGTTTTCTCGCCGAGAATGATGGCCCGGTGCAGATCCTGCAAACACCCGGTGACAATTTCCGCCGCGCTGGCGCTGCCCAGATTGACCAGCACCACCACCGGCATCCCGTTCAATTCATCGCCGTGGCCGTCGGCGCGACGGATGGCATTCTGATCCGGATCGCGTCCTTCGGTGGTGACGATCAACTGGCCGTGGGGCAGAAATTTCCCGCAAACCTCCACCGCCTCATCCAGCAGGCCGCCGGGGTTCCAACGCAGATCAATGATCAACGCCCTCATCCCGGTGGCCTTCAGTTTGTTCAGGGCGGATTCCAGTTCCTCCCCGGTCTGATCGCCAAACTCCGTGATGCGGACGTAGCCGATTTTGTCATCGCCCAGGGGAAATTCCTTGCGGCCGGCAATGTCCTTGACCATGTCCATCTTGATGACGGCCCGCGTGAGCGTGAAATTCTTCACCACGTCCGACGACGCGCGCTGAATGGTCACCCTCACCTGCGTGCCCGGCTCGCCGCGCAATTGCTTTACTACATCCGTCAATGACATTTTTTCCGCGCTCTGGCCGTCAATCTTGATGATGCGATCGCCGGACAAAATTCCTGCGCGAAATCCCGGGGTGTCCTCCATGGGCGCGACAATCGTCACAAATCCGTCCCGCATTGAAACCACCAGCCCCAGCCCGCCGAATTGTCCCTCGGTGTCGTTCTGCAACCGCTGGTAATCATCCACGTCCATGAATTCGCTGTGCGGATCCAGCGAATCGACCATGCCCTTGAGCGATGAGTAAACAAGATCGTGATACGTCATATCCCGGCCGTCCACATATTCCTTGCGCACTTTTTCGAGCACGTCGGCAAATAATTCCAGGTTTGGATACACCGCGTCCTGCTTGCCCGCCGCCCGGGCCGAACCGAGATAGATTCGCGCGCCCACGGCCAGATTCAACACGAGCGCCACAACCACCAATCCATAAATCAAACGTCTTTTCATAAGCGGGCAACAAGCTACCACAATCGCGCCCGGACACCAAGTTTTTGGAAACGATGATGACGGCTTGGCTCAGGGTCTTTTGTTTTGTGGGGATACCTGTTGGTGTTCAGCCTTCAGGCTGTTTTGGGCCGAAAACATGCCAAAGCATGAACTCCAACAACTCACGCTCACAAGTCAAAAGACCCTGCGGCTTTGCTTGACCGGAGCGTAGAGCAATGCTCCGAAAGCACAAAGCGTCCCTCCGGCTGAGCTGGCGGAAGTGCCGGCCGTCTCGCATCAAACGTGACCGTTCAACAAGGTCTCCACCAGCGGCAAATCACCCGCCACCGTGACTTTGGGATTCGGCGCCACGCTGGAAACGAGGCGAACCGGCTGCCCGATCAATTCGCAGGCCGCCGTATCGTCCGTGAAAATCAGCCCGCGGCGACGCACTTCCGTCAACGCGCGGCGGATCACTTCAACCCGGAACGTTTGCGGGGTTTGTACCGACCACAACCTGGACCGGTCGAGCGTGCGTTGGATGAACCGGCCGTCGGCGGACTCCTTGAGGGTGTCCGTGACCGGCTGGGCCGCCACCGCCGCGCCGCTTTCTTCCGCCGCCTTGACGGTGGCGGCAATCAACTCCCCGTCGGTGCAGGGCCGCGCGGCATCCTGGATCGCCACGATTTCCGAGGCCGGCGAAAGCGCCTGCAAACCATTCCAGACCGAGTCCTGACGCTCCGCCCCACCCACAACGATATGAAATGGTTTTTGAAAATGATATTTTTCCGTCAATTGGGAAACGGTTTCCTGCATTTCCTGGCGAACGACGAGAATGATTTCGCCGATGCACTTTGCGTCATCGAACCGCTGCCAGGTGTGCGCCATGACCGGGCGCCCGGCCACCTCGAGAAATAATTTGTCCACCCCGGCGCCCATGCGGGTGCCTTTGCCGGCGGCGACGAGAATGGCGCTGTTCACAGCCTTGCAGAGTGGAGATTGTCCGCGGCGGGCGCAAGCGCCGGACAGGACGAAATCAAATTGCTTCTCAGCCCAACCGCCAGACGATGCGCGCCTTGTTCAGGTCGTATTGCGACATCTCCATCTTGACGCGGTCGCCGACGGTGAGCCGGACAAAGCGTTTGCGCATCTTGCCGGAGATGGTCGCGAGCACCAGATGTTTGTTGTCCAGTTCCACGCGAAACATCGTCCCGGCCAGCACGGTCAAAATACGCCCTTCGATTTGTATATGCTCTTCCATGATGAAAGACTACACGTCCACAAAAATCAGGGCGACGCCTGTTATGAAACGTCGCCCCGGTCAAAATTGCATGCGGTATGTCAATAACGTTCCCGACGTCCTCCTCCTCCGCCGCCGCCACCGCCGCCAAAGTCACGACGCGGACCGCGATCGCTGTGCGGCCGCTCTTCTTTGGGCCGGGCGATGTTCACCGTCAACTGACGTTCGCCCAAGGTTGCCCCGTTCATGGCCTGGATGGCCTTTTGCGCCTCCTCCGGGGTGGACATGGTGACAAAAGCAAAACCGCGGGAGCGGCCGCTCATCCGATCCATCATGAGGTTGGCTTCGACGACCGTGCCGTGGGCGGCAAACGCCTCCTGGAGGTCATTTTCTGTAGTGTTGAAGGAAAGATTTCCGACAAACAGTTTCGTGCTCATTTAATGATTTGCTGTTCAAGACTAACCGTTATTCCAGACTGTTCCCGACCGTCGGGTCTCAAATCATCACTGAACCGCGTTCACCTGAAGATTTTCCAGTCCTCGAAGGACAAGTTATCCAACAGACACAGCCAGCTTAATCGTTCCCAAAGTCAATGCAAGCTAATTCTAAGAATGGGACACGCCATATCGACCGGGACCACCAAGGCAGTGTCCGTAACGACGGCCGTTGCCCCCGAGGGAAGGGCCAAGACTTTTACATTGAACTGGTTTTCTCGCTCCGCGTGAACCAACATGAGTTTTTGAATTGCATGAGCAACCGTTGTCGGTTTCTGGTCAGCCTGTCCCTGGTAACCTTCACTTGCCTTGTGATGGCGTGGCAGTTTTTGCATCGCGACCGGGAAGCAACCCTTCGCGAATGGGTTGAACACGGCCGAAGCAACGCCAGAGATAATGACATTATTTCGTCCATTTACCAATCCCATGTCCGCGCCGGACAACTGGCCAAGGTTTCCGACATCGTGAAAAGAGACCAAATGATCGTTCCGGCTTCCGGATTATGCCGGTACGTCGATTTGGTGCTGCCCAAGGATGCGCGTGTTTTCATACCCAATATGACTGGTCCCACCAATCAGACCAGGATTGGGAATTATTTTTTTACAGCCTACTATCTCTTCCCACGTGAAGTCGGTGTGAGTCTGGATCAGCCGGCCCGGTTGACCAAGGACGGTTTTGTGGGCCAGGCGGCGGGGTCAGACCAGGAAATTCTCGGCCATGGATATGACGCGGTGGTGGATTATCCTCCGGATGATACGTTGACCCTCAGACTGCTCAGACCACGGCGTGAATTTCCCATCAAGGAACCGGTCACCCCGGATTGGTTTGGCTCCGGCGCTGATGCCATCATGGCCTTTCTGCTTCCCCTGCTGACCGCATTGGCCGGAATGTGGTTGTTTCGCCCTTTATTCCCCGGGTTGAGCAACCAGATGCCACTGCTGGAACAGCTAGCCTGTGCCCTGGGCCTGGGAATGATGATCGTGGCCGCGCTCACACTGTGCCTCAAACTGTGCGGCTTTCATGGATATCATCTGATCTTTCTGGCGGCGGCCGCGGGGAGCGCCGCGGAAATCTGGCATGACCGCAGAATATTTTGGGCGGGGATTACCGCCAGTGGCCGGCGAATGATTCATCGCCCCGCGACCATTGCCCTGCTGCTGCCGGGGCTGCTGGTGTTCCTGATTCTCTTCCGCCTGGCCGGCTTGCAGGGGCTCGTTGAATTTGATGCGGTGATGGGGTGGTCGCTCAAGGCGAAAATCATACATCTCTATACCGGACACGAACTGGTGCAATGGTTTTCCAATCCACGACTGACGGCAGCGCATCTCGATTATCCGACCCTCGTACCTTCATTGCATGCCGCCACGTACGACTCGCTTGGACATGTGGACGAGTTTGTCACCAAGTTCTGGCCTGCCTGGATGCTGCTGTTTCTTATGGGTGCGCTGGTTTCGTTGAGCCGCGGCGGGGAAAGCCGGTTTTGGGCGCCTCCGGTTGCGCTGCTGGGTTTGCTGTTGCTGCCTGCCACCCAAAAATACGTCCAGATGGAAGGCGGCACGCTGCCCATGATCTTTTTCACCGTCCTCGGTTTCGTGCAATGCGGCTTCTGGCTGGCAACACGGGACCGAAGCCGGCTTGGCCTGGGACTGACACTTTTATTTGGAGCGGCGATGGCCAAGTTCGAGGGCTTTATATTTCTCGCCTTGGCGGGAGGCTGGCTCTTGCTGTTACCTTCCATGCGACCCTCCTTGAAACTGTCCTTCCCTGCGTGGCGAGTACCGGCATTTTGCTTTCTGGCCGCACTTCCGTTCGTTTGCTTGCGCGCCCAGATACCCACACTCCACTTCGAATCGGGCTGGGCTGGTTATGCGCTGCAAAATCCCGGCAACACGCTTTCAAACTGGCCCGGGCTCTTTTTGGTCCTGCTGGCCCGATTGTTTGTAAATCCTGATTTCGCCTGTTGGAGCGGGGAGACCGGGAGCCTTCACTGGACGGGCAGGTGGGACGGTCTTTTGTCGCTATTCAACCAAACCACACTCGGACTGGCATGGGTGTGTTTGTTTATGACGGCAGCACTTTGGTTTGCGGTTCCCGCCCGCCGTCAAGTTGTTATCTGGACACTGGCAATGCTGATCGGCGCCCTGGCTGCCTTCAGTCTGGTATTCTCCAGTTTCGTGAACATCACCAATCTGTCCCACGTGATCGCGTACACCACCGACGATGTTGCCGGACGATATCTTTTGCCCATACTACTGGCCTGGTTTGCGACCATCATGACCGTGTTTTTTACAAATCTGCCTTCATCCGAAACGACCCTGGTCGCGGAAACAACAGTTCCAGATCCCAAGGCATCGCCGCCAACGTAAGCTGGGCGCCCGCCGGCAAGCCACGTCTCAACCGCCGGTGGCCTGCCAATCAAGCACCTTCAATTGCACCGTGCGGCGACCGTTGAATTCGTTGGTCTGTGGGGCGAACGCCAGGTCGAACTTGCCCGCCGGCAGGGATTTGTCGCCGCCGTTCCACCAAAGGGCCTCGAGCGTAACCCCGCCATCCGTCACCCACATTTTCACGTGCTGTTTCTCCGTGCCGATGCGCTGCAATGGGCGTTGATGCGTGAGGTTGCGCGCGCAGAATTGTACCGTCGGGTTCCCCTGCCCGGTGGGTTTCAAACCCGCCAGTTCATCGAGCGTTTCAAAAGTCATTTCATGCAGGCCGGTTTCCGCATCCAGGCGCAGGGACGGCTGCAGATCCTCCGGTGTCAACGCCCGCCGGGCCAGTTCGTTCAACCGTTGCCGAAACGCGTCCAACCGTTCCGGTCGCAGGCTCAAGCCCGCTGCCAGCGCATGGCCGCCATGGCGCACGAGCAAATCGTCGCACTCCCGCAGGGCGGCGGCCAGATCGAACCCCGCGATGCTGCGGCCCGAACCCCGCCATTCGCCGCCCTCACCGCCCAGAATAATCGTGGGCCGGTAAAATTGCTGGAGCACGCGCGATGCAACAATGCCGACCACCCCGATGTGCCAGAGCAGTTGTCCTTCAACAATGACAAAGTCCGTCTTTGGATCGAACTTCGCTTTCAGCGCACCGACCACCTCCTCCACAATGCCTCGTTCGATCTTTTGCCGCTCGCGATTTCGCGAATCAAGACTTTCCGCCAGCGGCATCGCCACGGCGGGATCCCGTGCCAGCAACAACTGCAACGATTCTCCGGCGGTTTCGAGCCGGCCGGCGGCATTCAGTCGCGGCCCCAGTTGAAAGCCGACTTCATAAGCTCCGAGAACGGGCGGACATTGCGCAACCTGTTTGAGCGCGATCAGGCCCGGCCTCAGGGTCGTACTGAGCCGCTGCAACCCGGTGGAAACCAGGATGCGATTTTCGCCAGTCAACGGCACAAGATCGGCGATCGTGCCCAGCGCCACCAGGTCCAGCAGCGGTCGCAAATCAAATTCCGCCGCACCGGGCAGGCCGGTCTCGCGTCCGCGCTTGATGAGCGCATGGGCGAGTTTAAACGCGAGCCCGGCGGAGCAAAGTTCAGTGAAAGCTGGACAGGCGTCTCGCCTGTCCGGGGCAGGCGAGACGCCTGCCCTGCTTTGAAGTTGCGGATTGACGAGTGCGACCGCATCGGGAGCGGGAGATGAAACCTGATGGTGGTCGAGGACGATGACGTCCACGCCTCGTGAACGCAGTTGTTGGATGGTTTCCACGGCGGTCGAGCCGCAATCCACGGCCAGCAGTAATTTTACCGGAAACTTTTTGAGACAATTCTCGACGCCATCCGCGCTGAGTCCGTAGCCTTCGTCCAGGCGATGCGGCAGGTAATAATCCACCTGCCAGCCGAGCGGGCGCAAAACCTCGAGCAACAACGCGGTGGAGGAGACCCCATCCACGTCGTAATCCCCAAAGATGACCAGGGGCTCATTATGTTCATGGGCAAGGAGCAGGCGATCGACCGCGGCGGCCATGTTGGGCAATAGAAACGGGTCGGCAAGATTTTTGAGGCGGGGCGAAAGAAAGGTTTCGATGCCAGCCCGTTCGCTGAGGCCCCGATTGAGCAGGCATTGGGCGAGCAAGGGTGAAATTTTGAGTTGCACCGCCAACTGGCCGGCGAGCAGCGGCTGGGGCGGAGCAAGCGACCAGCGAAATTTCATCATCGCTCAGGGTTTTGGCGCCTTGGCCTTGCCGGTGCGTTTCTCCCGTTCGGCAACCATGATGGACAGCACAATGGCAATCAAAATGATCGTGGCGACGGTCATCAACGAAACGCCCGTCGGGATTTCGATCTGGAATTGTTTCGGCTCCTCGCCATGCGGGTCGATTAGCATTTTTACGCCGATAAACACCAGCACGACCGACAGGCCGACCTTCAGATAACGGAAATAACCGATGGCCCCGGCGAGGAGGAAATACAGCGAACGGAGGCCGAGGATGGCAAAAACATTCGAGGTGAAAACGATGAACGGTTTGGTGGTAACGGCGAAAATGGCGGGAATGGAATCGAGCGCGAAAATCAGGTCGGTCGTCTCGACCACCAGCAACACCAGCGCCAGGGGCGTGAGCAGACGGCGGCCGTCAATTCGGGCCAGGAATTTCTGGCCCTGCAGCTCGGTGGTGACGGGAAAGAATTTTCGCGCCATGCGAACCAGGACATTTTTTTCGGGATGCACCCCCACATCCTTGGCAAAAAGCATCTTGATGCCGGTGAGGACGAGGAACGCGCCGAACAGATAGAGCGTCCATTGGACACGCTGGACCAGCGCCGCACCGGCGGCGATCATCACGCCGCGCATCAGCAGCGCACCCAGAATACCCCAGAAGAGGACGCGATGCTGATATTGTGACGGCACCCGAAAAAACGCGAAGATGAGCGCGATGACAAAGACGTTGTCCATCGAGAGCGACAGTTCGATGATGTAACCGGTGGTGAATTGAGTGGCCTCTTCACGACCGCGCCAGGCGAACATGACTCCGGCAAAGGCCATGGCCAGGATGAACCACAACGCGCTCCAGGCGGCGGCTTCCCTGAATTTGACCGCGCGCGCATGGCGATGAAACAGGCCCAGGTCGAGCGCGAGGAAGAACAGCACGCAAAGGATGAAGCCCGCCCAATGCCAAGGCGTAATTTCGACAATACCCAGCATCGTTGGGCAGCGTCAGACGCGCGCTGACGCCGGGTTCGTGTTTTGCATCGTCACCTGCGAGGCGCCAATGGCCGGGCGTTCTCCCTTGTGCAACCAGAGCACCAGCGCGCTGGCAATGTAGATGCTCGAATAGGTGCCGGTGAGAATGCCGATGAGGAAGGTGAACGCGAAATCGTTGATGACGCCGCCGCCAAA